>DAOUPA010000075.1 GCA_030626405.1 Planctomicrobium sp.
CGAGTGTCAGACACCAGTGCAAAACCGCGTTCACATCACATGTGGACTCCGATGAACTAAACGGTGGCATCGTCACCAAATCAACTTCACCCAGCGAAAAATAAAAAAATCCCCCGATGGAATTTTCCATCGGGGGATTTTCTAGCCAGGAATATCAAGGCTCAAGCACTGAAGGTGTTCTAGTTTCGATGCCATCGAAAAACGAAATTGATGTGAATAGGACACTGATTTTCGTATGGCAGAATGAACACCTCCGCTTGAAGACTCTTAGTAGCACCCCCAGTAAGAGTAGGATGGGCAGTAGCTGTAAACTGGTCGGTAGCAGTAGTACGAAGGTGTGTAGCAGCTGCGGAATGTTCGGTATCCACATCCGTAGCGGTAACCGTATCCGTAGTGACCGTAGTGGCGGTAGCTTCGATATCCGAATCGTCGGAAGCAGGCTTCCACCGCATCATCGTTGTCCGCAGTCGTTCCATCGAGTAGTGCGTCCACATCAATATCTGCGAAGGACTCTTCGATCGCGATGTCTGCATCGCTGATGGAATCGACAGAGACTGTCGAGAGTTCGTTGAACAAGTCATCATCGGCAACTCCGACGGTAGCGATCATGCAGACAGGAACAATCGCGAACAGGGCTTTCTTAATAAACATCGTCTTCTCCTTGAGGTGTGGCAGAGTGTTTTGATTGGGAGTCGCGTTTCTGCCGTGTTTCGCGTTTCCCTTGTTGACACTCTTCCAAGCGACGATCCCTCAAATTTGTGACAGAGCTTTCGAAACTTTTTCGAACAATTCCTATTTTGATCAACGAACTCGCCACGCCATAAAGAATATTGTCAAAGGGTTGAAAATCGGTGTGAGGTCAATTCCCGATTTGGCTGGGCGAGTTCATCTTGCGCCGCTGCTGTGTACTTCATTAAATGGGTAGTGAGTAGCAGATAGTTGGCAGGAAGAAGCGAAGAGTCACCAAAACCTGAAACATTACCGCCCTCTTCTCGCTTAGATCAGCAGAAGCTTGATGATGTTCAACTTCGCACATCTCGAAATCACCAACAAAAACAGGGGAAATCCCATGAAAACGACACTCATCATCACCGCCGCGTTGATCCCGATCATTGGACAGTTCGTTCAAGCTGACGATCTGTTTTCCGATGTCTTGATTGATTCTGTTTATCAATCGACCGAAACAGGGACGACAACTTCACCTTCAACACAATTTCAAACAACCAGGCGTATTAACGATGCCAACAGACTCGCTGGTCTGCTCACTGACATTGGAATGACATCCAATATTCTCTCCACCAGCCAGGTCACGACGTTGGTCACGCGAGACGAATGGTCAATCCCCTGCCTGTTGATGCTTGACGACAATAAACTGACCATCGCCATGAAACTCACGAACATTTCGGATACGACCAAAATCACCGAAAAACAACTGCTCGCCATGATGCAGGCAAGTTTGAACTCCGGCTCCGGGATGCTGGTCGTGAACCAGTCGGTCCAACAGATTCAACTCCGCTCGAATCTTCGACTTCAGGGGCTGAACTCTTCGATCCTGAAGGCGAAACTGAGCGAAATGACCGACCTGGCGATGGCAACCACTTCACTCTGGGACCTAGGAGAGAAAACTTCCGATGCCGACTCGCAGAGCGTTTCCCTACTATCAATGAAAACTCTGACAGGGACATGGATTGCAACGCCAGCAGACGACGAAGCGTTCGCACTCAATTTGACCGAATCAGGCACTTTCCGTCTGGTCTTCGTACAGGGCAAGAAGAACCTCAAATCGTCGGGAAAATTCACCTTCACCGGTGATCAACTCAAACTGACTGGAGACGATGAAACGACGATCTCAGGGACTGTAATTGCCGAGAAAGATGGCTTCACTCTCAAGATTTCGGAGTCCAAAACGTTTTCGTTCTCTCGCAGCAAGTAACCTGTAACAGCTAAACATCAAAAGACTTACAGCACACACACGGCCTCCATTTAGGCTGTGTGTGTGCTCTTTCACGTCGAGCCTGAATTTTTCTCTGTTGGAGATGTCACAGAAACAGCCTGATCTCGCTTTAAGAAGCAGAAGACAACAAACCGCCGATGAAATGGCAACCCTCCCTCCTCTTAAAACAGACTCAGGTGCAACAATGAAAACCTTAACACTCAAAACACGATTTGCTTTGGTTCTTGTCGGACTCGGTTTTATCAATTCAATGATGACACAAACTGCTCATGCCGACGTCAAAAACTACCGCCGAACCCTAAAAGCGACGACCTGGATTCTCGCCAAGAATTCAGAAGGAACCTCCAGCGGAACCGGAGTCCTGATTGATACCGAAAAGAAATTAGTTGTCACCAATGCTCACGTTGTCGGTGATGCCCGAAACGTGGTCTTGTTCTTCGCTGACATGAAGAACGATTCGCCGATTGTCGAACGCTCACACTACCTTCAAAACGTGAAGAAACTAGGAATTCGCGGTCGAGTTCTGGCCGTCGACCGTAAACGTGATCTGGCACTCGTCGAACTCGGAAAGCTACCGGAAGGTGTGACTGCAATTGCACTTGCAACCGAAAGCAGCAGCCCTGGACAGGACGTCGAGTCCATCGGAAACCCAGGTTCAACGGACGCCTTGTGGGTTTTCACTTCTGGAACCGTACGAGCTGTGTATCAGAAGAAATTTCGCACAGGTGCCGGCGAACACAACTTCAAAGTTGTTGAAACTCAATCACCAATCAACTCTGGAGACAGTGGTGGTCCCGTGGTGAACGAAAATGGCGAACTGGTCGCTATTTCTCAGGCAATCGCCACTAAAGCCCGCCTGGTCAGCTACTTTGTCGACATTTCGGAAATCAAAGCCTTCCTCGAAAGCCCTTGGAAGCCAGCACCGTTGCCTGTCGAAAACGTTCTCAAAAGTGCCGATCTGGAATTCACTCAACATAAGACAGGTCACTTTGAAATCGAGATGACCATTGCTGAGAAGAAGAATACCGGGAAGAAGAATACCGAGGAGAAAAAGCAAACAGTCTTTGTTGGCAAGGAAATCGAATACTACGAACGTGCCGATATCCGCAAAATCTGGTCACTCGCAGAAACTCTCGATGCTGCTCCTGGCCTGGAAACAACAATGAAACTGCTCGAACAGAACGCCCGCACGAAGCTCGGTTCCTGGACCATTGAACGTACCCAAAATGGAAAATTCCTGGTCGTTTACTGTGTCAAAATCGATGCGACCGCCAGCCCGGATGCAGTCAAAAGCACAATGGAGTACGTCGCCAAGTTGACGAACTCAATGACTGGTCAACTGACGCCGAAAGCAAAAGTGCAAGATGCTAACGACACCCTTGCGGACTGGTTAGAAAACTAGAGCAAATTGTTGAATCTCACACTTCAAGTGTTCAGCAATAGAACGTGAGCCAGAGATCGATCTGGCTCACGTTTTTTCTTTTAGATTTGTTTCAAAATCATTGTCACAGATCCGCAGGCTTCTCGCTTAAGAAAGCATGACAAAGGAAACAACACTCAAAACAACTATTCAAAGGAACAAGACAATGAACACTTTCACCAAAAAATGCCTGCTCACTTTCGTCGTTATCGGATCTGCAATCACTGCGACCGATCAAGTTTCCGCTTGCGGTTCTCGCGGTGGCTACCGACGTGTGACTCCTTCTTACCACTCCTACCATTCTTATCGACACGTCTACCGCGCACCGCAAGTCATTCGACGTACTCCACAACCTATTGTGACCGAGAGATTTGCACCACAACCAGTCCAACCTGTTCGATTCAGTCCTCAGCCAATTCAGCAACCTGGACAACAGTTCGCCCAACAACCTGTGCAACAAATTCAGCAGCAACCTGTTCAACAGGTCGCACCTCAACCTGTGCAGCAAGTTGGTGGAGTTCAGCAAACGCCACCAGTCGTTAATCAGGTTCGTCGAACAGTACGACCTGTCGGGCAAATCAATCAGCAACAACGAACACCACAACAGTCCGCGTTGCAAATGCTCTCCGCATTCGGTGCTGAACCTCAACAGAATTCCACACCTGTCGAAGAGCCTCAAGTCGAACAAAGACAGTTCAGTGAAGTCGGAACATGGAAAGCGACACTCACCAACGGTTCAGTCGTTCAACTTGAACTGGACGCAAGTCGTCGCTTCGTCTGGAAAGCTGTCTCCAACGGCAAGCTGAGCACATTCAGCGGCAACTTTAATATCGACAACGGAACTTTAACACTCGCCCGCTCAACCGACAGCAAAAAACTCGTCGGCAGCATGACACCCAACGGCCTCGAAGGCTTCACCTTCCAACTCCAAGGGACAAATGATAACGGCCTGCAATTTGTTCGAGGCTAAACTACTGTCTTGTTCTTAAACGTTTCATAGCCTCCGAATCATCCAATGATTCGGGGGCTATGTTGCGTTTTACTGCTTCTTAGAAAGAAACGTCTTCGCCACCTTGTGGGGTCGACAAGGCTTTGAGCACTGCTGGGTCGATGGAATCGGAAACCAAGTTGACGGAGCCATCACAGAACGCGAAGTAGGCACCTTTCCGGTGAGGCAATCCGCCGAATCCCCAAGGTACCTTGTTGATGCCTTCCGCGGGGTTGCGAACGTTTGCTGGATCGCACCAGGACCGTAAACGCTCTGTCACTTCTCCGAAGAGGAGTGTGTTCGCCGTGCCGTCCGAAATTTCCGTGAGTGTCATCGCTTGATTGATGCCAAGTACATGAACATTTCCAGCAATTTGACTCAACCCAAAACCGTCGCCATCAAACAGAGAGGCTTGGTTGGCAGCAGGGCGAATAAAATCTGGAATGAGGCACTTGCAGAGTCGAGCGTTGTCAGGGTGTCTCCAGTTCTCGTCGTCGTCCCATTCACCATCATAACCGTGATAAGACATCCTGATCACCTTTGCCTGCCAGCCAAGACCTCCTCGTCCGTTTTCATCGAACGTTCCTCCTGGGGGGAAGTGACCGTATGTGTCTGACGTGTTAAGAGCATCAAGAGCAACTTGTTTCAATTGATTTTTCCATTGTGTGTCTCGTGCTTGCTGCCGTGCTGAACTGATGATCGGGATTCCCCAAGTCGCGCCCACCTTGAGTTCAGATTTCCGGGCAGGACGCTGAGTCATAATCCAAATTAGATGATGCGTTGCACCAATCACAGCCGTGCCTGACGCAAACGCAATCACAAAAAACAAACCGATTGAGAACGACTGTTTCCAGTTCCTTGAAAACAGATGCGGAGCAACTCTCGGTAGTGTCCAGTAGATCGAAGCGATGAACAGCGCAAACGCAACGACTCCAATCAACATAAATTCCCATTGCGGATTGATGTTCGGCAACGTTCGCGAGAGATACCCCATCCAGCCGAACAGTAACACTGCACTCTTCGGTACAAGCATCAGGAAAATCACGAGGCCGATAACACCGAGCCCCCATTTCATTGCATTTCCAGGCTGATCTGTTGAGGTCTGCTCTGTTTCATTTGTCATTGGTCAAAGCCTTCTCAAGCTCAGCGCTCCGCATCGAGCCGATCATTCCGTTCGTCATGATCACGAAACGCTCGGTTTCGATCTCAGGTTCGAATACTAAAATTGCATTCGAATCGTTTCCATGCTTTCCTTCGACAAGCACGAACTGAAATCCCGAATGCTGCGGAATCGACCAGAGTGTTTCATTCTCGATGTCCGAGAGTTTTTCCGGGAACTTGCCTTCGTTCCTGGTTGCGTATTGAAAGAGTTGGAACCGTAACCGTTCCACGGCTTCACGACGGGCGGGTTTTGAATCATCGAGAAACGGACTGGACTCGTCCGCGAGTTTGTATGTCCAGCCTTGCTGCTGCCAGGCACCCGGTGTCATCAGTTCACGGGCGCCGGAAATCATCGTCAGCACAACTAAAGATGCCATTCCCCAACCGATGATCAATACCAATGCCTGCCGGAACGTCAACTTTGAAAGTCGACTTGAGTCCGTACGGGACCAGTTCCAAACCGACTGAAAAGCCCAGGCACACAAGAAGAACAAGACCAGAAAAAACGAAAGGCCTTGAAGACGAACATCTAGAATTGGGGCTAATGCATCTAAGTGCGGCAGATTCTCTTCCGTCAGATTTGTTGGCAGTGGGGCCGGCATCCCAGCCAGGATTGATGGAAACATCCGGTTCGCCTCATCTCAAACTCTAACATAAGAAGCACAGTGCTCATTACGAAATCCATTCAAAATTTGTTGGGGCAGATTCTTCTATGTTGTCAGTATTTGTCCACAAAAGTTCAATCAAGATCAAACGCTGCCTTCAACAGTTGCTCTTGTTCAAGTTTATGCATCTTGGAGGAACCGGTGGCGGGGCTGGCGGAGGCAGGGCGACTGACGCGACTCAGCGGGAAGCGGTCCAGGAATTTGTCGCCGAAGCGGATTCTCAGATAGCCCCAGGCGCCCATATTCGAAGGTTCTTCCTGAACCCAGAAGACGGGCGTCTCGTCTGGATACTCGGCGAGAATTTTATCGATGGTGCTCGTCGGGAATGGGTAGAGTTGTTCGACGCGAATGATCGTGGAATGGCGGATGCCGAGTTCACGGCGCCGGGCGAGGAGGTCGTAATAGACTTTCCCGCTGCACAATAAAATCTGCTTCACTTCGCCGGGGTCGAGCGATTCGACGTCCGGGATCACTTCCTGAAAACGACCTGCGGCGCAGTCGTCGAGTGTCGAGATGCACGCCTTGTGCCGCAGCAGGCTTTTCGGCGTCATCACAATCAATGGCTTTTTCCACTTGCGTATGACCTGTCGTCGCAACAGGTGGAAATGCTGCGCTGGGGTTGTTGGCTGGCAAACCTGCATGTTGTCGTCCGCCGCCAAATTCAAGAATCGTTCGAGGCGGGCGCTCGAGTGTTCAGGCCCCTGCCCTTCGAATCCATGCGGTAACAGCATCACCAAATTACTCAGGCGATTCCACTTGTCTTCGGCACTGGCAATGAACTGGTCAATAATCACCTGAGCCGCATTGACGAAGTCGCCGAACTGCGCTTCCCAGATCACCAAACCTTCCGGGCAATCGAGGCTGTAGCCGTATTCAAAACCGAGCACGCCTGCCTCAGAGAGCGGACTGTTGTGAATGTTGATGTAGCCTTTGCCATCGATAATGTTTTCAAACGTGTTGAACGGCTCACCATTATTGTTGTCGTGCAGCACAGCATGTCGGTGACTGAAAGTTCCTCGGCAAACGTCCTGCCCCGTCATTCTCAATGGGCGTCGCTGATCGAGAATGGACGCAATCGCCAGCACCTCGGCTCCTCCCCAATCGAGCGGCTGCTCGCCGGCTGCCATCGCTTTTCGCGAATCGAGAATCCGCTGGACCTTAGGATGAGGTTTGAAACCTTCCGGAACAGAAGTCAATTTCGTGAGTAGTTCATTCAGCTTCGATTGACCCAGACCGGTTTCCGGACGATCTGCTTCCCGGACCGATCCTCCCTGAAATCCGCCCCAGACTCCTCCCCAATTGTCGACGCAACGAATGAAGTCGTCCCGACGGGCCTCGGTGAGTTCCTTCTCCAAATTCTCGCGACAGTCCTTTTCAATTTGCTCTGCTTCGTCGCGTGTAATCCCTCGCAAGTTCAACAGACTGTCGAGATAGCCTTCGAAGACTGTCGAATGCTTACGGATTTCCTTGTACATCATCGGCTGCGTGAATGATGGTTCGTCCCCTTCGTTATGCCCGCGACGTCGATAGCAGTACATATCGATGACGACATCTCGCTGATATTTCGTGCGGAAGTCGAGAGCGAGGTTGACGACCTGCGCGACCGCTTCCGGATCTTCTCCGTTGACATGAAAGATCGGAATTTGAAGCATCTTCGCAACGTCGGTCGCGTAGGTCGTTGAGCGAGATTCGTTCGGGTTTGTCGTGAAGCCAATTTGATTGTTGACGATGATGTGAATCGTGCCGCCGGTTTTGTAGCCTTCTAATTCACTCAGGTTCAATGTCTCCTGAACGATCCCTTCCCCGGCAAACGCCGCATCGCCGTGGATCAGAATCACGGTTCCGCGTTCGCGATCGAAATCGCCATAACGATCCATCTTCGACCGCATCCGCCCTTGTGCGACAGTGTTCACAAATTCCAGGTGACTCGGGTTAAAACAGAGCGAGAGATGAACGTCATTGTTTTGCGATGTCTTCCAGTTCGCGCTATAGCCGAGGTGGTACTTCACATCTCCCCGCCCAAGATACAAATCAGGGTCAGCGTCATCGAACTCTCGGAAGATCGTCCGCGGAGATTTGCCCATGATGTTCGCCAGGACATTAAGCCGCCCACGATGAGCCATGCCGATGACAATTTCTCGAACTCCTTCGTTGCCGGACTTTTCAATTGCCAGATGAAGCAGCGGAATGAGACTCTCTGCACCTTCGAGGGAAAAACTTTTCGCCCCAACAAACTTCCTCGCCAGGAATTCTTCAAACACAACCGCATCTGCGAGCCGTTGCAAGATGCGAATCTGTTCATCCCGTTCAAGCTTCATGTGGTTGCCGGTCTCTTCCATCCGTTGAGCGAGCCAGAGCCGCACCGGCAGACTGTCGATGTGCATAAACTGCGCACCAATGCTGCGGCAATATGTTTGCTTGAGCCAATTGACGATGCCTCGCAGAGTTCGAGTCGCCGGTCCTGCCACCCAGTCGGTCGAAACTTCTCGGTCAAAGTCGGCCTCTTCAAATCCATAAAACGCAGGATCAAGTTCCGCTGGACTGAGGCGTTCAGAGCCGAGTGGATCGATTGAAGCTGCAATGTGACCGCGCACGCGGTAATTTCGGATTAACTGGTCCAATCGTTCCTGCCTCGCCGCTTCGTCCAGTCGGGTCGCGACTTTCTGATGCGAGAGCTGCTGCGATGCTGTACCAGGAGGATTGAACATACTGCGCGAGCGAAATGGACTTTCGGCAGTCCAACCACTGCTCAATCGTTGATCGCCATTCTTGATCGCATCGAAATACTCTCGCCATTCAGGTGTCACTGAGGACGAATCCGACAGATAGCTTGAGTAGAGTTGCTCGACAAACACCAGGTTTTGGCTGTTGAGCGGGATCACAGGAGAAGCCACGATGAGTGCTCCAATACGGACTCGAAGGACGAAATCATTGTTAGTGTGAGATTTATGTCTCAGGGCAGCGGATTTCAATGCCGACATCATAGAAAACAGGACGAATTTCGATGTCCGTTGAACGTTTCTCATCCAGCAGATAGAAAACGGCAATGCAGATCGAATCGAAAATCGACGAAGGGCTTTCGAATCAGTATCATTTACAGAGTGGATACCAAATGACTCCGCACTTGTTACAACGCACTTGAAGTGCTGTCGCACAACGGTTTGAAGAAGATTTCCCCAGAATTCCCTAACTCCTCCAGATGATATGACACAACAACGACTCGCCGGAATCTTCACTCCGAACCTCGTTCCTTACGATTCGAATCAACAGATTAACGAACCGGAATTGCGTCGTTATGTCGATTGGCTGATCGAACGCGGGGTCCACGGTCTCTACCCCAACGGGTCGACAGGCGAATTCACCCGCTTCACGCTCGAAGAAAGAAAGCGGATTGTTGCGATTATCGCTGATCAAACGCGTGGGCGCGTTCCGATTCTCGCTGGAGCGGCGGAAGCGAACGTCCGCGAGACGCTGAAAGCCTGCGAATACTACGCAAGCCTCGGCGTGCGTGCGGTCGCGATTGTCGCTCCGTTCTATTACAAACTCAGCCCTGCATCGGTGTATGCCTATTTCAAGGAGATCGGAAAGAACACGCCGATTGATGTGACTCTCTACAACATCCCGATGTTCGCCAGCCCCATCGACGTTCCGACTGTGCAACGGCTCAGTGAAGAATGCGAACGAATCGTTGCCATTAAGGACTCATCCGGGGAAATCCCGCACATGATCCGCATGATTCAGGCGGTCCGCCCGAATCGACCGGAGTTCAGCTTCCTGACCGGTTGGGATGCTGCTTTGATGCCGATGATGCTCATCGGTTGCGATGGCGGGACGAATGCATCAAGCGGTGTTGTTCCGGAAATCACTCGGAAGCTCTACGATCTGACTCTCGCTGGTCAGATTGAAGAAGCTCGTAAAGTTCAGTACGACCTCGTCACACTCTTCGACGCGATGCTCTACCAAGCGGAATTTCCAGATGGATTCCGCGCCGCTGTTGGACTGCGTGGATTCCAAATGGGTCGCGGGCGACAACCGCTCTCGGATGAACAACTCGATGATCTGTCGACACTTACGAACACCTTGCAATGTATGCTTTCCGAGCATGGCTACACTGACCAACCAGTGGGCGGATGTCCAGTGGGAGATGCGAGTTCGCACAAGGCAAACCCCGACGTCACAAAAATCGTCGGAACGGTCGTCTCTGAACTGAAACGCCGCGGCTTGATTTCGTAAACCCGCGAAGAATGCAACCAACTCACTTGGCCCCTGATGAATTCACCGGGGGAAAACCAAACGTGATGCCCACCAGGTGACTCACCCGGTGCTAAATGGATCGAATTTTAGAGCGTCAGCAGATTCCTAAGTCCTAGAACGCCATTGGATTGGGTGGAAAGTCCCTGAGCCGCCAATTACCATCTTCGTTGTTGAATCACCGTCTATCGTTGAGGCGGCGTTCACTCTTTTGGTGTTGAGGGATTGGTTTCGAGTTATGCCCACCGTTACGTTCACGAATCTCAAAAAGAAAAAGATTATCGTTCCAGAAGGAGCGAATCTTCGCCGTGAAGCTCATAAGAACGGTGTCTCACTGCATGGTGGCATCCATCAATATCTCAACTGCCAAGGCAATGGCATGTGTGCCAGCTGCCGGGTTCGCGTCATTTCTGGTGAAGAGAACCTGAAGCGGAAAAAGTGGTGGGAGAAGGTCTTACTAGTTCTCAATCCGATGTGGTTGTTCGCGAGAATCGGACACGAAGAAGACCTCACACTCGCCTGCCAGACCCGCGTCTACGGCGACTGCGAAATCGAATCGACTCCGCCAATGAACTGGAGCGGCGAAGAGGAATTCTGGGTTTGAGTTCTTGGTAAACGTTGACGGTTTTCCCTCGTGGACGTCATAATGACTTTTCCAGTCGATTCGCTTCTTCGTCATCGGAATTGTTACTATGCCTCGGATCGCTATTTTCTCACTTCTTGCTGTATTATCACTTCTCAATTTCTGCGACGCTCAAACGCGTGAAGAGAAAGTTCGGTCGGATCGTAAAAGAGTCGTCGCCGAAGGGTTCTGGATTTACAACGATCTGCCCAAGGCTTTTCGAGAAGCGAAAAAGACTGGCAAGCCGATTATTGTTGTGTTGCGTTGTCTTCCTTGCGAGGAGTGCGTCAAGCTGGACGACGACCTCGTTGATCAAGACCCGATTGTCCGCCCACTACTGGAGAAGTTTGTTTGCGCGCGACAGGTCTCCACGAACGGTCTCGACCTGAGCCTGTTTCAATTCGATACAGATCAATCGTTCGCAGTCTTTTTCCTGAACGCAGATGGCACAATCTACGGCCGCTTCGGAACACGATCTCATCGAACTGAGTGGGTTCAGGACGTTTCAATAGCAGGGCTTGCTGAGGCGTTACGTGGGGCGCTGGAACTGCATAGCGAATACCCGAATAACAAGGCATCCCTGACTGGCAAGCGGGGGAAGTCGCCGCTGTTTCCATCTCCGGAGAAGTTCCCTGCACTCAAAGACAAGTTTACCGACAGCTTGAATTACGAAGGCAACGTCGTCAAAAGCTGTATTCATTGCCACCAGATTGGAGATGCCGTTCGGGACCATTATCACTCCAACGGTCAACCGATTCCCAGAGACGTTCTCTATCCGTACCCTCACCCTAAAGTCGTCGGCTGGACTCTCAACCCGAACACTTCCGCGACACTCCGCGAGGTCTCTAAAAACTCTCCAGCAGACAAGGCAGGATTTCGATCTGGAGATTCAATTACGACTTTGAACAAACAACCAATACTCTCTTCGGCCGATATTCAATGGGTCTTGCACAATGTCTCACCTGAAGGTGGGACCGTTTCCGCGACTGTAAAGAGAAATGGTGTAGCCAGGAACTTGCAACTCAATGTTGAAGATGGTTGGCGGAAGCAAGGCGACCTCTCCTGGAGAGTCAGCAGTTGGGGATTGCGAAGAATGGCATCAGGTGGACTGCTGATGGAATCACTTCCTCAGCCAGACCGTGCGAAGCTGGGCATCGAAAACGGAACAATGGCACTACTTGTGACTCATGTTGGGCAGTACAACGCACACGCTGCCGCGAAGAAAGCGGGTGTTCGAAAAGGCGATGTGATTGTTTCCGCCGATGGAAAAACAGATCTCAACACTGAGTCGGCTTTTTTGGCCTATGGTGTGAACGAGAAAAAAATTGGCGACCGAATTTCTGTTACTGTTCTTCGTAACGGAAAGAGAATCACGATGAAGATCCCGATTCAGAAGTAACTTAGAAGCCCGGCTTTTTTGAAAATCTGGGCTTCTGAACTATTTCTTCAATAACTCCGGAACCAGCTTCTTAAGGTCATCAACATTCGCTCCGTTCTTGACCACTCTCCCATTCTTGTCGATCAGGAACATCGTTGGCAACGAAATAATGCCGTACTCCAAAGCAGGTCGGCTTTCGAGTCCACCTTCCTCATGGATGTGAGGCCAGGTCACTCGATAGTTCTTGATGTAACCAGCGATGTCCGCTCCAGCTGAATCAAGGTTCACCCCGACAACTTCAAATCCGTTTCGTTGATGCGTCCGATACAGTTCTTGAATTTGAGGGAGATCCTCCGTGCAGGGTTTACACCAAGTCGCCCAGAAAATCACCGCCGTGACTTTCCCACGGTAACTTGCCAGACTCAGTGGACGTCCACCAACGAGGGACTTTCCTGCGAGCGTTATCTGCTGGCCCTGAAGGCCGAGGCGTCGTAGCGCTCCTTGCCCGTGGCGAGATGCATCAGAACTCGAATAATCGTTCACGAGTTTTGTATACCAAATGCGGGCCTCTTTGATGTCCCCGTTAAACTCGTTAGTGATCGCGAGTTGAAGTAAAGCATCTGCCGACTCTGGAGCCTTGGGGAACTCTTCGGCAAATTTTTCGAGTGACTCCAGCCATGATGCTTGAACATCTGCTCGTTCTTCAGCTTCGGCCGATTGTAAATTGACATTGTACCTGACAAGCATTTCCTGAAAGACGGCAAACGCCAAGTGTTCCTGGTTTCCATCGTCTTTTCTCAGCGCCGCAATGATCCGTTGTAATTCTTCGAGACCGTTTGGGAAAGTCTCCATTTGAGTTGCGGCAGCGATCATTTCCAATCGTTGTCGAAACCAAAGGCTCCGGTCTTCAGGATTTTCGGCGAGAGCGCCAATCTGAGCGAGCAATTGCGCTCGCTCAACATTAAATTTGAGGATTTCTCCTTTCGCAGACGTTGCGGTCGGGGATTTCGCATCGAGTTCGCTAAGTTGGTCGAGTAACGCACGCATTTCCGGACTGAGTCCGCCGGATGCTCCAGGTGCCATCCCCGCAATATTTGGTTGAAGCAACAAGCCTCCTTCCCCGAGTTCGAATTTCCCCCCCTCAATGGGTTTGGGAACCTGAGTCAATTTCCAGGCGGTTCCAACACGAACCATCTCGCCAATTTGAACAAATCCGTTCTCTCCACCTACGGAAACAATGGCCATCACGTTTTCATAGACAAGTAAATCGTCTGCTGCCTTGCCCGAATCCGCTGGGATTAAATTTGGCATCAGCATGGAGCTATCGAAACGGACCCACTTGGTTTGCGGTACGAGCACCTTGGAAGAGGCCAGAAGTACCTGCATTTGTTTGGCGAGATCGCGCCCGTTTTCAAGAAAACTCTTTCCAATTTTCGCCGACAAGCCAAGTGTTTTCACGTCGCTTTCGTTGATAAACACAGCGTTCAACTGCTGAACATTCCGGCTGGTCAGCGCACGAATCGCTTCGCGAGATGCTTCTTCTGCAGAGATCATTCGCCATGCGTCAATCGTTCCGTCTTGGTTTGAATCGATTCCCCAACGTGTTCCCTGAGTATTGAACCAGCGAGACTGATCAACTTTGTTATCGCCATTGGTGTCGAGGTCGCGATACACCTCAAGGCCATGTTGAAAGTACTTGAACTCATCAACTTTGCCATCGCCGGTCGTATCCATGAAACGCCTGAGAATTTGCCCCTGAGGGCCGAACAAGGCGTAACCTGACCGCTTTCCTTCTTGCTCGACTTTCACCTCACATTTGGAAACATCAGCAGCAGTGGGGACTTCGATCTGGACGTCGTTTTTTTGAGCTGGTTGATAGCCCAAGAGAGCTTTTGGCCCCACTTTTTGCGCGTTCCCGACCGCAGGAAGAAGGAAGAAGGTAAAGACAAGGACGAATTTTGCGAGTTTAACAGGACATGTCCACATCAAATGTTCACTCCGTTGATGATCATCTGTAATTGGAATAAGAAGCGAGCAACAATCCTCTCGCTGCCAGCTTCCCGGACTTTACCCTGAATTCAGCAACATGAAAAGAGAGGATGTTCCACTATCTGAATAACAATGTCTCATTCAGTCTCGCGCGATGGTAACTGTAAGGATTGCGACAAAACTCACTCGCGGGCACTCTCTGCCGTGATTGAAAGCCGACGTTTTTCCAATCCTGCAAATGACAATCTGTCTTTGGGTGTTGCGGCTTCGTTTCACCTTGAATACGCTTGTAATTTAGCGACCACTGGGCGAGATTTCGTAGTATGGCTCTGCAAGTTTCTGTACGACATGAGAAGGCATGTGCCATCGTTCGATTTAGACTCAATTTATCCGTCAGGTGAAATTGTCGATGACGTCTTCCCCCGATTCAACAGACACTTTTCGATGGAATCTCACATCATCGATATCGAAGTCGGCGTTATTGTTTCTTGCAATTCTTAGCCTGTTTGTTGTGTTTCGTTTCAACACTTCTGATGTCATCTTGCCTGCGGATCGCCTGCAAACGTTGAACTCCGGCTGGGCAGATGAAAAACGGTGTGCGGATTGTCACGAACAGGCCGAAACATTCTGGGAAACCGGTCACGCTAACACTCTTCAGCGTGTTGACGATGTGGACTCAAAAGAATTGTTGGAGAAGCTCGACATTTTTTTGTCAGATCAACCATCGAACACGACAAAAGTGAAAAATCACGACGGCCAGTTCGTTGCCTCATACGAACATGATGGTGTTGAAAGTCAGGTTCGACTGGACTGGTGCCTCGGCTCGGGAACGCACGCTCGAACATGGGTTGGGACATTGATGGACAGTCGCGGAGCGACCGACTTGCTGGAGTTTCGGTGGTCGTGGTATCACGGCATCGACGGTTTTGACATCACTCCGGGACAGCCATTAAAAGCGGATCCTGGTTATTTTGGAGGGCTTGGAGTACTGTTTGATGCGCCGAAAACAAGAAAATGTTTAGGGTGCCATGCCAGTTACTTACCCATTAAAGATGGCCACATTGATCAACATCACATTAAACCTGGGGTGACATGCCAACGTTGTCATGGTCCTCGTAAAGCTCATGTTGAATCTGATGGTGATGTTCGTGACTATTCCTGGAGGAATCTTGATCAGATGGAATCTGTCAATCGTTGTGCAGAGTGTCATCGTCGGGCGGAAGAACAAAAGCCGAGTGAAATTTCTCCGCAGAATTCAGCGATCACTCGATTCCAACCCGTAGGGCTCGTGCAGTCTCCCTGCTTCAAAAACTCCAAGATGACGTGCCTGACTTGTCACGATCCGCACCTCTCACCTCAAGCTCAGGACTCAATGGGACTCTGGCAGTGCCTGCAATGCCATGATGAACTAAACGAACTGCACACGGGTTGTTCGGCTGGCCATCTGGACCAGTGTTTCAGTTGTCACATGCCCAAAGTGAAGATGGGAGAGAGTCCTGTGGCATTTCGAGACCACTGGATCCGAATACGCAGGCAAAGTGAGCAACAACCATGAGTACACCGTCAACTGTTGTTTCTCCTCTGGTGAAGATCGCGATGGTCAGTGCTTTGATCATTCTTGGTCGCAACTCAATTTGGCTCGTTGATTCCGTTCGACTAGTTCCGGCGATTTCAGGCTGTGTACTCAGTCCGTCCAGTGCTTGGCAAGTACCAGTCGTTCAAGCCGGTTTTGCAGACCTACTCACTTCCGTCCCGTACTCTCTCTATGCGTTTTTTTCGGCTTTTGTCATTGCAGGCCTCGTGCGATTGATAACCAAAGAAACGAATTTAACTGCGTTACTAGCAGTCGGCTCCCTGAGCTTGTTCGTGCAGCCATTGGATTTGTTCCCGATGATCTGCCTACTATTACTGGGTATGTTCTCGGTGTCATCAGGAAATGCACAACGATCCGCACTTCGGCTAACGATGATCCTTTTGGTTGCATTGGGGGCGATTCTTTTCACTCTCGATTTTGGATTTGTGTTGCTTCTACTGATTCTGACTCTTCTGGAATGTACTGATCAGAGAAATCAACGCATTCGGCAGGTGATCGCGATAAGCATTATCACTGCGATCGCAGTGTCAGCAGGCCTTTCCACTGGTTTTTTCAATGCGTGCTTGCGACCGGTCAGTTGGGTGTGGCTCAACATTCCAACCGAATTATTGCCAAGTTTACAATCTCCACTCCAGCAGAAGCAGCTTTGGCCATCACTTGGAGTACTCGCCGCTTTTGTATTCTCTGTCTGGTTTACACGTCCTCCAGAACTGCAGGGTGAGAAGCGGATTTTTCTCTCTCTGCTTTTGATCAGCCTGATCGGGATCGGTAGTAGCCACTATCTGCTCCTTGCGATGTGTGGGCTTATTATTCTTCTCAGACGGATTTCTCTTGACCCACTGAAGCAGTTCAATCATCCACGCCTGGCGATGCTTGCGATTTTCATCGCCGCTGGATTCGCGTTTTGGAAAACCGACAAAGTTGCTGTTTTGGCAGGAGAGACTCCGCCACGGCTCGTCGACCCAACTCGTTGGCAAACCGAAGGGAATGTGATTCTGATGAATCTCGAACATTCATCGGATTGGCAAACACAAAAAGTTTCCAGGCAATACAAATTGGTGCTGGACGACCGCTGGGACATCTTCGGAAATGACTATCACGACTATGTCGAAGTTTGTCGCGATTTACATGACGTCCGTGTTAACAGTTACCTCAAAGATGACTTGACCTGGGGGGGCTACAAACGTCGTGTCGAGAAGTGGGAGGCATCACTACTGGTCGTGGAGTCGTCTCAATGGGCAACCATTCGAGGTCTGAGCGTCAGCCCTGAGTGGAAAGTCATGAGCATCGATGGCAGGAGGACAATTTTCGGGTTGCAAGAAGTTCCTTCCAATCTCGAACAGCTGACTCAAGCGAATCGTGCCATTATGTTTCTAGAATGGCCAAACAAGATTAGAAATTTCAATCTCGATGAAACAATCGTTATTGGAAGCGATCACGATGCACGAATGATCGCCAACGCCCTTTGTGCCATGAGACTTCCTTACGCCGGAATGAGATTCATTCGAAATGACTTCAGCAGGCAAGGCGAAAAAATCCGCACGAGTTGCTACCTCGAATTGGCACACCGGGTTCATCGTCACTCTGGTCGGGGATCACTTCTCGATCAATTTCGCGCGGTCGCTAGATTGCGAGATGAATACGCAAGAGGGCTTTGGGCGAAAAAGGAATTAGCACTGATTGCGATTTCCCTTCAAGGGCTAGGCTTGGAGCAACTCGCAATCGAGTTTGGTCTGGAACCTGAAGAACGGGGTCAATGGATCAGCAAAAGTCGCGATGATTCAAGCGAACAGAATGGCTTGACCAGCAACAAGGGAGATCAAGCACTTTTTCGCGATCAGTTTCAACAAGCGCTTCTTTCAGGGGACGTTCAAGCGTGTGAGGCACTGCTCGCGGAAAGCGATGAACGTATGCTTTTGGAACGTGTTCTGACAAAGTCGTGGAATGCAAAACCTTCGGATTTACTAGGAGGGATGTCTCAGATTCTCAAAGAGGAAAAGCTGGGGCAAGCGTCTGTTCAGGGTGAAGCATTTTTCTACGTGGGGTGCGTTGCACTGGAAATTGGCGAATTCGAACAAGCAATAGGTGCTTTCAACCGTAGCCAGCAGCTTGCGCCGGACTTACCTTTTAAGTCTATTCGTGAGCTCTATTTAAGTCAGATTGTTCAGGAGAAGTGAAATCGTGTGACTTTATTTTGGCAAATCAATTGTGATTCTTCCGTTGAACGCGACAACAAACTCAATTATATTGATAAAACCGTTCATGAATTCTCATATCTGGTACAGTGGTGTTCCCACTTTTTCGTTCGTTTCACTTTTTTTCTTTATTGGAGACAAACTAATGATGGATTTACTTTCAACTCGCCGCAAACAGCGGGGGTTCACTCTAATTGAACTCTTGGTTGTGATTGCGATCATCGCGATCTTGGTTGCGTTATTGCTTCCTGCAGTACAACAAGCACGTGAAGCTGCACGGCGAACTCAATGCAAGAATAACTTGAAGCAACTCGGGCTCGCGATGCACAACTACCATGACATCCATGGAACTTTTCCTGGGAACGAAGTTGGCTGCATTCTCAGAGAAGGCGGTGCATCCTCAGCTTGCTGGGAAGGCTGGAGCGGTCTGGCGATGATTCTCCCTCAAATTGATCAAGCCCCGCTGTATAACAAGCTGAATTTTAATCACTACTGGTACAACGGAAGTGCTACTGATCAAACTCGAAGTGAATACTGGGTGCGAAATTCGACAATTGCTGCGTTTCTTTGCCCCAGTGATCCTGGGTCAGGCGCAAAGCCTCATGCGAGTTCTTCCCCGACAAGTTACAATCTTTCAGCTGGCCCCTCGGCATCTTGGACCAACGGTAATGTTCGACTGAAGGCTCCGGGGATGTTTTCAAGACAATCGTCAACACGCATTCGAGATATCAAAGATGGGACGTCCAATACCATCCTTGCTGCTGAAACACGAATTGGATTGTGGAGAAACAATACGAAAGAGATTGGTCATCGTGTTACTGGAACTGGCGCGTTGAGTAATGCAGTTGGTACTCAACATCCACGAGTCTACAATACCGACCCAGCAAACCTTCGGAGAATTAAAGATTACTACGCGGCCTGTGAGAGCACTGGTTTAGCACTGACCACTCGGCAGAATGGAGAGAATGACCGTGGCAATCGATTTTGGGCATCTGGGCGTGTGTATTGGGGGCCTTGGTTTAACACATTGATGCCACCAAATACTCAGTATGCGTGTGACCAAGACACCTCGGTCACCACGATCGACATCAAGGGTGCGTCCAGTTTCCACGTTGGGGGTGTACAAGTGACACTCGCTGATGGCACCGTAAGATTCATCACAGAAAACATTGACCATGGACTTTGGGTCGGTCTGGGTTCAATCAATGGTGGTGAAACAGCAGGTGAGTTTTAGAAGAACCAATGGTGGTACTTACGGTTGCTGGTGGCAAATTGTACCCGGCAACCGTTTTCTACTTTTTTTCAGTTCAAAACTATTATTTACTAAGCAAGGTTTGCATGATGTTAAAGCGATTTGCCTGGATGCTTATTTTCTGTGTCTCTGTAAGTTTTTTAGGGTGCGGAGGAGGAACTCCTTCGAATGAACCAATTCAAGATGATGCTACCGAAGAAGAA
>DAOUPA010000732.1 GCA_030626405.1 Planctomicrobium sp.
AATAACACGACTACGCAAATCAAGCGAATAACTACCAGCCATCTCTTCCTCCTTGAAATCCGACGGACTCAAGAAGTCTACTCGAAAACAACAAATCGAGTTAAGAGGAATTCTGAAAGTGCTCTAGTGTTAAAAATAATTTCGATAATTTTGTCGCGCCACAGTAAAATGTGCTTGCCTCGTTTGCGGTAGGCCCCGTCAAGCCTTCCCTTTTTCAGCCACTCATACAGAGTACTCCGGCTGATTTGCAGCAATTTGGCTGCCTGTTCGACGGTTAGAATCGGCGGATAGCGATCCCCCCACTCACCCTCAAAGGGATGAGTGATTTCGTCTTTGGTCAGGATTTTTCGCCGCTTACGCGTGCTCATCGTTCCGCTCAACAAGGGGACTGTGACCTACCAGTCATTGACCGGAGTGTTCACTGTCTACCCTTTACGGAATAACGCGCCCGTTATTTCTTGAGCGGGAATGGAGCGGTCTCAGAGCATCCGCTAGGCGAGTTGTGCTGACGGCAACGAGAAAAGCGGTGGAGCCACGCGATTCACAACCAGGAGAAGGGGCGAGTCGGGCTCAGTGTTCAGAGACTTCTATGTTCAGGGGCAGGCTAAAGTAATTCTTTTCCTCGGACACGAATCTCTTCGACCAACTTCGGATACTTCAAATCAAGGTCATCATAGATGTCATCGTTGGACATTCCATTTTCGATGCGGCGTCGAATGTTGTCGATGATTGTCGGAATATCATCTTGACACCTCGTAATTTCAACATCGGAGTGATCACTCGCTTCCTTCAATTCAATTACAGAAAGATCGTCATCATTTTTACGTAAAACCGACTCCGGGACATCCCGTGTCATCTTGGGTGTGAGAGATTGCGATTTTCCTGCGTCGCCAAACTCACCAAACAGGTCGGTTAGCTTGATCAACCCGAACGCTTCGTGCCAATTGTCGATCGAGTATTCGTACCCTGTAATCAACTCGAATGCTTGTTTGTACTGAGTATGAACCGTTTGAATACTTTTCTTGCGTTCTTGTGCTATTTTGATGAACGTATTCTCGCGCGTTCGATCATACATACCTTTGTGCCACCCTTCTCTCAAATCCCAAATCTCAAGATATTCTTCGTGTTTCTTGGACCGGTTCCGAGTTTCTTCCAAACCTCGCTCCTCTTTCCACGTTTTCGAGAGGCTGTTGAGCGCCTCTTTGGTTTGTCGACCGGAAGCGGCGGGGTTGATGGAAACAAAAGGTTCGTCTGGAAAACTGTTGAGGGCCTCGTGATCTATTTGTTGCAATTCTCGAAGTGCCTGCAACTTGAAAGGTTCAGCGCCTTCTTGGTCTTCTCGACTCGCGGTCAGCATGGCCAAGCAGACAGGCGCAAGCGTCTCCTTTGGCAAAAAATTAATCAGCAAGTTGACGATGCCCCGCAAGCTGAGCGGATGCACTGCCCCAGAAAGCCAGGCAGAGTCCAAGGTCTCATCGTCCAGTTGATCGAATTCAATTGCAGGATCAACGGGGACACCTGAGACTCCGATTCCATAGAGCGTCAGCTCCCTGATCCCTTCCATTTTTTCATCTAGGATCCTCTCTTTTTCTTCCGATAAGCCGAGGTATGCAAAGCTCCTTTTTGTCCAGTTGGTGATGTAGCTGGGATGCCTGCGAGTCACTTCCCAACGAATTTTTAGTGACAAAGACTGAAGTTGATATTGAGGTCTCGATAAAAGGATTGGTGGGAAATTGCCTTCGATGTCTTGTGTGCTCACGAGTCTTCCAATCTGTTACGGGACTCCCTTGCGTCAGTATGCCACATTCTTGTTGTGAAGTCAGCAATCACCGGCAGAACCGGTGGACTGAGGAAGATCCCTGAAAAGTAGTCGTTAAGTGAAGTGGTTCATCAATATCATCATTTTGCATTGGGCGTTCCCCTCATAGGAAATTGATAATTTTCTATCGGCAGAAATCCTGATGCCACCCGTCAGAGACGTTCTCGATCGACATGATGAGTTTCTTCAATTCCAATGGATCGTTCACAATGATATTCAGAGCGAAAACTTCCTCAGTTGATGTGGGATCTTCCATCATCTGTTCCGATTTGTAGAATAATGTCGCCCGCAGTCATTACCACAGTGAATTCAGGATGAGTAAATCAATCAGATTCATCACATTCACTACGCTGGCTGCGAGCCGTTGAATTCAGTCGCCGTGAGACCCACTCGTTCGCGAGCAACGTCCCCAAAAGACGAGCGATCGTTGTCCGGTTTTCAGTGAACTCTTCCTGTTGTGATTTTTGATTGTGGTTTGTCGAGCATTGTTGTTTGGACATGAAATCTTACTTTCGCAGTTTGAGGTGGTGAATAACAAGGTCTTGATCTGTATTTGT
>DAOUPA010000496.1 GCA_030626405.1 Planctomicrobium sp.
CTGGAAAGCGGTTGAGAAAACTCACTTAGCCCCCGGTGATCCACCGGGGGAAGAAAGTGCTAGCGGCGCTGACTCCCCGGGTGACTCACCCGAGGCTAAATGGGATGACGACAAACTTGCTGCGTATCAAACGTTGTACGAAGTTCTCGTCACGCTTTCGAAATTACTTGCGCCGGCGATTCCGTTTTTAAGCGAACGGATTTATCAGAATCTAGTGGTCCAGGGTCTAGGGTCGAGTGACGAGGGTGAAGAAAAATCACTAGGCACTAGATACTCAACCCTAGACCATCCCGCATCTGTTCATCTTTGCGACTATCCGCAAGTCGACTCATCGAAGCTCGATCCGGAATTAAACTCGCGCGGGCATTCGATTCAAACACTCGTCAAAATGGGGCATCGTTTGCGTGAATCAGCGGAACTTCGCGTGCGACAACCGCTGGCGGAGTTACGTTTTGCTTGCAAAGACGAAAAGCAGGCTGAAGGCCTTGAGCAGTCGATCATCGTGATTGCAGATGAATTGAATGTGAAGTCGGTCGTTCGCGCAGAGAACCTCGACGATCTCGTTAGCTATTCCTTCAAACCAAATTTAAAAACCCTCGGCCCGAAGTACGGCAAGTTGCTCGGCGTGATTCGTAAAGAATTACCAGAGATGGATGGCGAAGCCCTCGCACCACTTCGAAACGGCGAGAGCGTGACTATTACTCTCGGTGGCGAAGAAGTGACGCTGGAACCGGACGATGTTCTCGTGAGCGTTGAACAATCCACGGAATGGGCGAGTGCCGACGCCGATGGAATCCAGATTGCCTTGTCAACGAAACTCTCCGATGAACTCATCGCCGAAGGGATGGCCCGTGATTTGATTCGCCAGGTCCAGCAACTTCGCAAAGAAGCTGATCTCGAAGAGAATCAACGCATCGAAATCCAATGGTCCGCCGAGCAAAACGCCGAACTTGTTGCGTCCGCGGTCACCGTTTGGAACGAGACGATCACATCAGAAACCCGCGCCGACGCGATTGCTCAAGCAGAAAACAACGGCAAGCAAGTCAACATCGGCGACGTGAAAATTGCATTGAAGATCAAAGCAGTTTAGCCACACACTTAAAGTGTACGGCTAAAAGTTTTCTCTTACGCTTGCTGAAAAGTGTGCAGATTCCCGGTCGTCAGATCGAGAACGTGAACGTTTCCACGAGCATCTACGGCAACATCAAAGCCGCCGGTGGCGCAGTTCAGCGACTGATCCTTCGCGGCAACGGTATTGTTTTCTGTGAAGTGTTCCGGTCCGGCGACGAGTGCCTGAAGTTTGCCTTGGGAGTCGTACAGCTTCACACGTCCTGGTCCGCGTTCGGCAGTAAGAACATGACCGGACGGAGCGATGCTCACACTCACAGGGTTACAGCAGCCTTGAAAGCCTTCGAGGGTTCTTGAGCGTGAACCCCAGGTTCCAGCGAACTTGCCACCGGAGTTGTAAACTTCAATGCGATGTCGCAGCGGGTTTGCTGCGAAGATGCGGCCGTTTGCATCAGCAGACAACGAGAAGAAACCGGCGGGGGCAGCGAATGTTGCGTTGCGGGAAATTTTTCTCTGCAATTCACCAGCGGTGTTGTATTCCCAAATCACGCGGCTGCCTGAGTCGGCAAGGAAGACGCGATCTCCAACAACGGAAATATCCGTCACTAAGGATTCTTTGTCAGGACGATCCCATTTCTGAATCAGTTTGCCAGCGAGGGTGTAAACCTCAACATGATCTCGCACACCGAGATAGATGTTGCTGTTCGAATCAATCGCGAGGCACCGCACTGGTTGTTCCAGCGAAACTATTTCACGGGCATCGCCGGTTGAAGTGATCTCGTAAACGGACTGATGTGCCGCGACCAGCCGAATGTCTTTCGGACCAATCGCGATGCGGCGAAGTTGTTTCAAACCAAGTGCCGTTTTTTGAGACTCTTTATACGTTGGCTTAGGCTGTGTTTCCGCGGCCTTCACATTGACCTTGGCGCCAATGCTGAGCGCCCCGGTTGCGATGGCGCTGTGAGCGAGGAAACTTCTACGAGATGTGGATGGACTGGTCATTGGAATTCCTATTACTCAGAGTTTCGAGAAACTTTCGGAAGTTGAATACAAATGATTTCGCTTGCTGATCGAAGGTACAATCGGTCGCCGACAATGGCTGGGTGAGACATTGATTCAATGTCTTTTCCTGTGAACGGACGGCGTGCAGAAACAACACGAAATTCATCGGCTGTTGCATCGAGAAGTAAAAGGTCACCGGTCGTGGTCCAGGCCAGAACTCGTTGATTTCCGTAGATTAAGTTTGTGTGATCAAAGAATCGATCATCCTGAACACTCCAGACGGTTTCAAGCGTTTTCTGGTCGATACAGAACAATTCGCCAAATGCGTTGCAGAAGATTCTGCCTTCTGAAAGCACCGGGGTACACGTGTCCGGCGCACATTCATCGTTGAATAAAATCGGCTCTTGCTTCGGCTTGCCTTGATCATTGAACTCATAAACGCGCGTGGCGTTGTTCTCTGTCGCGACGAGCAACTTGCCGTGCATGTTAACCGGCGTGCCAACATGGAAATCAACTTGCCCCGGCGGGATGATCTCCCACAACCGCTTCCCGGTTTTGATATCCCAACCTGCCAAACCTGCGACATCGTAACCAACAATCTGTCGAACACCTCCGAAGGTGCCGACGAGCATCGGCGCATAAGCCGCGGCGTGACCAGGAGTCGCCCAAATCGTCTCGCCCGTCGCTGGGTCTAGCGCCACAACGGAAGCATCCACCGCTCCAGGCGTGACGATCAATTTTCCGTCGACCAGTAGCGGAGGCAAGCTACAGCCCCACGTGACAGGTTCTGCACCGAAGTCGTTTAAGAGATGCCGTTTCCAGACAATCTCGCCTGTCTTTAAATCAACACAGTGCAATTCTCCCCAGGCACCTTGCAAGTAGACGAGATCGCCAACCATGACCGGAGCAGCACGTGGTGTGTTGGTGAAGTCGATAAATTTGTCGGAAGGATATTCCAGCTTCCAGATGAGTTGCCCAGTTTTTGCGTCCAGGCATCGGAAGATATCATTCTTGAAGTCTGCATCTTTATCGGTCAGAACGACATAAGACTCAGTTGCTGAAATTCCGGCAAGAGCCGGTCCGGTCACTTTCGACCGCCACAACACTTGCAGTTCCTTGCCGAGCGAACGTGGCACATGTGAGCTGAGTCCAGCACGATTCGGACCGCGCCAATCTGTCCAGCCCGGGATCGCGACAAACCCGCGTTTCGTTTCTAATGCTTCCTGGATGGGCGTCTTGATCGACCAATTCAGAAGCGCCGCTGAGACAAGTGTTTCATCCTCTGATGAAAGATGACTGGTCGCAAAGAGACGAATGAATGGAACCTCTTCAGTGGTCGCAATCTTTCTCAGCGACCCCTTGGCAATCTTTCCGCAGCCTTCCAGCAGTGCAGGAAGGTACTCCGGCAACGCCGCGGCATCGACTTCCTGATCGGCAATTGCGTAGGCAACTGATTCGATACTGGAATAAGACTTCAGAGTCATGTCGTCGCTGAGAACGTACGGCAGCACCAGTTTTTTGACCGCAGCATGGACATCTTCATCTTCAACAGGACCAATCGCGATCTTCCTGTCGGACAGATCATCCAGCTTCATGAATTTGGAATTTGTTGCAACAAAGATCGCTCCTCGCAGAGTTGTCTTTCCTTCGATGCCAGTCAGTTGCATGAGCGGTCGGATTTTTGACTTGGTATTCGCGGCATCGAATTTTACGACCGAATTCTTACCAACGATCAAATCGATGTTCCGACCGATGCGTCGGTAAGCCAGATTCAAGCTTTCCTCAAAAACAACATTCACCGGACGCTTCAGACGCTGCTCAAGATAGTTTTCCAGAAACTCGTACCGTCGTTGTCCGAAACCTTCGATGCAACCACACGAGAGCGGCAGCGCGAGTGGGTCCATCACAAGAATTGTAAGCGGCTTTTGACTTTGTTCCTGAGTCTCCGAATCTGATTGTGCATCGTCGGCGAACGCACTTGGCGCGAACATCAATTCGATGAAGCACAGTGTTACGAGACACAGTGCCGCCATGACAGTTCGTCGGAATTGATTAAGTGAGTGCGAAACCATTAACGCGTGGCCTCTGAAACTTTGTCTCGTTCCGCGAGAACGCGAATCACTTTTGCTCGAACATCCATCACGTAAACATGTGAGGCGTCCTTGGAAACTTCAATCGGAATGTAGCAGGAGAGTGAGGCGAGATGGCTTCCTTTATTGAATTTTGTTGTATCAACATATCCCACGACTCCCAGGAATTCTCCCTGGGGACTGAAACGTTTGATGCGTCCAATGCCTGATTCGGCGGTGAACAGAACCCCACCCGGTCCCATATCAAAGTTGACAGGATTGCAACATGCAGCGAAGCCTTCGATTCCTGTGCGGTCTCGTTTTCCCCAGCGCTCGATGAGTTCTCCTTCGAGTGTAAATCGATTCACGCGATGACGCGTGTTTTCGGCGACAAGAAGCACTCCGTCGTGAACATCCAAGTCAACATGCGAACAACATCCGAATTGTTTTTCGATCACCATCTTCGATTCACTCAGATCTCTCTTGAAGCGATAAATCACTTCGGTCGCACGCAAACTTCTTCCAGTGCCGATTGCCAGGAAGAAGAATTCGTCGTTCGAAGTCAATCCACTGGCGATGACACTCCCTTGATCGTCACCCAACATGTCGGAGAATTTGAGGGTATTTTCGAGACGACCAGTTTTGTCGAGCTGAACAACTTGCGTCCTGCCTGCAACATAAACTCTGCCGTCTGTTGCAACGTGGAGCATTTTGGGCTCAACATCGAACATCGGCCACCAGTCGACCGACTTCCTGTGCATGGGGTCGTACACTTCAATCGAGTAAGTCCGCTC
>DAOUPA010000455.1 GCA_030626405.1 Planctomicrobium sp.
AGATGCTGACCAATCGTCGGCGCCGCATGACTGCGACCATGTGAAAACATCCAGCCGGTCACTTCGCGTGCGTCGGTCGGCATGCCATTCCAGATCCGCATGGAAACTGTATAATCGCCATCGATTTCATCAAGTTGAGCCTGCATTCGTCCACCAGCGAAGTGGGCGGAACGGTTTTTCTCACCACCCGAACAGAAACGTTCCGATTCAGCTCCTTCAAGAAAATAAGCAACGCCAATTTCGTAAGCCCCATGGTGTTCGTTTCCAGAGGAATCTTTGGCAATTGGTCCAGCCATTTCATCCATCCGCCAGTACGCGGTTGGCTTGAGGTTGAGGATGGCTTGCGACGCGGCTCCGATGCTTTGTTTGTATTCTGTAGCGGTTTTTCCGGATGCTTGTTCGAGTAAATTCAAAGCAGTTGCGGCAATGATTGGTTCTGCTTGGACTTCCAGCCCGGCCGATCTTGCAGGCCAGGTGTTGTAGCCGCCGAGGTGGTGTTGCTCTGGAGGAGGGATGTACCCATCGCCCCCGTTTGCGAGTTCGATGACCATCGTCTGCGGCAGCGGACTGTTGAGCTTCACTTTCAAGCCGGTGAGTGCGTATGTTTCATTTGGCGTCGTTGCGATGCCGATGTTCCCGATGCGAATCCCTTGTACGACGATGACTGTCGATTGCAATTCGTGAAGAATGATTTGTTCGAGTGCGTAAACTTCAGGCTGTGTTTTTGGCGGTCGACCTCCCATTTCGGAAACAATTTTTTGCGCCCACTGCAATCGTTCGACATTCGGCACACGGTAATTCAACTGTAAGCGAGCTTCAGCCATCGCAATCGAAGAGCCTTCTTCGTACTCAATTTTCTCGTACGCATCCAAAGCAATATCGAGGAGCCCTTCAGTGAAGGTGTCGATGGTGAAGTCTTTTGCCTTCGGATCGAAAGTTTTGTAATCGCGTCGCCAGATATCGCCGCTACACCCGTGGGACATCATCCCGACAAACGGTGGATGATCGTCTGATTCTTCCGGTGCGAGACGATTTTTGAGTCCATCTGAAAACCTGCCGAAGTAATCTGCGCCGAGTGCTTTGTCTCCAAAATAGTGCATCGAGAAGTTTGCAATGACAGCGATCGGACGTCCATCGGGAGACTGGAATGAAATGATCGAGAGATCAGGATCTTCTGGACCGGATTCGCCTGTCACGATGCTGTGATCACGACCTGCATGCATGTTCGCACGAACCGTTGGGTTGCCGAAAGGATCGTTGGCAAGCCGGTCAGGTCGGCGAATCCAGCGCCGCAGGGCCGTGAAATTTGGTGCATGGCCTAGTCCCCAACCGACTTTCGCTGGTGCGAGATTCTTTTCTGCATCAACAAAACTCGACACCAGTTTCTCTCGCAGGAAGGCGACATACCTTTCATCGGCGTCCGTTCCCAGTGCTCCCATTGACGATGGAGCAGTGTGTGTATGCGTGGCGGAGATCAGGATTCGATTTGGCTTGAGACCGGTTTTCAGCGCCGTCAGCGCTTTGACATCATCAATTAACGGTCGCGGCAACATACAGGAATCAACAACACTGATCGCGATGCGTTCTTTTCCATCATCGATCACAATCGTGCGAGCATTAACCTTGTTGTTTACTTCTGAGACCGAACGTGACAGCATTCCTCCATTCACAAAGACTGGAAACTCAACAGGTGTGACATCAGTCACGGTCGCCCCGACTTTCAGTTCCGCCTGAATTGAGATCGGGCAACAAACGACGACAGCAGTTAGACAACAGCATTTCCAAAAACGGATCATGCTCAAGAATCCCCCAAAATTGACAGTCATAAAAGATGACAGCGATACGATGAATTGAAGAGTTTGCGTCAGGGACACATTGACTCATGTGATATCAAGTTACTCAATGCAGGTCTGTGATCAAGCATTCGTCCTCAGGCAATCAATTCGCTAATGACTGCGCGAGATGGATCGGCGAGCGGTAATTCACGACCTCCGATATTGAAGAACGAAGACGAATCGAGTCCGAGTGCTGACAAGTATGTATGAAACAAGTGTCCGTGATCGACTTCGCGATCAATGACTGAGGTTCCGTTTTCATTGGTTTTTCCTATGACGGCGCCTGGCTGAATCTTCGCACCACCCAGGCAGACGGACCATGCGGTTCCCCAATGGTCGCGACCGTAGCGAACGTTGATTTTTGGAGTTCGACCGAATTCCGACATCACGACAACCAAGGTTGACTGCATCATTCCTCGTTCGTGAAGGTCGGAAATTAAAGTCGAAAACGGTTGGTCGAACTCGCCCATTTGTTCAAGGTGGAAGTTGAAGTTTTCGTTATGTGTGTCGTAGTTTGTGTGTGAAATCTGTACAAACGGAATATCGTTTTCGAGCAGTCGGCGAGCCATCAGGCAATGCTTTCCGAAATCGTGACTGCCGTACTTCGCCTGATCGGCTGCGGACTCCAGGCTGACGTCGAACACGTCTCGCTTTTCCATGAGTTGCAAAGCCTGTTCGTAACTTTGCGTGTAAACGTCGGTCTCGGCTGTGCGGCGCCTTGAAAAGAATCGATCATTTGCTTTGCGACGTAAGTTCTGGCGTAACTTGTCGACATCGGCAGTCAGTGAATCGACACGTGCAGAGTTCGCTGGTGGTTTTCCATCAACACCAATGCTGTTGTACTTCGGTCCAAGATATGCGGCATCGCTGCCGCGTCCACCGCCTCCGACACGAATGAAACCTGGAAGTGGTGAGGCCGCTCGCTCCAACCCTTTCGCACAGACGGCTCCGAGTTGTGGGTAGTCCACGCCCGGCATTTGGCTTCGACCATGTTCCATCTGGTAGCGACCTTTGCCGTGGTCGCCGTTCTTCGTGTTGATGCTACGGACGATCGAGAGTTTGTCCATATGCTTTGCTGTGTGTGGCAGTAATTCGGAAATGTGAATTCCTGGCACCGCAGTCGGAATCGCACGGAACGGCCCACCGGTATCGGTTTTCGGTTTCGGATCCCAGGTTTCCAGTTGGCTGACACCTCCAGAGAGGAACACAACCAGTACTCGCATCTGATTCGTCTTCAAATGCTCCGCAGCCTGACCTTGAGTCAACGCTCCAAGTCCTCCCACAACGAAACCGCCTCCAAGCGCTCCGAGAAACTGACGTCGCGCCAATGTGTGGGCATCCGTTCCGCACGCGTAATTACATTTCATGATGAAATCTCGTTGGGGGGATAGAGTGGGTAATGAGTAGTAAATAGTGGGTAGGAAATTCTTCAAGATCGAATTTCTTCCTACTCACTCTCTGCTACCCGCTCCTTAATCAATACTGAAATCGAAATTCTGCGGAAGTGATCAGAGCCCAGGCGAGTTCCTGGACGGCTGCGGCTTTCGCATCTTTTCTTTGGGTGAGGTAATCGGCGACGTCTTTGGTCTCCGACTCTGTTGGGTTTCGGCAGAAAATGGATAAGTACAGTTCATTGGCGAGTGCGATAGGATCTTCTGTTTTATTGAGTCGGTCTGTCAAGTTTCCACTGAATGGAGAGAGCCAGCCTCTTAGCTCGCCTCCGTTGGCGAAGAACAACGCCTGCTCGGCGGTCGCGAAGAAGTCCGTCTGCGGTTGTCCTTTTCCCGCACCAAAGAGCTTCGCGAACCGGTCGACGACTTTGCTGAGTGACTCGTAGGTGGCAATGTCGATCTCTTGCTCACGCGCTGCAACTTTTGCGGCGACTTTTTTGTCTTCCTCGGAGAGAGGCTTTGCCTTATTTAGTTTTGCGGCTTCGGCGGAGCGTTGTCGGACTCGTTGTCCAGTTGCCATTAAGACACTCCAACCGAGTTGTTCAGGTGTGAGCGAAACAATTTCTGCCGCGTTGAGACGAGCAGACGATTGCTCAACGATTGTCGTCCAGGTACTTGCTTGTGACTTTCGGCTTTGATTGAGTTGCGTTCCCGCGGAACTCAACTGCGTTCCGAGTGAAGCGATTTGTTTGACGTGTTCGGCGAGCTTGGTTTGAGCAGTTTTGAGGTTTCCGGTAGCAGTAGCGAGGGCTTTTACTTTCGCATCGAAGTCGGCTTTCTGGGAATTTCGCTCGGTTTCCAGTTTGGCGATCTCTCCATCTTTCGTCGCGATCGATTTGGTGATTTCTGCTTGAGCAGCTGCGAGACTGTTTTCACCTTCCAGTCGCTTCGCCGCTTCCTGAAGTTTTGCGAGCGACTCGGCGAGCAATATTTTCGTTTTTCGCTGTTCGGTGAGACCAACTTCACTCTTCTGAACGGTTTGCTGGGCGAGTGTCATTGCCGACTGCGCTGCTGTTGCTGTTGTTTGTGAATCAGCGAAGGTCTTCTCGAAAGTTGGCATCGCCGTCTTTGCTGCGAGATGTGATTGCTCCAACGCTGGGATTTGCTTAGTGAGCGTCTCGATTTTCTGTTGCAGTTCCTGGTACTCAACCAGTGCTGTCAGTTCGGTTGCTTTCTGCGTTGCCATCGCCGCCGCTTTGCGATGTTTCGCCGCGATGCCGCGTTGGTTGATCATTTCTGTTCGCAGCGTGCGAACTTTCTCTTCCGCAGGTTGAGCAGCGGCAATCGCCGTGTCTGCTGCTGTCTGAGTCACTTTGAGTTGTGTTTCGGCTTTGGTCAGCGTTGCAACTTCTCCCTTTTCAGCGGCTTGGGATTTCGCAACCTCAGCGTTGTATGCTGCCAACTTTTTCAGAATCGTTGCAGCCGTTGCTGCAAGCTCTTTGTCTTCTTTGATTGCCTCGGAAGCCTGCTTGATTTTTTCATTCGCGTCGGCGACCAGTTTCACCTTGACCTGCTTGCCAGCAATTTCTTTCTTGCGAGCGTCGACTTTCACCTTCGCTGTATCACGAACTTTGAGCGCCGCCGTCACGGCTTTGTTCGCTGTGTCGATTGCTGTGCGAAGTGGTTTCACTGCAGTGAACGCGGCATCAAGTTTTTCAGTCGCAGCATCCACTTGTGCGTCGGCATCGTAGGAAAGTTTGAGTTGCTGCTTTGAAGTTGCATCTAGGGCAACCAGTTGCTGTTTCGCTTCTTCAATTGAAGGCATCGCAACGGGTAGTCGCGCGGACCTTTGGTAAGTTTCGCTCAATGCGATTTCGCGAATGAACGATTTCACATCGTACTCGCCTGCCGCGAATTGATTAGTAATGAGTTCGAGCAATTCTGGGTGCGAAGGTGGGTTTCCAGAATGATGCAAATCGACGGGATGGACGATTCCTCTTCCCAGCATGTGCGCCCACAGGCGATTCGCGATGTTTCTGTCGAACGCTTTCGTGGGGTTCGTCGTTACAGCAGAGGAGAGCTTGGCGATACGGCTGTACTTGGCGATATGTCGAACGTTTTTGGCAGGAGCAACGTGGTAACGCTCACCTGGTTTGAGGGATGCCTCAACGACTTCGTCTCCATTGAGAACACGTGGACCGGTCATGCTAGATCGGTCCGTAAAGACGGA
>DAOUPA010000112.1 GCA_030626405.1 Planctomicrobium sp.
CGTTGAGCTTCATCAACTCTTCAACTTGGTTGTTGAGGAATTCAATTCGTCTCTGAAGGTGCTCATGCAGCCACAAACCGAAGATTGCAACAAGTAAATGCCAAGGTCTGAGAATCAAATCCATGGGTAAAACTGCCAAATTACCAAAGATCATAAACCGTTGTAGAATTGCAGATTGGGCGACGGATGAATATTTTGACCCTACGCGATTAAGACGCGAACTCGCTAACTGTCTATTTCACTTGCACTTCCGGAATATTGGCGCTCTCTGCGGAGTTCGTACTGTGGTCTTGTACGGGGAGGAGAAGAACGAGGCTGGATCGATTGAAACCGGTGCACCGGAATGTGATCATCGGATCCTCTCAAGCCACAACACTCAAGCAGTCCCGTTTCGGAGTGATCAGAGCCTTGCATCCGTCAGGCCACCGGAAGAGAGGCTTATTTTGTTTTGAGAGTTCATTGCCTAATGTGTTCACATGGATGGATTATTTCGCGTCATAAATGGAGAGGAGCGCCACATGGACAACAGCTTTGTGGCAACAAGTCAATCTGTTCCCATGGAAGCTTGATTTAAAAGGTTGTTGAAATGCCTGCAGAAATTCCGTGTGCTCCGATTGCGTAATTCACATTTGTTTCCGGGATTGGACCTGCGACTGAATGGAGCATTCCTGAAACACGACTCGGGAAAATGTGATGGTATGCGAGGTGAAGTTGCAGGCTGGATCCAATTTTGTAGGTTGCTCCAGCATTTAAGGAATGACGGAGCACCACGGGAGCAGCAACATTGACTCCAGCGGTTTCGTTTGTGATTGGACTTTCAGCATATGAGTATCCAGTCCGAATGGAGAGTGTCTCGGAGAACAGATATTGCATTCCGACTGCAACTGACCAGACGCTCTCCCATCCAAGTCCATGAAGTCGATTATTGACTGGATCGAATTCTGGGCCTTCGCCTAATGTTTCCGTATTGGCATAATCTGTCCAGCGGACATCTGAGGCAAAGACAAGCTTTTCAAAACCTGTGTAGGCTGCTCCCAACGACAAGATCATCGGGTACTCAAAATCGATTGCCAAACTTCTTGGCAAGCCAAGCTCATCTTGCGATCTATAATGAAACGTTTCGAACCAGTTTTTGCTTTTTAGAGATGCACCGAAGTTCCAGCAATTCTCGGCCTGATAGAAAACTCCTGCCTCGAATCCTCCTCCCCAGTGAAATTTTGTGCCATCTCCATCTGGATACGTTTCAAAACCGTCCATGTTCTCATCGTCTGGAGCTGCAAACGGAAATGGATTTGCTGCCAATTTAGCTAGCATAATGGTGGGGCCGATTGCGACTGAGAGTCGCGGATTGATTTGCATCGACGCGACCGCTGTGATTTGCATCAGCTGCACATCGGCATGGATTCGTCCAAAACCCGGGAACGGTGTCGATGCCGTTGGTGTCTGAGGAAAGCTAATTGGGTTGGTAGCGCTTGCACCATAGTTCACACCATACCCGGCAATTCCATAAGTCCCAAAACCAAATGTTATTGCAGATCCTTCAGGGCGGTAAACGAGACCAATACTTGGCAATGCCAACCAGCCACTGTCTGAACTGTCGGAACCGGTTAATGTCGTTGCTGGAAAACCAGCACCAAGAGCATCGGCATTTACGGTGGACTTCAAGTGTCCTGTCGGCGTAAGCAACTCGACACCAACGGAAAGTTCGTTTGAACTCAGACCGCTAATTGTTGCTGGATTCCAATGCAATGCCCCTATTGGTTCCAATGGTGCGGCGACAGCTGCCCCGCCCATAGATCGATTCACTGGACCAATTCCTGGAAGCTGTAAACCTTGAGCGAAAACCAAAGAATGCAGACTTAGAAAACACACTCCCAGCGCGATGACATTCCGTGGAACACACATCCCAAGTTCCTCCCCCCAGCTAGAACACAGATTACTCTATTTTTATCGGTCAGAGCGGTTGTACTAATCAGGGATTCTCTGGAAGGTCGGTGGATATGAGAAAACAATCCATATTCACACCTATCTGTTTGGGCAGAATGAGCAACAACTTCGTGTTCAATTGCCGGTTCAATTCCTCAGAATAAAATCGCCATACAGCAAAAAACAAACACTCCTGGAGACCATTTTTCCTGTGCAAAGTGTCTCATAAGAACGGTCAGGGTCTGACTACGTCCAAGGCGCCCGAAAATTGCGAGGACAATTCGGATCCGTCTCATAATCTTTTGGCAAGCCAAGCAACCGAGACATAAACCTTCTCAAGTGAATTGCGGTTACGATTTTTTTTCGCAGGTAGTTCAGTGAATTAAAATCATCAATTGAAGTTGCCGGAATGAGCTTTATCGATTCCGGCAAATTCGACACTTCAAACGCAGTCATGATCGACTCTCGATAATCTAAAGTTTCATCGATCGTCAACGTTGCGTAATCCTGCCAAGGGTGCGTTGCTTCATCCCATTCAGTCATAACACTGAAGAGTTCAGGTGTATCTTCGGGACTTGCCTCGTGGAGTTGCAATTGTAGATGGAAAACAACACCATTTTCGAGAACTCGTTTTCGATACTCTTCTTTCAGGTAATCTTTGTTTCGCGTCTCTCCAGGTATGATTCTTTGATCAGCGCATTGCTCAGGAGTTTGTAAGAGGTCAAGGTTTACCAAACCGGTGTCTGGTCCTCGGTCTTCAGGAATTGCTCGAAATTTGACGTATCGCTTTACGCCGTCCAGAGCGACGAACTCAAAAGGAGTTTGCCCGTAGTAATTGAGTTGGGCGAATGAGGATGGGTTTCGGCGAAAGGAGTTTCTGGGGCCGGTCATACTCACTTTACGATAATACTTAACGTATTCAGTTCCGTCCTTTTCATCTCGACCAAATGCAAACTGAAGAAATGTTCGTACATTCCAAAAGAATGATGTAATACCGGTGTTCATCTGCAGATCGAAAGGGCTTTCGAATTGAGTATCTGCATACTTGATGGACAAACTGCGGACTGCCAGCATTGCATCGTCCACATAAGGCACCGTTGCATGACGAATTCGGCAAACAAATTCGCGACCAGGTTCTAAGAAACTACACTTTGGCCAAGTAGGGTTGTCGACGATTTTAACTTTTCCTCTACCTCCTAACCCATTGTTATGCGACATTCGTCTGCGATGTCCAGCTGGATTCATGCAAACAAGAAGAACGAAAAAGTTAGAATACAGCCAAAGTTGGAACTTCTTCCACATCGTCTCGCCTTTCAGACCATCGATTTATGTGATCACTTATTCAATTAGTTCAGTGAGGAGTTTTTGAGCGTCAACCAGATCAGGAGTTTCAAATCCCTCCGTGAACCAATTGAAGACTTCTGAGAGCCTTGTCCTTGCAAGATCCGTTTTGCCCTGACTTCGCCACATCTCTGACAGTCTCATAGTTGTTCGTAACTCATACGCCTTTGCCTTTTGAAGCTTGCAAACTTCTAAAGACAGCATGTAATTTGTTTCCGCAGAATCCAAGTCTCCTTCATCGCTAAGAAAGTCGCCCTTTCGACGATACATCTCGGCTTCGCAGTACCTCTCATTTTTCTCGATTTGTTGAAAGGCGAGGTTTAAGGTGTCCCAGGCCTCTTCCCGCCGTCCCATCTTCCAATACGACTCGGCGAGATAGCCGTTATATTTATTTAGCAGGACAGAGCCACCTGTCGCTTCGATCAGTGAGATCCCAAAAGTTAAAAGGTCAATTGATTCTTCCAGACTGCCTTGGTGATACCGGCCTGCGCCTTGGCAGGCTGCCCCCAATGCAATGAAGTAAGGGAACGATTTTTCCTCAGAGATCTCTCGAGCGGTACTCCCTTTTTGATATGTCTTATCTGCGATTCTGGCGAAGTCGTATAATTGCCCCGCTTTCCAATTAGTCACCGCAATCGTGAATGGGTGCTTTAATTCATCAGCCCTTGCAATGGCTTCTTCCATTGCATGAATCGCTTGATCAGCATACCCCAGTTTCCAGAGCGCCATCGCTCGGTGAGCGATTAATAATGGACCGGAATTCTGTTGCGTAAACTGGGCGTACGAAATACTGGTCTCTAGATCGTAATACTTTAATCCAGCCTCTCCATGCTCGACCGCAGCTTGAAAGTCGCCATGATAAAATGATGTGCAATTGTAAGTCCAATAGGCCTCAGTGAGCATTCCAGCATCACCCGATTCATTGGCAAGCGAAAGCAACTCCGCTGCTAATTCGTAACAGCTGTTAATCTCACCTTGAATCAGCTTGATCATCCAGATCACTTCTGTGATTGGAAAGAACGGTGCCTGATCACCAATCTGTGCACAAAGGGATCGTGCACGGTCGTTTTGGACTTGAACATCGGAATTTGCGTACCCTCTCACTCCAATAAGTGATGAAATCAGTGGAAGCCGAAATCCAAGTTCAATCTGATGTCGTTCGATAGTCTCGGGCATCGTCTCAATCAACTTCAACCCGTGTTCAAACTGACTGACTGCCTCGAGGTCTGCAGAGACAGATTGAGATTTCACGGCCGCCTTCAACCAGTATTCGGTTCCCTTCTTCGCATCACCCGCTTCTGTGAAGTGATTCGCGAGTAATTCCGGTTGCTGATTGACAATTTCTGAGAGGTCTTTCTCGATCGCATTCCCAATTTGGCTGTGAATTTGCTGTCTACGTTTTTTAAGCAAAGAGTCATACGCCGAATCCTGAATCAATGCATGTTTGAAAATGAATGTTGCGTCAGGAATTGTTCCTTTTTGGAACAAGACTTCGGCGTCCAAAAGTTTTTGAAGTTCAGATTCAAGAGTTTCTTGATTCAAATCAGACGCTGCAGCGAGGAGCTTGAAAGTGAATTCACGACCGATGGCAGCTGCAAGTTGAATGACCTCAGGGTTACTTTCCATCCGATCAAGACGGGCTTTCAGCAAGTCTTGAAGCGAGCTTGGAATTGTTTTACTCAAGCTATCAAGCGTCGTTGAATCATCACTAGGTAAACTAGAATCAACTAAGAGGTTCGCGAACTCTTCGATGAACAATGGTATGCCATCGGTTCGTTGAGAGATTTGTTCTACGACTGCCCCAGGCACGTTTTTAAGTCCTAGACGCTTCTGCAACATCGCGTTAATCTGACGCCGAGTAAGACGACTGAGCGCAATTTGAGTTTGATGAGCCTTGCTTTTCCAAGGTGTTTCAAATTCCGGGCGAAAAGTGAAGAGACTCAACGTTCGATCTTGATCGAATGTCTCCACATAAGTCGTGAGCAATTCGAGGAGTGACGGATCAACCCAATGCAGGTCCTCGACAATGAAGAGTACTGGTCGCAATTCCGCTCGTTTACGCAACACTTCCAGCAGAAGCTCGCCAGTCAAATCTCGTTTACGTTGCGGTGAAAGCTCGACTGGATCAGAGCCGTCTTTTGAAACCCCCAACATGCTTGCGATCAAAAACACGTTTTGGCTGGAAGCCAATCCAAGAGTGCTGAGGTAGGTCTCAATGATTTGATATCGAGATTCTGCTGAACTGATTTCATCAAAGTTGAAGAGTTGGATCAGATGCTCAACAACTGGATACAGTCCTGCAGATTGGTGATATTGTGAACACCGCAACTCAATAACGTCTGCCTCATCTTCCTCGGTATTCACAAACTCTCGGATTTCGCGAATCAGCCGCGACTTCCCCAAGCCTGCTTCACCAATTAAGAGTACAACTTGCCCCATCGCTTCAAAGGCTTGCTCCCAACGATCTTTCAGGATACTCAATTCCGTGTCGCGGCCAATCAGTGGAGTCAAATTTCCGGGATCAACCAATTCCACTCGATTCAATGTGACACGCTTTTCAGCCGTGACACGAAACAGGCTCAATGGAGTTGAATGCCCACGTATTGAAACCTCATCTAGGGGCTCAGACTCAAAATCGATTTGACATGCTTTGCAAACGGACTCGGTGATGACTACCGCCCCTGATTCGACGACTGACATTAACCTCGCCAAAGTTTGTGTGACTTCACCACTGACTTTCACACCCAACGCAGTTTCCTCAGCGACTGCCTGCCCCTGATGCACGGCCATGAACACTTCATCTCTGTCGGGGAGATCACTGCTGCTTCCAATTTTTTTTAGAATTTTGCGACCACATCGAACTGCTCGAGCTGCGGAGTCTTCGAATGCGACTGGAAATCCAAAGCAAAACTCGATTTCATGACCTGAAGAAACACTTGCGTGACCACCAAGTTTTTCAGCAATTTTTCTCAATTCTGCCGAGAGGTGTTCAGCCATCGCATGCTGGGACTCTGCGTCTGACTCTCGTGCAGGCACATCGAATCCGACACTCAATATCGTCACGTTTCGCAACTCTGCTTCTCGTAAGCGGCGCGACGTCGACGACTCTACGGAATCAGAAGAGACATTTATTGTTGAGTGATGTGGCAGAGAATCTTCGACCTGTTCTGAGGTGAAGTTTTGAACCAGATGTCTAGGTTGATCGTCATGCTTGATAAGTTCCAACGCAGACTGAAGTGCCGCTGCAAAATCTCCAGCGGTTGTATATCGAGCAGAAATGTCTTTGCTGAGTACCTTTGAACAGATTTCATCAAAGATAGCCGGAAGATCTGGATTGAGCTGACGAATCGGTTGCGGGGAGTCTTCACGAATCCTGCGAAACAATTCCGTGGACTCAGCGGAACGGAAAGGAAGACGCCCCGCCAGCAATTCATATAGTATCGTTCCCAATGCATAAATGTCGGTCCGCCCGTCGACTCGATGAGACTCTCCTCGCACTTGCTCCGGTGCCATGTATGATGGTGTTCCGGCGATCTGTCCCCGCACAACTTCCAGGTCGTTCACAGCCAGTCCGAAGTCGAGTAGCACACATCGCCCATCGCTCGTCAGGATAACGTTTCCCGGTTTAATGTCACGATGCATGATGCCGCGGGAATGCGCGTGTCCAATTGCGCCAGAGAGGCTGATAATAATTTCGATAGCATCCCGAGAATGCAGCCGTCCGCTGGATATTTTTTGCTTGAGCGTGATACCCTCAAGAAACTCAGTGACGATGTAACACAGTTTCCCTTCTCGTCCGATGTCGTAAACGGAAACAATGCTTGGATGCTGAAGCTGAGCGGTTCTTCTGGCCTCGGAGAGGAAACTCTCAATTTCCGTTTCAGATCGATTCCCCCGAGGAATTTTGATAGCGACGTTTCTTTCTAGTGACTCGTCGGAAGCCAATAGAACCACACCAAACATTCCACTCCCTAATAGAGAGAGGACCTTGAAACGTCCAATCCGCGAGGGGAGTGGACACGTATCCTCCACGACTTCTTTACTGGAAACTAGTGTTTCAGCAAAAATGTTAAGATCGCCAGGTTGTTCACTCGGAAATCCCTGGGGGGAGTTTGCTGAGGTTGGCATGCTGAGGTTGGCGTTCAGTGTGCTGTCAGACTTTTCAATGAGTCCGATGACCATTGAGGTTCTTTAACTTAACCGTTTCTGTGTCATGGATGCAATCCACATCATCGAATTCACTGGATGAGACGAACGAAATTAACGATTGCATCTGCATCAAATGTTGATGCTTTGCGGAATTCCAGACGGCGCAAGTGTTTCGTACGATTCCAGCCGAGTCTCGTTTCGATTATGTATCTTACCCCCGATCGCGGAAACGGCATGTTGGAACTCAGCAAGGTGTTGAGAAACTCGATGATCTCGGAAATGATGCCGTTCATATTGCCCGAGCTGGGTATAGTGCGTAGTCCCGAGGAGATACCCCAATTCCATTTGCAGTTCAGCCATGTCCATAGGTGGCAACATATTCAGGTAATCCGCTTCGGTAGCTTGCCGCTTGGATGTTGGAGCTGGCGTGTATGCAGCGAGTGGTATGTTAGGCGTATAGCTCATCAAATCGTATTGCGGGAAATTCACTGCGGCGTGCTGTACACTGCAAGTATAGATAATTAGCGTGACAATCCCTGTGAGTTCGTCCAGCGTTGAGATCTTTCCTCCATGCGGAATTCCATTCAAGCGACCGCCATCTTGCGCAGATAATTCACGAGACCAATTCTGCAATTCAACGTCACCGAGAATCTCAGCTTCAGAGGTGTAGTAGATCTGCAAATATGATCGAACCCAACTCTCAATGGCGCCCCAATAAAGGAGTGCGTCGTCTCGATACGGATAGGTTTTAAGTGTTGAAGAAAAATCAACGCCTCGCGATGTAAACGTTTTCGGCAATTCCAGATCCACGATATTGGCCGACTGCACTGCTTTCACCGCAACTCCACGCGCAGACGTAATCGAGCAGCCAAACAACTTGTCGACAGCCCCTTTGTTTGCGATCAAGTGCTTCCAGGCAGCTTCATTGATCGCAAGAGTTCCTTGGAAATGTGGGGTAAGTAGTATCGCAAGTGGATGCTTCTGAGCGAGTTGACGAAAAGTCGTAACAACAAATGGCTCCATGAAAAAGTGCGTTCGACCCAGATGTGTGAATGCTTCGTGCATATTGCCATCAGCAACTTCGACGATTGTCTTTGCGATCAACCAATTCCAACCATCATCTGGTGTGAAAATTGGGTTGTCCGAGCCCGGAGTCTGATCGCATTGAATTGCAACGGGAAGAAGTTGAGATGTTTTCTCATCAATCACAAATAATGCCAAAGGTGCATAGCAATACTTTGAACCATGGGGATAGTCGCCCAATTCAGCATTCTCTAGAAGTTGGTAATCCGCGATAAACACACGTCCCTCATCGAGAGCTCGCTCCAAAGAATCGTGAGGGCAAGCAATCTGAAATTCTGCATCGGTCACCGGAAATCGATCATCGATTTGCCTCACATTTTCTAGTACAACTGGGTTCGGTCCAGCGATCCGCGACCATGCAAAATGTGAGTCCGTCTCATAATTGCCTGCTATTGGGGGTAACCCAAATGTGTGGAAAATGTCTGCATAATCTTCCAATGATTGTGGTCGTTCTTCCTCGGATGCGACACGAGATTCGAACCTGATGGCATCTGTCACAACGGCTTTTAAGTCGTTCATACAGATTCGCCCCATCTCCATGAGACTCGACAGGTGGCGATGTCGACTCAAGTGAAGATCTCGGTGTGCTGCGTCTTCAGTAATCTCTGCTTTATTAGCGAGAGAATTAGCGACGCGTTCTGCGACTTTAAGAATCCAACCATATGAAAACTCATCCTGGATTGGGACTCGGTCAACAATTGCCAGAGGAGAAACGTAATTGTAATTGAATGAATAGGACTTGCGAGATTTGTTGAGCGCTTTGTTGCGTCGGGCTGGGTTGGGATCTTGATTCGGGAGAAATGCTGTCATTGTTTCACGCTCAGGACATACGTTTTCACATGATAGTAAAGCCTATGACCGACCATCTGCACGCACTGAATCCTAACTCCAAGCGAAATTGAGCGAATTCTTCAAAGAAGCAGATGATATTGTAGGGCACTTTGTCAGTTGAAATATCTTACTTGCTAGCGAGAGGACCTTTCAATCAGTATATTCTGATGCGTTGTGTGTTAAAACTGTTGAGAGCCTCACATGAGAAGTAAATTCCCAGTCCTCTGGGTCATTCAATTTATCGTGCTATTTTGCCTGAGCATCAACAACTTTGCGCGACCAATCGGGGTACTCGAATTCCATCGTGGTCAACTCGCTCCACAGCCTGTCGAGATGCCACGTGATGCTCTCTACCGTTGGGTTCTAGGGCTTGAAGAAATCTCACCTGCAAATCAAATTGTCAAAGAATTCTTTCTAAACCACGATCAAGTTACGCATCGAGAAAAGAATATCTGGACGCCTCATGACCGTTCTCTACAGAGTTACCTCGAATCAGCCCTCGAATCAGCCCTAGGCAAAAGCAATTCAGCAGTCGTACAGAATAAAGCCTGGGAGGAAGTCGAGAACTGGATTCGGACTGCCCAACCACCTGCTTCTGCTGATGAGGCGGTAGCCATACAAGCTTGGCTAGAGGCGATCGATCAAATCCCAGCGCCTTCCGAAGAGTTGATAACTTGGGTTGTCGAACAGCAAGAACCACTGCCTCCACCCACCGAGTTGCGGATAATGATCCTGGAAGCTCAGCAGACGCTCCCAATTTCATGGGGACTTGCAGCTGATCAGATTCGACTCGCGGCATCATGCGTCATGGCGGCGGCTCTGTTTACATTGCTCGGATTGATGACGCCTTCCATACGACGACCACTTGCCAGAGTTTTTGTAATCGTAGCGATATTTTGGACAAATGCTCGTCTGAAAAGTTCAACCGGTCCACCTGACTGGAACATGGAATCTGGAGTCATGCTGGCAGGGCTGGCACTGGGACTCGGCATGGTCGTGACTGCATTAAAGGCAGTTCCCCGAATCACGACTGGGGCAACAATGTTTGCAATGGTCTCTATCTGGTGGGTTGGTGTTGTTGTCGTTGCTGCGTTCGCAAAATTTGACGCTGGAAGTCAGATGGCGAGGTTTGACATTGTTTTTGGCATGGCGATCGTCGCCATATTTGGAATTGCTAATGCCAATTACTGGTTAATCGGAAAGTCCGAAGATCCGCCTCAAGATGATGCTGGCATTGCGCAGCGCCGCCCCCCTCAGTTATGGACAACGTGGCTGGTTCAGTTCGGAATTTTGACGGCGAATGGTTTGCTCGCGCTCGTTTTCCCGAGTTGGATTGCGGAACTCTTCACGCACGCCAGCGTTGACCATCTTGCAACCGACATCGTTGACGATTCAGTACGATTACTTGGTACGTGGACGATCGGAATGGCTTTGTTTAGTCACTTTGCACTTGGCGTTGGAAAAGACTGGATCTGGCAGGGGATCAGCGTGATATTCTGCCTCGTCTTTGCGACACTTGCATTGAGTATGTTGGTGTTCGGGGCCTCTGGCGAATATACCGTTTGGGCATATGTCTATTCCTTTCAAGGAGTGATCTTCATCCCGATTACTGTCGCGATGTTGATGAGGAAAGATCCATGGTCAATTGAAAATGTAGAACGAGCGACGAAAGAAGACTGGAAGCTTACCGATCTAATTATTGGCTCACTTCTGATGTGGCGACCACTGTGGTCGGGCAAACGGGAACTCTATAGGCACGGAGTTGGAGTGAGAGGACACTTGCGAGTTTTACCATTGGCACCTGTCGGCAACTCTCAAATGCGACCGGACAATGAGTTCTTCTCTCCAGGCGAGGAATTTGAGATCGAGATGAGATTTTCGAATCGCAGCTGTGCAGATGATGCTGCTCTTGATATTCGTGGATGTGCAATTCGATTTTCCAGAGAAGAGGCTAGTCCGCTCGACTTGATGTTCGCGACAGGAGCCTATGCACCTGTATCAACTCTGACTGAATTTCGACTTGCCTTACCATTCCAAAATCAAAAAAAGCTGATTGAACATAACTCGATAATTCGGGAAGGTTTCGCTGCTGGAGTTCGACGAGCTCCGCAAAGTTACGCCTTGCTCAGTTATCATGACCCTTTCACTTTAGAATGGCTCTCACCAGATGCTCGACACTATTTAGTCAGATTACGAGTTATTCCTGCTAACACTCAAACCGAGATTACGGATTTAGAACAGGGAATTCCTGCAATCGACGATTTGCAACATCTTTGGGTTCGAGAGAGACACCAAGATGAAACGCGACGCCCCGACTACCTTCGACAGGAGTTGTCGCAACAAATTTCAGCCAACGGCAGCGTGGCATTTCAACTGCAAGTGCAATTCCATGAACCAGGATCAAATGATTCACTTGACTGGTACGATGCTTCGGTGGAATGGGACATAACAGCATGCCCTTGGTATCCGTTGGCTGAAGTCACTTTGACTGAAACGATGGATAAGCAGGAGGGTGAAAACGTCCGATTTGACCCGAGCAATTTACCACCATCACTACATGTTCCGAGTTCGCCTAACTTGGCATCATTCACCGATCCCCGAGCTATTGCGGCGGCGAGGTTTCGAATTGCTCATGTTATTGGGCAATGTCGTATAGCACGAAATCGCCTGAAAAAGAAACGATGATGGTTACGTGATCAATGAATTTTAGATACCCGACGAATTTTCTTCCGTTTGAAAGTGTGAAATGCAAGAATCATCGTATCTTAATAATCCTTCACCCTGCCAACTTCCACAGGATGTCTCTGCTGGACGGAAACGTGCACGCGAGTTGACCATCAGCATGAATCGAAACCGGTATCAACTGGGATTTGATCCCGGACTCCCTGATGACCCGCAGGCTCAATTACCCCCCTCAACAGCACCGTGGCCTGGACTGACTCGAATTCGACGACAGCTCACCAAACTCGTAAAGATTCTACCTCCGAAAGAACTGTTTCTTTCCGAGCTTCCTCCGGAGGCTCGGTTTTCCTGGCCGAAATTTTTTCGCCACGCCACGCACGCGGGAAGCATGAAGCTTCGCCAAGCGTACGTGTATGCGACGAATGTTGATTTTTGGCCAAGTACTCCGCAGGCTTATGAACGGATTTTGAGCACGATTCCTCCACCCAGAGTCAAAGAGTTTTGGGAAGAGGACAGAGAATTCGCTCGGCAAAGGATGGCGGGAGTGAATCCGATGGCAATCCATCGTTGTTCCAACATTCCTAATGAGGCAATCGCAAAGGCAACAGATCGGTTTCTGACAGAACGACACAAAACGACATTTAATCAAGCGCTGGATTCAGGTCGATTATATGAGACTTCGTATCCACTACTTTGGGAGCAACCGATTCAGGACAAGGTGCGCCCTGGAGCATTCTTAGCCGCACCGACATGTTTGTTTTACGTTGACGACACGGGAACCTTGATGCCAGCTGCGATTCAGTTGAAGCCGCGCGATCTCATCAAAGGGAATCCCGTTTTCACGCCGATCAGCCCAAAGTGGGACTGGCGTTTAGCACGAGCACACGTTCAAGCTTCAGATGCCCACTACCATGAATCAGTTTCACACTTGTTGGAAACGCACTTGGTCAGTGAGATTTTCGCACTGGCAACTCATCGCAATCTGCATCCCAATCACCCTCTGCATCAGTTGCTCGTACCGCACTTTACACACACTCTGGCCATCAACGAACAGGCCCGCAAGAATCTCCTTGCTGATCACGGTGAAATCGCTCGGTGCATGGCTGCAAAACATACTGGGAACATTAATCTTGTGCGTATGACGTGGTCGTCATGGAATTATCAAGACCACAATTTACAGGCCGATCTGCAACATCGCGATGTCAAAGAACTTTCAGGTTATCTGTATCGCGATGATTCATTAGCTGTGCACAGTGCAATCACAGAATACGCACGAGGGATTCTACAGATTTGGTATAAGAGCGATGAAGATGTTGCTCTCGACACCGAGTTGCAGAATTGGGCACGAGAAATTGCCTCTCCTAGTTTAGGGCAAGTTCGAGGTTTTCCAGTCGAAATCAGCAGCCGAGAACAACTCTTCGAGATTGCATCGAATGTAATTTTCCGTGCGAGCGCACAACATGCTGCCGTCAATAATGGGCAGTTCGGTGCATATGGCTGGGTTCCAAATGCTCCGGTGGCTGTCTACCAAGATTTGCCGAATGAGTCACCCAAAGATGGCAGTGCGCTGTTCTCAGAGAGAGACTATTACGGATCATTGCCAGACCGAAAAAGAACATTCGGTCAAACGGGCATGGTTTGGCTTCTGAGTGAGCCAACATTCAGTTCGTTGCTGAGGGCTGGAGAAATCACAGCGTTCACTCGTGAGCATTGCTTCGAAGCCTATCAAGTCGTTGGTCGATTTCGACGTCAACTTCAAATGATTTCAGATGCAATTGATACTCGAAATGACGAAATTGAATTTGAATACAATTTTCTGAAGCCACAAAATATTGACCACTCAATTGCTATCTAGAAAAACAGCGCGGGGTACAAAAACCTCGAACAGACTTGAACAGTAGAATTTCAGGTCGAAACTCGCAGGGAGGATCGAAATGATGAACTATGGAATTGTAGGTTTTCAGATGTCAACAGCGCAGGAGAGATTTTCCCGTGTCACGAATTATTTCAGCGCAGGCTGCGATTCCGGTCCTTGTGATTAATTCATGTAGAAAGACGCTTACGCAGCCCGTCGCCAGTAGTGTTTCAGGAGGCCACCCAGCTTGGCCGAACAGGCAACGTCTTTCACCACCAATCCAAGTGAGCCCACTGGCAAGAGTTGATCGAGTCCTGCGCTCTCACATTCTGACCTGAGATCGCTCTCAGGCTTGGAAAGCTGATAACCATTTTCTAAAAAGTTCGAGTTGTCCCACTCGCTCACCGTTTACCGAGTGAGACCTCGAAATCGCTAAGTCGATGCTCGAAAGGAAGTTGTTGAGTTAGAGCGCATTTAGAGTGTTCGTTTTACGGTCCTAACCTATACGGGGAGGCTTTCGCCAAAACTCCAATTCCGTCGTCCTGTTGTCTTCTGAGGTAATGACTGTGAGCATCATAAACTATTTGCTCGCGGGAATTACCGGAAGCACAATATGTGAAGGTCTTGCTGCATCATGAAAAATCTTTTGATTCGCGACTTGAAACTTTGTTGCCAGACCGATGTTCTCTTCGCTTGTATTGGGATTTCGGAGGTAGTACGGATAGTAGCTGCTTGAAATTTCTATGCGTATGCGGTGTCCACTCGCAAAAACATTTCCGGTCGGTCGCCAGAAATTAATCCTGTATTCGTATGTCTGGTCAGGTTCGATCATGCTGAGTTTATTGGGATTAAATGCGCCATCACGTTCAGGATCACGGTGACGAGCTCGCATGACTCCTTCGCCTAGAAACAGTGCTCGGCCGTCGGGACACACATCAACCAAACGAATCATCCAATCGGTGTCACGGCAACTCGTGGCGGCGAACAGGCTGGCAGTGATCGGGCCGACGACTTCAACGTCCTCCGTTAAGACCGGAGTGTCGTAGACCAACACATCATTCCGCGCCGCAGATTTACTAATGTCGCGGGGTCCGTCGATGTGACCATTGGCAAACGCAGCCGAAGGCGTCGGGTCGTGCGGGTCGTAGACATACTCGTCCGCTTGCTCATTGCCAGGAGGCTGAATCCTTAGAGTACCGCTTCCATCAGCAGAGTTCGCTTTCCCATTGCTTCGCAAATAGTACTTAGTGAACTGCGTCTGCGGTAAAGGCCAGTCTTCAGCCGCCCGCCACTTGTTTCGACCCATCACAAAAACGTGGACGGGTGGATCTTTCAGTATTCCGGTGTCGATTCCCTTCAAGTGATGGTCAAACCAGCGCAGAACGTAACCATCCCAGTCGATGATCGCTTGTTCTCCAAAATCGATACCGGCTGCAATTCGGTGACGGTTAATAATATGTTCCCAAGGACCAATCACTATTCGCGGGCGACGCGCAGCTTCCGAGCCACCATGTTTTTTCATCGCTAGATAATTCATCGGTGTGCCGGGAAAGTTCGCGTCAAACCACCCAGAAATCGCTAATGATGGAACCTTCACCTTCGCGTAACTCTCAGGCGTCTGATAAGAAATTGCCCTCCAATATTCACCGTCGGCAGTGTTTTGTTGAATCCACTTCCGCCACCACGTATTGCGTTTGTAATTCCGAGTCTTGTCGAAGTCGATGTAAGGAAGCTGGTCGTACGCTTTTTCGCGATCAACGGCAAATCCGCCGTATGCACCTGGACCAGCACGATGCGGATGACGAGCAGATGTGGAACCTGCCCAGTCCACCATCCAGCAGACGAAGATTCCGTTTTGATACGGGCAATTATAAAAATGATCCGGCGGAGCAACTTC
>DAOUPA010000626.1 GCA_030626405.1 Planctomicrobium sp.
GCATCTACGGTCCGTTTGGTGATCCCGTCAACCCAGATGGTTCCGCACACGAAGCCGAAATGACATCGCACCAGACGAAATCCAGCTTTTGTGGAACGTGCCACGATGTGACCAGCCCCGAAGGCGTCCGGCTCGAAGAAGCGTTCAGTGAATGGCAAAATAGTCCAGCAGCCAAGGAAGGCATCACCTGTCAAGATTGCCACATGGGACCGATTCCCGGAATTCCTGTGAAGCCCTGGGACTTACCGCTCGGCAAAGCGGCAGTGGTTCCTGGCGTTGATCCTGCATTGATTCCTGATCGGCATCTGTCGAGCCATTCTTTCGTTGGTCCCGACTACTCGATGCTTCCGGACACCGAATTCCCAGAGAAACTCGATTGGATGTACGAGAAGGATTACCGCGACACAAAGAACCTCACTCCGCACCAAAAGGAAACGCTGACATCTTTGCGGATTCAAAACCGTCAGCAACTCGCCAAGGCAAGAAACCTGCGCTATGAACTCTTAAAGAACGCAGCCAAAATTAGCGTTGAGCATCCCGCACACGCCGACCGTAAGGACCGTCTGAAGATTCGTGTTGATGTCACCAGCACAACCGCTGGACATAATTTCCCAACCGGTTTTACCGCCGAACGACAGGTCTGGGTCGAAGTTCGGCTGATTGACCCACTCGGCAGGCAAGTCTTCGCTTCTGGAGATTTCGACGACAATTACGATCTCCGAGACGAACACAGCCATGCCGTTGAAACAGGACATTTGAAACGTGATCGACACCTGTTGAATTTCCAAAGCAAGTTTACAATTCTGACGAATCAAGGAACCGAACGTTCTGTCATCATTCCAGTGAATCGTGATCTCGCGCCGCTCAATGTGATTCGCCCGCGCGATGAACCAGCACAATCGTTCGGGCGACCATTCGTTTTCCGCATCGCCAAAGGAAGTCTGCCCCCGCTGCAAACAATGGGGCATACGTATCCTGTGAAACTTCCTGATTGTGCTGGACAGTATCAGTTACTCGTTCGCCTCAATTACCGTCACTTGCCACCAGCGTTGTTCGACAAAATCGGAATCTCACATTTGAAGCATTTACTGGAAACCGTCGTGATCGATGAATACCGCTGCGTGATTGATGTTGAGTAGAGATTTATTGTTAGCCGTGCCGTTGATTTTTTGATACTCATGCGCGTTCAAGCCTCATTCGTGATCTGGTTTGCACTCCTGCAAGGAGTGACGCTTTTCCTGCGCGCTGATGAACCTGTCGGTCGTGCTACGCTGGACATTCCGCCCGCTCCTGCGAGTGATGCAAAATTTGACTCACCGATTGGGTACTACGAAAACGGCGTGCTGGTTGAGCTGCCTTCGCTCGAAGAAGAACTGTTGCTGCACGGTGGTTCTTATCTCTATGAGCCGAGTGATCTGCTCATTGCCGAACAACATGAACATGGTCACGAAGGCCATTCTGAACCACTTCTTCGGCTTCCCGAATGCTGGGAAGAGCCACAGCCCCTGTGTGCGCAGCCGCTCAAATATCTCGGTCCAGGCGTCGTTCAGTGGAGTCCTGATCTGAGTTGGTTTGGCTGCGATCCGACGATTCTGGAACCGCGTTTAGTTGTGCATGGTTCGTACGAAGCATTCGGTGCAATTTTCGAGCAGAACAACATTCGCCGCGATGGAATCGGACATCAACTATTGCTTGACATCGACTTGCAATTCACCGGAACCGAACGGATTCACGTCCAATTTCGTCCTATTGGCGAGGAGAACTCAGGCGGTTCGTTCTGGCAATTGAATGATCCGCAGCACTACATCGACAACTCCACCGGTGTCCCGCAGCGTTGGTGGTTCGAAGGCGAACTACAAAGCCTGTTTGGGCCGTGGTTGAACAACGAGCGTCATCAACTCGATGTGAACTTCACAGCCGGACGTTTCCCATTCCGGCTGCACAATGGAATCTTAATGAACGACGAAATCACTGGCGTTGTGATTGGTAAGAACACAATCACGTCGTTGCCGCTGAGCAACCTTAATGTGCAGGCGTTCTATGCCTTTGACCAAGTCGATTCGTTCCCGAACTCTGCAGACATGCTCGGGATTCATCTCTCAGCGGACCATCGACACACCTTCATCGAAGCAACTTACGCTCACTTGAACCGAAATCGCACGACGGAATTCTCAACGAACTATCTAGCAGCCAGTGCCACGAAGTTTTTCGGTCCGCTTTCTATCGCAGGACGAACGATGTACCGATTCGCGGATGATTCCACAATCGGCGATGGAAACCTGCAAGTCATCGAAACCGCATTCACGCGTATTCCCAGCCACGAATTCGAATGTGCAACCGGCATCGAAAAGACGGTGACATACCTCAATCTTTTTTATGTAAGTGAGAACTGGACAACCATCGCCGGTGGAAACTTCAGCCGACTCCGGAATGCTTTTACCGTGAACCCACTACTGAACCTGGCCGCCGGTGCTGCACCGGCACAAAGACACGGCGCCGCACTCGGGATCCAGCTCTTTCGACATCATCAAGATGAATCACTCATCCCGGAGATTGCTTACGAAGAAGTGAACGCCGACACCACCCTGGGAATCGGTCTCCGCTACCAACGCAAACTGACCGCCCGGCAATTTATGGAACTCCGCGGCATCAAAAATTGGTCCGACACCGCTACTCTGCGCCGCGAAGGTTTGTTTGCTTCGACGGTGATTATTTTCTGAACACTCCGGTGCATGAGAGAAGCTGAGATTCATTTCGACATTTCTCTTAAATTCAAGTAGCCCTTTGGAGACATTTTCCGATACCTTAGTGGTATGTTAGGAACAGGTGATAAACAGTGCTGAGAGAGCGTCTTACAAAGCGACGATTTTTTTCACGGCTCTTGCCTGTGATAGTCTCTCTTTGCTCCTTCGCTGTCTTGACTCTTCCTCAGCTTGTCGGAATGACATGGACAGAGTCATCCGAGACAGAGTGCCCTTTTGAAGACGACGGAGAAAGTTCTGAGGAAGAGTTGGTTGCCACCTCTTCGACTCGACGACGATTGAGGCATCATCGTAATAATGTCTGCCTATTTTACAGAACCAGTCATCCGCTTCATCAAACATCTTCGTATGGTAGACATTCGCAAGCGATTATTGGTCACCAGCTTGCCAACGGCCTCCGCGCACCTCTGGTGATTTAGGCTGCGCCTTCTGTAGCTGTCGTTTTTTTGAGCCAGCTCTCTGAGGTGGCTGCGCGCTGACCGAAGGTTTTCGTCTCAGCGACTGCACCTACCCGACAGATTCATCGTCTCGCTGACACTGTGTTGCTCGTGTTTCAAACCTGCAATATGCAATTTTGACTCACCAAATAATTTCGTCGCGGAGTCACCACCACCAATTCGTCGAATGCTTTCCATCGACGTCCTCGATTTATTCCGTGCGCGAACATATTTGGGTCGACAAAAAACCGTGGAGATAATTCTCATGCAGAAGCTCGTTGAAGGTATTCACCAATTTCAGGATGGCGTTTTCAGTTCAAAGCAACGATTGTTTGAAACACTCGTTGACGGACAACAGCCGTTGGCCTTGTTCATTACCTGTTCAGACTCGCGGATCGACCCGTCACTGCTGACGCAGACTGAAC
>DAOUPA010000762.1 GCA_030626405.1 Planctomicrobium sp.
GTCTTTTTAGATCTGGTGCGATTGGACATGGGCGAGAAGTGTTTTGCTGAGCCTCGCAGTTTGTTCGCAACGAATTCCATCATTCCATGTGGAACTCATTTTCGTTGACCACTGTTGAGGACGTGTCGCTCGATTCTCTGGTCGGGAACGTCGAACATCTCACTACGTACACAACGCATCGCTTGTGCGTTTCCCGAGTGTCAGCACCTCGATACACTCTTGCCGGACACCTTGATCCTTTTCTGGAGAACGATATGCCTTGGATGAGACTGCTGGTGATGGTTGCGACGTTTGCTGTGGGTGGATGGCTGGCAAGTGAACTGCACGCTGAGGAAGTCGAGGCCGTCACTCCAGGGACGAATTGGGAAAAAAAGACGTCTGGCGACGTCGGTCTCGATGCGGCCAAATTGGCGGTTTTCAGCAAGTTCGTTGGCGGCAGAGGTTGTGTCGTGAGGCACGGTTACCTGGTTTATTCATGGGGTGACGTAAGTCGCCGCACTGATTTGGCTTCAGCTTGCAAACCGCTGTATTCGCACCTCCTCTTCAAAGCGGTCGAAGAGGGTCGGATTGAGAGCTTGGATGAAAAAGTGATTCGCTGGGAACCACGACTCAAAAAACTGAATGAGCAACTCAACTTCAAAGACACAGAGATCGCGTGGCGGCATTTCGCCAATCAGACTTCCTGTTACCAGTTGGTCGATCAGCCGGGAACTGCATTCGACTATAACGACTGGCAGATGGCTTTGTTTTGGGACACATTGTTCTTAAAGGTCTACAATACAACTTACGACAAAGTCGATAAGCAGGTATTTCAATCACTGTTGACTGACCAACTTGGATGCCAGGACAACCCAACAATGATGGCATTTGGGACGAAGAACCGGCCTGGCCGTGTCAGTATTTCCGTTCGCGACTTCGCCCGCTTCGGCTTGCTCTACTTACGTAAGGGAGACTGGCACGGGAAGCAACTAGTCAGCCGTAAACATGCGGTGATGGCGGTCAGCAGTCCGTTGCCGAACTCCATTCCGCGTGCGAGCCTCAAGGCGGCGGAGATGATTCCCGGTCAGCGATCAATCGGCTCGATGAACAAACCTGATAACCAGACCGACCATTTCGGTAGCTACAGTTGGCTGTGGTGGATCAATGGCGTTGATCGCGAAGGTACCCGGTTCTGGCCTGACGCACCCCACGATACGTACGGTGCGTTCGGACATGGTGGCCCCCGCGCAATGTGGGTCATTCCCAGCCTGGATATTGTCGTCTCATACAACGATGCAAAACTTCAAGGCTGGTACAGTGGCGAGAAGAACCCGACAAACCAGGCGATGAAACGGCTGATGGATGCAGTTCAACAACCGTGATCTACCTACGAAAGAAAACGATGCGATTCGCGCTGCTACCGACACTTCTCCTGACCGTTTGCTTCACTGCTGGAGTGGATGCAGATGACCGTGGGCCGTTTGCAAAGTGGTCGAAGATCGAACTGGCCTTTGCCGGCCCCGATTCTCTGGGGCGCGGCGATCCAAATCCATTTGCCGTGCGACTCGATGTGAATTTTACGAGTCCGAATGGGGTGCAGTTTCAAGTTCCCGGTTTCTATGACGGCAATGCTCAGGGAGGCTTGAACGGAAATGTCTGGAAAGTTCGTTTCTCGGCAGACGAATTGGGAGACTGGAAATTCAAGACCCGCAGCGACAATCACAGACTTGATGGAAAAACCGGTCAATTCACAGTCATGAAAACATCCGAGACAGCTGTTGGGTTTTGGAAATGGGGGCGGCTTGAATCGGTGGGGACCGCAAAAAACAAGATTCGCTATTTGAAGTTTCGCGACGGTCCGTATTGGCTCAAAGCGGGGTGTGACGATCCCGAAAATTTCCTGGGCAACTACGAAAATTACAACACATCGGCAAAACGTAAGACAGCGATTAACTACCTCACGGATCGAGGTATTAACTCCTGCTACATCA
>DAOUPA010000770.1 GCA_030626405.1 Planctomicrobium sp.
CTTGCAACAACTCCGAACTTCGGTCCTTCCAAGCAGATTTTGTCAGATCGGTAAAGATGTAAACACGTCGAATGTAACGATCTTTGCGTGCATCTGCCTGAACGTTTGACTGACTCGAGAGCGTTCGAGTCCGGTCATCCTGTTGAGCCTTCAGGGCGAGGTGCAGCCGTTCATCGAGAGGCAATGCAACTTGATGAATTTCCAAACTGTCCAGCCTTCCTTGAGCAGAGAGCATTGTAGACTGAAACAGAATTGGGCGATCGTTGGAGTTATCAGCAATCGCGATTCGACTGCCCACCGGCAGGGTCTGCAAATGTTCTTTGGCAATTTCCTGTGCCCGATCCAGCGATGTCTTTCCTTTTTGCAAGTACGACATGCTCAGGCTGGTGTCAAAAATCATGATGCCTGCGACCGGGAGATCGATATCACGAATCGGACGTGGGTCTCGCAGTTCTCCAGAAATCCTCTGTTGATAAGGACACCCCACAAAAGCACCCAGAGCAAGCAACGTGCTCGCAGTCGCGATGTTTCGCAGCCGTGAACGTTTCTCTTCATGCTGATACTTAACGAGTGACCGACTTCGTAGTCGCCGCAGAAAAAGGAAATAGGAAGCAACGCCGAAGGCAATCACGGCGCAGAGAATTCCAATTTCGAACCGACTCAAGTTGTAATTCGCAGGCGGCAGCGACGGACGCGCGATCGCAAGAACGATAATGGCAAGCACAAGCATTCGCAGCAGCAACAGCCAGAAATGCTTTAAGCGAAGTCGACGAACACTTTGGCGCCTGCGCTGCTGGATGAGACGCAGCGCCGGAAACAGCAGCTTTTTCGGCTTCTGTTTCAGCAGGAAATGCAACACGATCGGCACTGCAATGAATGCAAGACCGGCCAGAATGGAAGAATTCAAAAACGACATACGTAACGTTTCAGGCGTGATCCCAGAGTGTGATAGATTGTCTTACGTTTTGTACGTCTTTGGAAAGCATCGTGTGAAGTCAAATTTCGCCGCGATGATCATTTCTTATTGCTTAAAGTGATTTACCACGAAAGAAACGAAAAAGACGAAGGAGCGAAATGGACATCATTTCGTCCCCTTCCGCTTCTTCCTCTCGCTCCCTCTCCCCTTCAATCCTTTCACGACCTTTATTCATCGTCAAATGGTTCGGCCTCTTGCGAGCCTGACTCGCCGGACTGCAATTCGGTATCTTTCTTTGGAAGACGAGGTTTGTTTCGTTTCCCGAGGTTTTCCTTCCAGTTGATCACTTGCTTGTGGAATTCAGAACGAGTGATCGGTACGGACAAAACATCCAAGTCTGCTTCCGTGCCAGGGCGTCCACCATCGTCCGGGTGTGAAACTTCACTCACTTCGCGTTCCAGTGCACGCAGCCAGTCTGGAATATCAACTCCTGATCCCCAGGAATCATCAAGGTAGTCATCAACTTCTTCATAAAGAATCTGAAATGCTTCCGAATCAACGTCGCCACTCCGAGCGTCACTGATTGCCTGTTTGACCAACGACACCATTCTGTTGACTGCGAGGGGTTTGACAAATCGTTCTCGGAGATGATCAGTCACGGTTGGCATCTTCATTCCGTATCGTTTTTGCAACCGGCGTAAATCTTTCAAATGTTGATCGGCAAGGTCAGCGGTTTGCATTTCGAACGTCGACTCCCAAACATCTGCGGCATCGAGTAAGGAATTGCGAACAAGAATTTCGTGAACCAGCGTGAGTGGTGTCAGGTTCCAGGCATCTCGATCATAATGGGCTTCCAATCGAAGAAACTCCAACA
>DAOUPA010000344.1 GCA_030626405.1 Planctomicrobium sp.
GGGCGATTCAATCATTCTCTCAGGATCGACGACTACGTACTACGCGAAGCAACTCGCCACTCAAGTCGCCCTCGATGAATACGGTGAACTCAATCTCGAAAATGAAATTGAAGTTCACTGACCGCTCTGCCCTTCTTTTCAAACGAGCATTCATCGGTATAAACTGACGGCATGATTCCAATTCATGTTGCAATGCTGCCGGCGTTTGCCGAACAAGTTGATCTGAGCGGGCAAGCCGCGGTTATGATTGATGTCCTGCGGGCGTCGACAACAGTTTTACACGCACTTGCTGGTGGTGCGACAGCGGTGATTCCCTGTTCGACAGTTGAGCAAGCAAGAGAAATCGCAGCAACGATTCCATCAGAAAACCGCTTACTCGGTGGAGAACGGCACTGCCAGCGGATTGAAGGCTTTGATCTTGATAATTCTCCACTGAAGTATCTTCCAGAAGTTGTCGCCGGGAAGCAGGTCATCTTCACTTCAACAAACGGAACGTATACGCTCGAGCGTTGCCGCGCAGCTAGTCGAATTTTCACCGGCGCGTTCGTCAATTTGAGTGCCGTTACTCAAACGCTCATTGAATTGAAACTTCCGGTTCATCTCGTTTGTGCTGGAACGAATCGGCAATTGACAGCAGAAGACATCCTACTTGCCGGTGCTGTTATTGACCGACTGCTGGCGTCACACGAATTTGAAGTCGCAGATATTCAGGCACAAATGGCTGTCGACTTTTATCGGTCTCGACCAATAAATTCAGAAGAGTTCCGGCAGGCAATCTTTGGCAGCCTTGGTGCAGAGAACCTCGTCAAGTTGCAAATGCACGCGGACATCGAACGAGCGATGCAAGTTGATCTCTTCGACATTGTTCCAGAATGGAATGCTGAAGAGAACGTGATCACGGCAATGAAGTGTCAATAGAATTGCCAAAAGAAAAAGCCCGGCATTTTGAAAATGCCGGGCTTTTCACGCTGAAACAGTAAGAGATTTACTTAGCTCTTACGCAAACAATTCATCGATCACATTGCCTTCTCGAACGATCATGACTGGTCGACCGGTGTTTGTTTTAAATTCTTTCGTATGATCGATTCCCAGGTTGTGATAGAACGAGGCGGCGACGTCGTCTGGGCTGAAACCGTCGTTGAGCGGTTCCGTCGCGTTGGCGTCGGACTCTCCGAGAACTCGTCCGCCAGAGATTCCACCACCTGCCATCAGCATGAACATGCAGCGTGGATAGTGATCGCGTCCGCCGCGCTCGGTGTTGATCTTGGGCGTACGACCGAATTCACCGGTGACAAAAACAGCGGTTGATTCGAGCAAGCCCTTCTCTTCCAGACCCTGGAACAGAGCAGCAAGACCTTCGTCAAGACTTGGGAGAAGCGTTGTCTTCAATTTATTCCAGTTGTCGCGGTGCGTGTCCCAGCCACCGGTGGAGACCGTAACAAAACGGACTCCGGATTCAACGAGTCGTGTTGCCAATAGGCAACTTTGCCCGAAGGCTCCTTCGCCAAACTGAGCAGCGAACTGAGGATTTTCTTTGCTGACATCAAAGGCATCTCGAGCGCGCTTCGATGTGATCATCGAGTGTGCCTGCTGCGAGAAACGGTCGAGCCCTTCGAGCAGTTGATTCTCTTTCTCAAAACCAGCGAAGGCGGTGTCGAGGTTGTTCAACAGGTTTTGTCGATTTTCGACATCAGAGATCGTGACACCATTTCCAAGAGTAATCCCACGAACTGAGAACGGTCGGCCTGGCGTCGGGGTGCTGTTTGTGTGCAGCGGAGCGTACTTGACTCCCAAGTAGCCAGGAGTCTGAGTTGAACGTGGAATCGAAACGAACGGTGGCAAGTCGGGCTGTCCTGGCATGAGACGTGTCACGACTGCGCCATATCCTGGAAATTCAAGAGAAGGCAGCGGGCGGTTCCCAGAATTGATGTATTCCGAACCAAGTCGGTGGGCCGCCAATGTATGGCTGACGCCTCTTAAAATGACGAACTTATCCATCGCGGAAGCGAGCTTTGGAAGGTGTTCCGAAATTTCAATGCCTGGGACTTTTGTCTGAATCTGGTTGAATTCCCCACGGAACTCCTCTGGAGCATTCGGCTTTAAGTCGAACGTGTCCATGTGTGATGGACCACCAGGGAGATTGATAAATATCGCAGACTTCGCTTTCGCTGCCTGCTGAATTTCACCTGCTTCACTCATCTGGAGGAACGATCCCAGACTGAGTGACGACGCTCCAACGGCGCCGACTTTAAGAAAATCTCGTCGCGCCATTCCATCGCAAGTTTTATGCAGAGCCATTTGTCGTTTCCTTGTTATGTGATTTGTTTGAATATGTTTTTCAGCTGATTTCGCGAGACAAGGCTGAAAACTATCCCCCTTGCCTCTAGCCCCTCCCCCTCAACTCCTTCTAGTGATTGACCATGAATTCTTTGGTGTTGATCAACGCCCAGAGGAGGTCCTTCAGGCCAGTGCCGGGATCTTTGCTGTTCTCAATGTAAGCGAGTGAAATTTCGCGCTCATGATCAGTCGGGAATCGACTGACAGTCCGCAGATATGCCTCTTCAATCATCTTTGCTGCATCGAAGTCGGCGAGCTTCTTATCTTTTTGTTTTGGAAGAGACTCGAGTCGTTTTTCAATTGCTTCAACACGACGTTCGGCAGCGGTGATCTGTTTTTCATTCCCGGCCTTCTTGGCTCTCACCAGTTGCCGCATCAGATTCTTGAATTGCTTCTCTCCGGCAACGCGTTGTCTTTCAATGCGTTGTTGGCTTGCGTCGTTCGTGTTGTTCTGTTTGACATACTGGGCGAGCCAACTCTGGCGAGCATCGAGCATTGCCAAGGTGTCCTGATCGTTTCGTACAAATAACGTCTGCAGCAAACTTGCTTCGGAGGAGCGATCGCAATCGCAATTGCTTTCGCGAGTGGATCGACCAAAGACAGCAAGTGCATAGTCCGGACCAGAATTCGCATTTCGAGGAGGAGACGTTCTCAGGAGTGCTCTGTTTGAAAGGTCCGAGGTGAAATTCGTTGCTCGTTCATCGTTTACGGTCGCCATCGCGAGAGCATCAATGACAAGTTCGGCAGGCATTCTGCGAGGAACCGCACGGCTGAAATTCCGCTCGTCTTGCTTATTCGTTTCATTGGGATTCCAGGAACGCTGGTAAGTATCAGAAAGACATATTTCACGGTGAACCCATTTCATATCGTAGCCGCTGTCGATGAATCCCTGAGCGAGATAGTCGAGCAAGGCTTGATTGCAAGGAGGGTTTCCTTTTGAAAGATTATCCGTCGGTTCAACAATTCCTCGATTGAAGTAATTCGCCCAAACGCGATTGACGAATGCTTTCGCAAAGAGTTGTGTTGGGCTTTCGCGAAGCCAATCCATTAGAGCAGTACGCGGGTCGGGAATGTTTTCGACGTCGACGACTTGCTCACCCAAAAGCTTTGCTGTCTTTGCAGGGATGTTGACTTTTCGACCTTTCGCCTTTGCCTGCTGCAACTTCTTTCGAGCAGCGGCACTCACGCGAGGCTTGTTGATCACCAGTTCAGGGAACGGAATGGTTTTTCCCTGCTTCAGTAATTTCTCAACGGCCTTTCTCTGTTCATTCCCGCGTAAGCCTTTCAAACCAAGCTCTTCTATCATGGCGTTGTAGGCGTTTCGGTCCGAGCCGTTTCGAGCGAAGTTGACTCGTGCAAAGAACTTTTCAAACTCCTGGAAATCGTTTTGTGTCCAAACGTCGAAGGGATGCTTATGGCACTGGGCACATTGGATTCGAGTTCCCATAAACGTGTACGCAAATCCAATGGCCCGGTCTTCAGTCTGGCGAAAATTACTTCGCCCCCAGTAATAGATCAAACCCTTTTGATCAGAGAAGGAAGCGTCTTTGTCGTGGGCGTATCCACTCATGCGCTCGCAATAGTCGCGGTACGATTCTCCGTCTTCTCGGCTAGAGGCAACGACAATGTTTTCTACGAGTGTGTCGTAAGAAACATTGTCCACGACTCGTTTGTAAATCCAGTCGTACCAATCTTTACTACCGTTTCTCCGTCGGGCAGGATTGACGTTGTTCAAAAACTGGTCAGAGCAACCGGTCCAGTCACAAAGTTGCACGGTCCACCAGGCAGCGTAAGCAGGGGTCTCAAGAAGTTCGTTAACTTTTTGCTCACGTTTCTTCGGCGAACTATCTGCAAGAAATTCTCGAACCTGATTCGCGGTCGGCAGAGTTCCAGTAATATCAAGGCTAACTCGACGCAAAAACTCGGCGTCGGTGCAAACATCGGACGGAACAATCCCGAGCTTTCTCAGCTTACTGATGACGTGTTGATCTACTTCCGTGCGACCGGCAATTTGTGGATATCGGTGACCTGTCTGATCCGAAACCGGTCGCAAGATTGGGACCGGCACAATGGCTGCATCGTAAGCAACAACAACATGTGCATCGCCGACATCACCTGAAGAAACAATCCCATCTTCATTAATTGAGCAGATCATGTCGTCGTTGGTGGAGTAGCGACAAAGAGGAGTGACATCTTCCTGCGTTCCATTCTCCCAAACTGCGATGACTTTGAGAGGTTTGGACTGCTCTCTTGCAGTGAAGACAATTTCCGATGGAGTGACGTTGAGTTTCACGAGTTTCTTCGGAGTCTCCACCGGCTTTGCCCCGCCTTCAATCCAGCGGAGGAAGACATTGTATTCCCAACTGTCGACTGCCATACGTTTCCCACCTTCGTGGGTTTCCTGAAGAGTCGCTTTTTGGAGTGCGTAACTTTCTACAGGATCGTCTGTATCGAGTCGTTCGGAAAGACCATCGTGGTCCATTTTGAAGTCATACCCAAACAGCGAAAGTCGCAATCCTCCTTGCCCCTGGAAAGAACCATGGCAAGCTCTGCCGTTGCATCCGAGCCGCCCCATCAAAGGGACAACGTGCTGCTGAAAATCAGGGACTTCCTCAACTCCAACTGCTTGAAACCGCTGTCGCACATCTTTAATGACGTCCGCTGCGTGAGATTCGCACGGCGCCGAAATAGCAAACGCACCGAAAACGATTGCACAGAGAGTCAGTTTCACGAATTGCATTGAGAGACCTTATTTGAACTTCTCGAAGATTGCTGAATTCAATCTTTGAACGTCAATATTATTTTTTTGGTGATGTTTTCTTTTTGCTCTTTGATTTCGAAGTCTTCGTGGCGACGGGAGTCGTCTTCGCTGTCGAAGACTTCTTACGTGCCTTGGAGCGATTGCGAACAGATCGCATCAGGCGATCAAGATCACGTTCGGCGAGAGTCTCGCTTTCGTTTTCCAACTGTGAAATTTGTTCGTCGAGACGCTCCAAACGGTCCTGTTGCTTTTGCCGTTCATTGGTAAGTTGGCGGTATCGAATTTGGTTTCGCTTCAGTAAGAGTCCTTTCACTTGCGAGCGAGTCTCGTCTTCCATCCCATTCACAGACCGGGCAACGATCAGACGAACTCGCGAATCGATTTTCCAGATTTCGAGATCAGCTTTGTAGCGATCCGGCATCCGGTCCTGATATCGCGAGAGCCGCTCGCTCGTGCGAAACAACTCCTCAATAGCAGACTGATATTTCTGCGAATCCATTTCTTTGAGTTGATCCAGAAGCGACGCAAGCTCCGCATGGTGACGCTTCGCAAAGGTCAGTGCTGTCGCTTCATGATCTGAAGAGAGAGAAGCAGCAGTTTTTTGTGCAACAGCACAACGGACGAACAGAACGCTCGTCAGCGCTAGGACCACCCAAACAGGGAATGCAATTTTCACAGAGTCTCCTCGTCATTATCAAAGTTGAGGATATCCAAATCTTCGTCGTGGTCACCGGCTTCAACGGCTGCAAACATCCAGTCTGGAACATCAATGACTGCCGCAGCAATTGAGACCGCATTCGCATCGCTCTCTGCTTCCGGTTCATCGCGTTCGTGCCCCATGAGCGTCCACAGGCTGACTGCTTCAACATCTCCGGTGATTGCGGCAACATCCGTTTCCGATGAATCCTTTGAACCGGGCGACAGTGTGCCGCTGAGAATGATCGTGGCGATGCTTGCCGCTGTCACGAGCAATGCCGCAACTTTCGAAAGACTCAACGATGACGGCTTCGCACGAACCTGAACAGAATCGCTCTTCAGGAGCAGAGACTCCTGAATCACAACAACATCGGCAAGCGCTTCTTGCGTTGCAAGGTCGCTACCAAGATGTTGCTCGAACTCGGTTTGTTCTGGAACTGACATCTCATCGTTGTAATAACGAAATGCTCGTAGCAAAAGTTCCGAGTTGTTTGTGTCCGTTGTTTTCATCGTATTTCGGAGTCGTGTTTCAATGCTTTCTGGAGGGCTTGCAGGGCGGCTCTCATTCGTGTGAGAGCCGTTCCAATGGGAACGTTAAGTTCGTCGGCGATTTGTCGAAAAGTTTTCCCGTCGTAAATCCGCTTCTGAACAACCTCTCTCTGCTGTTCAGAAAGTTGCTCCACTGCAAGACGAACCCTCTGAATCGTTTCTTTTTGAAGAAGGCTCACAAGTGGTTGAGTCTGACTCTCTGTTCCTGCGTCGTTGGTTCTGTTTTCTTCCTGAAGCTTCTGAATCGCTCGGTTGTCAATTGTGGCTCTGCGCCGAATTGCCATCGCTTCGTTGTAGGCAACCTGAAACAGCCAGGCTTTTTCCGAACCAGACTGAACGACGCCTCCTGCTGTCAGTGCCTTGGTAAATGTTGACTGCAGTGCTTCGTCTACCAAGGTTCGATCCCGAAGCAATCCAAACAGGAAGGCATCAACACGCGAGGAATAGTCACGATGCCAAATCGTCAAAAGAGCAGAATCAAGCTGTTTTGACTCACCAGCACTCACAAACAAGTTCCTCTTCTGAGAGTAAGATGAATTCGCCCCACAGTTTATTTTGATAAACTTCAACTAAAACTGCGACGAAGCGTCTCAATTCGTCGTATCACATTTATGTGCAATGACTTACGAACCCGCAAGATTCACCACACACTTTAAGTGTGTGGTGAAATATTACTTGAATTGAAATTCGAGCTCTTCACAAGCGAAGCAACAGTCCGCAAAGTTTCTCCAGAGTTCCTGTTCACCACAACAGACAGGACAGAAAGACTCTCGCTGGTCCATCAAATCAGGCGGAACGTTTTGATTGGAATAAAACTACTGGCATTTCGGTGACAGATGCTGAATGATGGAGTCGATAGCGAGAGAAGTCATATCAAAACGATCTTGCTGAGCATTGATTGCCAGCGTTTATACAGATCAGCCTGACGCCCAGGCTTCGGCTCAGGTTTAAAAAACGACATTTCGCACACCCTGCCTTGCCGACTGATAGCCGTGGAACGAATTGCATGAACACTTCGCCCCGAATACTTCTGATCATTCTCGCGATTGGTCTGGCACGCCCTGCGTCTCTGTTGAGTGATGAGGTGACTCTCAAGAATGGAACCACCATCAATGGGACTGCTGTCAA
>DAOUPA010000468.1 GCA_030626405.1 Planctomicrobium sp.
CCAGGAACAGAATGCCGGCGAGCAGTCCAGGAAGAAGGATCAAGTCACCGGTCGTTGGCATCGGAATGCGACCATCAGAGATTGGCGGCAACACCCAAAAAAGAAGGGCGCAGATGAGCAGCGTTGCCCCTCCGATATACTCCCAGCGCCAAGCGACAATCGCGCCTAGAAGCGGAGTCACCAACATCGCAACCTGTAACGGAATGGGCAACGGGATGCTGGAGTGATCTAAAATGCCAGGTACTTGAGACGCCCAGACAAGGCCGTTGAGCAGGCCTATGATGCGCGCGGTCCAACGCATCCCTTTAGTGACTCCGTCAACTGAGGCCTTTGTGTCATTCATGGAAATGCTCCCGGTTTGGGTTCTATTGATTTCAGATACAAGCGGAGTTTCTCTTGTTTCCATCCTCGGCGTCCGGTTCACGTCTTCGTGCAGATCATGATCGGTTTCACTTAATTCAGGCGAAATCCCGAGAGCTGTATAACACGAAAACTGACAATCATTCGCAGAATTCGGCGGAATAAAACTGTTCCGAAGTACGTTGAGATAACGTACGGAAAACTCGGACTGAAATCAAAAAACGGTCAGTTTCTCGCTGTGCCATCAGACGGTTGGAGTACTTTACCCTTTTCCGGGCATCATCTGAATGTCTGTGCGAGAGAAAGCTGTCTTCCTTCAGTTGATTTTCTCGTCAGCATCGTTGAGTCACAGCACAGAATTTTTTTCCAAGTCAAGCGGTACGCCCACACAGTTCGATGGGGCAACTCACGAGACAGGCAACGAATAGACAGCAAAAAGTCATAGGGAGGGAGTCCTAATTGCACGCACACGGGATCGCTCGGATTTGGCTTTGAACTCAGGTGTGGCTGCTTTCGGCAACCAGCGTGAAAGCTGGTCTATGATGGCCTGATGAGCGGGATCGTCTGCAAGGTTGTCGAATTCATCCGGGTCGGTCCGATGATCATAGAGCTCCTTGGCTCCGTCGTGATACGAAATCAGTCGCCAATCCCGGGAACGCACGGAGTGATTGCCAAAATACGAAGACGTAATTGCCGGTCGGTCTCGGGACGTTGTTGGGTCGTTGAGTTGGGGGACGAGAGAACGTCCTTCGAGGTGTGGATTTTCTGGCAGATTGCACAGATCAACCAGCGTTGGGTAGATGTCGAGCAAGCTGGCGGGTTCCGGGCATGCCTTCTCGCGCTTGATGCCCGGTCCGGCAAACAGGAGCGGAACTCGCGTGGATTCTTCCCACAGGGTGCGCTTGGCCCAATGCTGTTTCTCACCCAGATGAAATCCGTGATCGCTCCAGAGGACGATCAGGGTGTTCTCGGCGTGGGGACTGGATTTCAGGGCATTCAGAACGATGCCCACGCAATGGTCGACGAAACTGATGGATGCCAGGTAGGCATGCGTCAAGCTTCGCTGCTTACCGTGCTTGACGACCTCGGCATGAGTCGGAGCAACCGCATAGTCGTTGATGCTGAGAAAATTCTTCGGAAGATCATCAAGGTCTGACTTGGGATTACGTGGTAGCGTGAAGGATTCTGCGTCGTAGAGATCAAACCACTTGGGCGGAACATAGAGCGGAACATGAGGCCGAAAGAAGCCGACCGACATAAAGAACGGTTTGTCAAAATCTTCCTGAAGCGCTTTGGCTGCGTTTTGGGCCAGTTGGACCTCAGCCATCTCGGCGTCGTTTTTCGGATACGCTCCCCAATCCCACGCTTTGCTCCAGTTGGCGGGACGGTTCAATGGCTTCTTCGGCGTGGGACTTTTCTTTCGGCCGAGAGACCGGTCAATGTCGCCGGCTAACCTTCCATTAAAACCGTGGTGCAGAACCTTTCCGCCTGACAGGGTGTAATAGCCATTGTCTTTGAAGTATCGTGGAATCGTGGGGACATCGGTGAGCGCCGGTAGCTCCTCGTATCGAGGACCGAGTTCATAACTGCCGGTCGACGTCGCCGCGAGGCCCGACATCATGCTGGCACGTGAGGCGGAACAGACCGGCACGGCACAATGGGCATTAGTGAAATTCCGGCCCCGCTTTGCCAGCGCATCCATATGAGGAGTGACCGCTTCAGGATGACCTTCGAGGAAGCCGACCCAGTCGTTCAGATCATCGATGCAGATCATCAGGACATTGGGCAGGGAATCTGGTTTGTCAGACTGCTCGGACCCCTTGCCAGTTGCCGCAAGCTGAAACGACAACGCGGCCACCACGCCTGCTGTAACTAATCTATTCATCTGTTTTCAACTCCGATTCGATGGGCAGCAGTTGCAAGGCGTCCAGGATAACAAACCCGGCAGTCTCTGCGTTCGTGATTTGAATGATGGTTTCAACGTTCGCCTCAATATCGACTGTGCCGATCGGGCGAAAGGCTTTGCCGTCGGGAAGTGGCGCGGTTTGATCGACCGCGATATTTTTGCGGTGAGTTCTTGACGAAACGGTCACGGGGACATTCTTCGCTCGGGTTTCATGAGCCGAGTAAGCCATGAGCACCTGATATCGACCGGACTTTGGCGCTTTGAATCGAAAGGTCGCGGTGGACTTCCCGTCGCCTTTGCGCTCGTCGTGGATATAGCTGCGTCCGACAAAGGGCTTGAAGTTGGTGGAGCGTGTCCAATGCCCGGTCAACGTCGCGTCCGCGTCATCCAGCACGATGCCCTGCAGCATCTTTGGATTGATCGAAGAACGAGGCGCGGTTGCGGTCGGTTCATCAGACGCCTCAGGCAAGTCGAGAACCTGCTTCTGAGCCAACAGCCGCTCCCGCAGTTTTGCGTACTCGAGTTCCTGTACGGGTACGTTGTCTTTCGCCGCCAGTGCCGCGGCAACGCCCGCGCCTTGGCCGATGACCATCCAGGCGCCTTCGATCCTCAACGACGAAATGCCCACATGCGTACAAGACAGCGCGACGGGTACAAGCAGGTTGTCGCACTGCTCGGGCCGGGGCAGGATCGAGCGGTACGGCACGTGGTACGCATAGCCCTGTCTCAACTTCTGATTCCGCACTGGGAAGATCGTCCCCTCGTTGATCACGCCCCCGCCCTTCAGAGCGACGCGTTGGACGTCGTGCGAGTCGATTGGGAAGGACGAGATGGCGATGGGGTCGTCCTTGATCGGCTCTTCGTGAATGTCCTTCTGGCTGATCACATACATGCCTTTCATACGACGCGACTCGCGTACATAGAGCGCAGGCGGAAAGTGGTCGTAGATGGCGAACTCGTCCTTGCACAGGCCGAGCTTCGCGTATCGGTTGCGGATCGCAGCGGGCACGACCGGATCGGTCGTGAGGAAGTGGAAGAACTTGAGCGTGTACTGCTTATGCGCTTCCCAAATCTTCTTTCTTCCCGCTTCATCGGTCGAGTGCCATTCGTTGGCCCCGCCGACCAAACCGATCGAAAACTGACGACTGATCGAGTTGTTACCGTCAAACTTCTGGTTTGGAAGAGGCAGGGTACCGATGCCCACAATCTGGCTCGCAGGCAGTGCATACGCATCGAAGCCAACCGCGTTGGTGTTACCCCCAGACTTCAAATATCGGCGGATAACCTCAAACCGGTCCGGGTCGTAATTGTCCGGTTTGGGCATCGGCACGCGGTTCTTCGGGTCCGTAGTCAGGCACAGCCGAAAGCTGTAAGTCATGATCTTCTTGTCGCCAGCCTCCTCCGCCCTCGCATCATCGGTGGTGACCAGTGGCAGAAGTTTTCCGTTCTCATCAAACCCGCTGATGTTCATCTTCTTCTTCGGGAACTGCTTCCCCGCCAGCGACTCACCGAATTCCTCACGGCCTTCGCGACCGATCGTCCAGTCGACTCCTGCGGCTGCCATCAGGTCGCCTTCGTAGCTGCCGTCAACAAACACCCTGGCAGTGAACGTGCCGTTTTTCGTGACCAGCGAAGTGATTCGCGGGCCTTCTTTGGTGACCGATTTCAGATAACTCTCGGTCAGCACGGTGACCCCGGCCTCGTCGAGCATCTGCAAGGTCACCCGCATCGCGACGTGCGGCTCGAAAGTCCACTTCGACTGGTCCTTCTTCGCCGGGTCGTAAGGGGCCTTGAGCCCGCGATCCGTGTAGTCCTTGACCACGCGCGTGTGCCACTCGTTGAAGAGTCCCATCAAAGTGCTGCGGACCATCTGGTTAGAGTCGCAGTGGCTCAGACCACCGGTGCTCATTCCGCCAACGTGGTCCGTCGGTTCCAGAAGAATGACCGAAGCGCCTTCGCGAGCAGCCGCGATCGCAGCGCAAACGCCGCCCGGTGTGGAACCGTAGACAATGACGTCCGCCGAGGTTTCCGAAATTTCGTAGACCGGATCAAGCGCAACGCCGTTCCGGCTATGTGGTGACAAATTTGCGTCGCGGTCTACTAACTTTTTGCTGGAGAGTCGTCGTCCCGCTCGTTGACCCGGCCCACTCGACTCGTCGTCGATCTGCTCTTGCCGAATTGAGTCTTTGATCGCTTTCTGAAACTCGGCGTCGTCAAGGCCACCAGCGGCACGGCGACTCGATGCAAGGAAGGGCTTTCGTCTTCGAACGGGTTCGCCGCCAGTCCAACGGAGTTCAAAGAAATTGGGGACTTCACCGCTCCACATTGCGAGATCATTGGAGGATGAGTGCTGCGACTTCGCTCCGGGTTGAAAGATGAGTTCCGTGACGCCATACCAGTCGTCGAGCGTCTTACCTGAAGGATTCGTAAATGCGTTTGCGGCCAGTTCAACACGCTGACGGCCTGCTTTTGCGAGTTGAACCAGTGCCGTCCATGTCTCGGGACTTCGTCCACTGTGGCCACGCCACGAATCCGTCTTCAATTGGACCGCGAGTGTGTTGCGTGCTTCCGTTGGTTTAATTTCGAACGAAAGTTTCGCATCGCGAGGGGCTTCCCACCGCGGATCGACTAGCTTGCGAGTCGAGAGCAACCAATGATGCCGATTGTTGGCGTTCAATGTATACCAGTCGTGGAAGCCGCGGCCGAAATCATCGATCAAGCGACGCGGTTGTTCAGTGGCCTTCACTTTTGCATCGTACAACGCATCGGGGTACGCAGCGCGGGACACGCTGAGTGCGAAGGTCTCTGGATCGCCCTCACGCCGTTGACGCTCGGTGAGTCGGTAGTAGACGTTCGCGAATGCGAACAGCGGCTCGTCGAGATCGAACACCGGGCACTCGGCCTCCCAGACGCCTTCTCGTGCTGTTGCCCGACCGTCTGCCCAGAATCGATTGCGAGGGTCGCGTTCATAGCCGTAATACACGTCCACCCGTTCAATCGGAAGCGATGTGTCGGGTCTGACGCGAAAGACCGG
>DAOUPA010000233.1 GCA_030626405.1 Planctomicrobium sp.
ACTGGACGATTGAAGAATTGCACAACCAGAATGCAAGCCTGGCCAAGAATCAACTTTCGGACAGATTAGTAAGTCAACCGCGCCGAGACCGCGACTGCTGCGGCTTCACTTCGATATGTCGTGGGCTGAAAAATAAAGTTTCTTTTATTGAGGTCTCGGTCAATCCATCCCAGGATGTTAAAGAAATCGAGGCGTGCCGTCATGTGCTCATTCGCTTTGTAGTTGATTGCGTAGTTCAGGAATACGTTTGCCCGGAACGCTTCGCGAAAGCCTGGATCTGACAATCTGTTATCGCTACCGATGGCTTCCAGCCGTGCATTATCAAAATCAGTCAAATCTGAGTCGCCGGGAAAAGCCCAGTACACTCGGAGCGATGTATCAGAACTCCAGCAGTCGTCATGTTCACAATGATATGCAATTTTAGTGAGGTGCGGGGATTGATTTGCCAGATCATTTCCGAATCCGTAAGGCGCCGCACTAATGCGTTGCTCAAAGAAGGGTTGCGACAGATCAAATGGATCCGGGAGAGAGAACGGCCCCACTAACTCGAAGTCGATTAACGTTGTATAGCTTTGTGATGCAATGATGCGGCTTCTTTTCGTGCGGTATGACACCTCCAGTTCCGTCCCCCACATCGACACATCAGCAAAGGTCCCCTGATTTGAGTTGCCAACGCCATTGAGTCCGACGAAGTCTGACTCTTGATAGAAACCGGATAGCCCCAAAAACCAAGGTTCTGATGGTCGCGCCTCATACCTTAACTCTAGAGACCTGATCGACTCTACGTCTGAAAGACCGCGGTCGTTGATGAAATCGCCGTAGAGTACATCCTCAGGGAGTCGCCTCACCGATTCTGTTGCGATGAACTTCAACGTGTTTACATCATCCGGTGTATATGCAATGGCAGCGCGGGGAGAAAAAAGTGTTTTGGTGAAGGTATGGTTGTCCCAGCGTCCTGTCAGAAACGTCGTCCACTGGTCATTAATCATCCATTGATGTTCGCCAAGAAAGGCATGGCCAGTCGTATACCAAGGAATATTGTTGGTACCGTTGATAATTGTTGAGGCAGGGTCATTGAAACTCCAGGTTTTGAGACCAAAATGCCCTCGTGACAATTCAAAGCCTCCAGCAAAACCATGGGACTCATTCGGCGTCCAGCGAATCAACGCTCTCCCATGAAATTCCTCTTCGCGATGCGGATTGCTGGTGCGAGAATCGCTGCTATTGAACGGAGAGAAATACCGCGAAAAATCCATCGTGTCGTAACCAAGTCGAAATTCTACGCTGACGTCATCATGGATTTCCCATAGATAACTGCTGAAAACGCTGAACTGCAGGTATCCAAACTGGAATGCTTCCACCGAGTCATAGTCAAAATCGGGAGGCCGATTTCCAAATGGGTCAGACGCGAAATCCCCCCTTTGCGGAGTTGCTTGTTCTCCACCTTGCGTATAACGCACCCAGAAGTCAAAATTCCCATTCGTATACTGGGTGTGCACCTTCATTTTTGCTCGGCTGCGCCAAGACTCCCGATCATTAGGGTAGGCATTTGGCACTTCAACCGGTTCTCCTGCGGTAACATCCGGAATGCTCAACGGAGTCGGAAAAGAGCTACTGAACATCAACGGCGCACGTTTGTAACTTGCACCTGTGTAGTCAGCCAATCCAAAGTACACAAACAGCCCTGAGTCCTCGTCAAATTTCGTTCCATGCCGGAACTCAAAAGTGGTGAACGTGTCAAGTGCACCTTGACGTAAGGTGTAATCAGTTCCATTGAACGTCATCGCGTTGTGGGTGACAGTACTTATAACACCGGAGATTGCCCCAGGGCCATACATCGCCGAGCCGGGACCACGAACAAAGTCGACGTGATGGATGTCCCCGAGCAATGGGAGGTCTCGTATTTCACTAAAGGCGCCTGTGATGGTCTGATGGTTCATGACCTTCCCGTTGACCAGGAAGAGGTACTTGTCCTCCAGGTCACTGACCAGACCGCGCGGTGTGAGGTGCTCGAAACTGAAATGGTGTTTAACGATTTGTGTGTTGGGAACGTAGATGTCAAAGAGTTCGGTGAGCCTGCGGGCTCCCGAATCCCAGATCATGTCCTCGTCGATTCGCGTAATTGCGGCTGGTGTTCGGCGATCCACAGGGGCGGTCGCGTAGGCGGACGAGACTGCAGACAGTATGTCGTCGGGATCGCCAAGTGGAACCAATGTGGCCGGTGCCGGCCCGGGAGCCCTGACCCTCTGTTGCGAAAACGTTTCGAGATCCAAGTCCAAAAGATCAAAACTGGCATCAGGTGGCGACTCCGGCGGCTCGTCAGCTATCGGTGCTGGCGGTACATCGGAAGCCTGATCGGGTTGTACCTCAGGTGCCAACTCCGGAGGTTGGTAATTCGCGAACGTTAAAGTTTCGTTGGACTTTAGGGGAGCAATGAAAGAAGCATCGCTGAGCCACGCTGGACTTCCAGAAGGTGGGTTTTGCGCACTTGCTTGCTGATCGAGAACAATCAGCAAGATGAACAGCCAACCGATAATGTAACTTGACTTGAGATGCACAATCTTGTCCCCCCCAGAAACTGCACAAAAAACAACAGCGGCATGCATTCCTACAACCCGCATAATCACTATCGGCATTAACACTGGAACAACCTGAGTAATTGTTACAAACTTTCAATAAAGTGAGGTAACTCTCACGACTTGATCGTGGTCACAATCTGCACTCTGTCGTTGATGCCGCGATTCCTCTCGAACTCGTCGCCGCTGTTTTCAGCATGACCTACACACCAACTTTGGTGACCTGAAGCACACACCACGCGTTTTCTGGCTCGAGAGTGCGGCCCAGGCGTTTGCATTTGGTGGAAAACAACAAGCAAACAGCGAGACACCTCACAGCCACTCCAAACTTGTTGCCCCTCAGCGTCCGCCATGCAAGTCAATTCAGGCACAAAATATAGGCTGTTCTCAACACTCCTTAGCATCTGAATCGCCAAGGATAAAGTCTTTGCACTCATCACAGGCACCTTATTGTTTGTAGCAATTCAGGTTAATGGTCGACGTGTGCGTCCTGTTGAATTTCCAGATCAGACAGAAAGTAGTATTCGCAGAATGAGATGATGGGATGCCATCGAGAGGGTGCGATGGAACCTGTTGCATTCGTCTCAGATCGCTTTCGGCGTTCTGTTTTCCATGACAACTTCAATAGCCAAATTGGACTTCGGCAAGGCTCAAATGACAAGAGTCGCGTGAAATCTGTCATAATTGGAGTTACAATAAACCCGCTTGGCTAGCGTCAGGACGGGGAGTAGCTGCCAATTTCATTCCGGAAGTCTCGGCTGTGTTGGTGCGTGGGTCGAGTAATCGCGTCCAAGGGAGGGTAGAGGTCAGTTCGGCTGCTTAGGGTGAAGTCTGCCAGATGAAGAAATCAACCAAGCTCACTGTAATGATACTCCTAACGTGTGTGTGCGCGCCTGCCGAGGCGCAAAAGGGTCAGGACGAACGCGCAATAAAAGCAGTTTGGATTTACAACATCGGTAAGTACTCCACGTGGCCCCGAAATGCACCCCAGAAAGATTTTGTAATCGGGGTGATTGGGAAAGATCCTTTCGGAGGTTACCTGAACGCGATCACAAAGAAGCCGATTCATAAAAAAAATGTGATCATTCGTCGTTTCATGACAGCAGATGAATATACACCTTGTCATATTTTATTTATCGCATCCGAACCGAATGCCGAGCGAATGCGAAAGCGAATAATTGAAATCGTCGCCAAAACGAAAGGTTCACCAGTTCTTTTGATCACGGATTATCCTGGGATGGCGAAGCAGGGATCAATGATCAACTATACGATTGATCAAAAAAGACAAGTGAACTTGGAAATCAATCAACGTGGAGTCAAGACCTCCGGAATTCAAATCAGTGGTCGTCTGATGAGCCTGAACGTCGTGAAAATTATTTACTGAGAAATGACCACCCACCAAAGTGGAGTTGAGCCGCCATGAGTTTTTTCCGTAACCTAACAATAAGGTCTAAGTTGACGGTCATACTCGTGGGAATCGTGGGATTGGTACTTGCTTCGGCTGGGGCAGCGTTCCTGATTAAAGATGCTCGAATGATCAGGTTGTCTATGATTGATCAATATTCGGCCCTGGCTGATGTGTTAGGAGCGAATAGCACTGTGGCGCTGGCTTTCGATGATACTTCCAACGCCGAAGATGTATTGTCGACGTTGAAACTGGAATCTACCGTCGCGTTTGCACGTACTTATGATGCGAATGGCGAGGTGTTTGCAACCTATCAGGCAGAGGGTTTCGAACATCTCGATCCTCCAAGAATCGAAGCCGAATCGATGGCACGATTTACCGGCGATTTTTTGCATGTCGCCCAGCCCATCGAGGAGGATGGTGAAGTGGTCGGGAGCATCTACTTGCTGGGCACAAAGACTCATCTCAATTCCCAGTTGCGCCGCGACTTGTTCTACGGAGCATTGGTACTCATCGTCTGTCTGATTGTTGCTTACTTCATGGCGGCTTCATTGCAAAGCTTGGTTTCCCAGCCGATCATGGAACTCGCTCAAGCGACGATGCTTGTCTCTTCGAATCACGACTACTCAATCCGAGTCGACAAGCACGGCAACGACGAACTCGGAGTTCTTTATGATGGCTTCAACTCAATGTTGAATCAGATCGAACAACGGGACAACAAACTAGCATCTGAAATTGCAGAGCGAAAACGTGCAGAGAAAAGATTTAGTATTGCTGTGAATGGCGCACCAACGGCGATGATTATGGCTGATATTCAAGGCGCTATCGTGTTGATGAATGCCGCGGCAAATCAAATGTTTGGTTACGAACGAGATGAACTTGTCGGAGAACCAATCGACCTGCTCCTACCAGAGCGATTTCGTCACACACATTCTAAACATCAAGACGGCCCATTCACCAATTCCATCGATAAATCCTACGAGAATGATCCAACGCTAACCCTAACCCTTTTCTCATTCACTTCTCCATTCACCAATTCCATCGATAAATCCTCCGAGAATGGGCGAGAACTGTTTGGATTACGGCGCAATGGCAGCGAGTTTCCGGTCGAGATTGGTCTGAGCTCAATTGAAACGGATGAGGGGATTTTTTCCTTAAATTCGTTCATGGATATCAGTTTACGAAAGCAAGCCGAGGAAAAGATCAAAGAATGGAACGTCATCCTAGAGCAAAGAGTCTCAGAGCGTACAGAGTCGCTTGGTCGAAGAACAGATGAATTAGCGGTCGCTGTCAAACAGCTGGAGAGGAGTAATCAGGAGCTTGATGATTTTGCGTACATCGCTTCTCACGATCTGAAAGAGCCATTGCGAGGGATCTCAAATTATGCGTCATTCCTCGACGAGGACTACAGGGACCTCATGGACGAAGAGGGTCGTGAAAAACTGGTCACGCTCACACGACTCTGTACACGGATGGAGGACCTCATCAATTCCTTGCTACATTTTTCCAGGGTTGGCCGAGCGGATATGGCAGTTCAAGAAACCAATTTGAACGAACTGTTGGACGGGATTCTCGATTCGCTGCACGTGACATTGCTTGAGCGTGAGATTGATGTCCGGATACCGGAGTCACTGCCGATCTTGAAGTGTGATCGTGTTCGAATTGGTGAAGTTTTCCGCAACTTGATTACGAATGGGTATAAATACAACGACAAGCCAGAGAAATGGATCGAGATTGGATTTACCAATGACTCTTCTATCAATGACGAAACCGGGGAGGCTCAAACGCAACTTGCCCTTTATGTCCGCGACAACGGGATTGGTATTCGCGAAAAGCACCTGGGCTCGATCTTTCGTATCTTTAAACGATTACACGGACGCGACAAATTCGGAGGAGGGACTGGAGCTGGGTTGACCTTTGTAAAAAAAATTATTGAACGGCATGGGGGTAAAATCTGGGTACAATCCACTTATGGCGAAGGGACCACGTTTTATTTCACCTTAGAAGGAGGCTGAGAAATGATGACGCCTGATCAAACAATTCTCATCGTGGAAGATAGCCCCGAGGATTATGAAGCGACCAAACGTGCGCTGCGAAAATCGGGACTCAGAAATACAATTGAACACTGCATTGATGGTGACGACGCTTTAGATTTTCTTTACCAAAGAGGCGAATACTCCGACGCGCGTCGTCCAGGAATCATTCTTCTGGATTTAAACATGCCCGGAACCGACGGTCGGGAAGTCTTGCAAGACATTAAGAGCAATGATGAGCTAAAGATGATTCCGGTTATTGTATTAACGACATCGAATGACGAACGTGACATCGATGCCTGCTACAAGGCTGGCGCAAATAGTTATGTTGCCAAACCAGTTGGCTTAAATGACTTTTTGCGTGCGATTCAGCGACTCCATGACTACTGGTTTGAAATAGTGGTCATCCCTAAAGAGGAGGAATCATGATGGCTGACACGTACCGAATTCTGATTGTCGATGACAGTCCAGAAGATCGGCAAGTTTATCAACGACTATTAAGAGAGTCATCTCAACAATACACGATCAGCGAAACAGAGATGGGTGAGGAGGGTCTGGAACTTTGTCAGACCGAGCATCCTGATTGCATTTTGTTGGACTATAATTTACCGGATCTGGACGGTCTCGAATTTCTCACAGAGCTCGAAAAGTTGTCGGGCGGTGGTCAGATTGCTGTCGTGATGCTCACCGGTGAGGGAAATGAAACAGTCGCCGTGGAGGCGATGAAGAAGGGAGCGCAAGATTATCTTGTGAAGGGCGACCTATCCTCCAGTAGTTTGTATCGTGCTGTCAGCAACGCTATCGAAAAAGTTGAGTTGGTTCGTGAAGTCGAACAACAGCGTCAAGAACTGAAGCAGCGAAATCAGGAACTCCTCGTCGCCAAGGAAGAGGCAGAGTCAGCAAGCCGGGCTAAAAGCGATTTTCTAGCCAACATGAGCCACGAAATTCGTACGCCGATGAACGGCATCATCGGTATGACCGAGTTGATGATGAATACGACCATCTCCGCTGAACAGCGGGATTACCTGGACATGGTCAAGTACTCGGCGGATTCGTTGCTACAGTTGTTAAACGACATTCTCGATTTCTCCAAGATTGAAGCGGGAAAGCTGGAATTGGAGACGATTGGATTCCATCTACGAGATATCGTGGAGAAATCGGGACAGACACTGGTCATCCGCGCTGCAGACAAGGGCATTGAATTGCATTGTCACATTGCCCCCGACTTGCCTGACAACTTGTTGGGAGACCCTGGCCGCCTGCGTCAAATTATTGTCAATCTGGCTGGCAACGCCATCAAATTTACTCAGGAAGGTGAAGTGGTCATTGATGTCATTCAAAAATCTGCCTCGGAACATCAGGTTTGCCTGCACTTTTCCGTGAAGGACACAGGGATCGGCATCGCTGCGGAAAAACAAAAATTGATATTCGAAGCGTTCAGTCAGGCTGACACATCTACAAGCAGAAAATTTGGCGGCACCGGATTGGGTTTGGCAATTTCATCTCAGCTAGCAGTGATGATGGGGGGCGGCATCTGGGTAGAAAGTGAACTTGGCAAGGGGACCACGTTTCATTTTACATGCGAATTCGACATCGACACGGAAGTGGGGCCGCGGCCGGTGATCGATTTCACCGAGTTACAAGGTCTTCCTGTTCTCATCGTTGACGATAACTCGACGAATTGCAGGATCCTTAAAGAAATCCTCATCAACTGGAATATGACCCCTACCGCAGTGAATAGTGGGGCGGCCGCACTTCAAGAAATGCGTCGAGCGGAGAGTCTGAATGAAACGTACCAACTGGTGCTATTGGACTGCATGATGCCAGAAATGGATGGATTTGAATTTACCTCTCAGGTCCGACAAGATCCCCAGCTACGTGAGGCCACAATCATCATGATTTCGTCGGCAGCGCAGCCCGGACACATAGACAAATGTCACGAGCTTGGCATCGTCCGTCATATCACAAAGCCTATTGTTCAATCCGAATTACTGCAGGTGCTCCTCACGACATTCGGCAACGTTATGGAATCGAGAGCAGTGAAAACTAACTCTCTCAATTCGCAGAATGATCGAACTGAATTGCCGAAGCTCAATATCCTCCTCGCCGAAGACGGGATCGTCAATCAGCGAGTGGCTATCGGACTATTAGAAAGACGCGGGCATAATGTGACCTTGGCCATTGATGGAAAAGAAGCGTTGGAGGAGTTCAAGAAAAACAAATTCGACGCAGTCTTGATGGATGTTCAGATGCCGGTCATGGACGGAATGGAGGCAACCACCGCCGTTCGTAATTGGGAGAAAAAGCATGGTGGTCACACAGTCATTATTGCGATGACGGCCTCGGCCATGAAGGGTGACCGTGAAAAGTGTCTGGCAGTGGGAATGGACGACTACATTTCGAAGCCAATTGACCCAAATGTCCTTTACGGTACGCTCAACAAAATCGTGCCAAATGCGCAACCGTAGTGTCCAGCCGGGCTGGGCAAAAACGTTGTCATCAATTAAACCGTGACCTGTTCTGATCTTTGGCAACTTGGACTTGATGAAGTGATGCCACAAATTGGCCGAGGAGTGTCGATCTTTGTGCGCGTGCGAACGCAATTGGCCCGTTTTTGGTGGCTGTTTCTCTATCAGCGCAGCACGAAGCGTTTGACAGAAAATTGTCAGCTTTGATGTTCAGAGAAACAAAAGCGGGAAGGTTACGCCGCTTTCCGCTCGTAATGTTTCAGCACTCCACCGAGCCATGACAGACTTCTTCAATTCGAAAGAAAGTGGAACAAGAAGTTCACTCAGAGAAGAGAATCTGATTGTCAAGAATTCAACGAGTGCCCCAATAGTCTCATAACCCGAGGCAATAGAGTTCGCTTGTTGTCGGGGTTATGAAACAGAGACATTTTGGTGAGACATCACTTGGCCACCCTTGAAGCCAATTTTGACCATTGTCTCAAAGTCTCGCCATAACCCTAGGGTCGGGGTTAACGCACCCGTCCGGACCTCTATAGGGAACCGAACCCCTCAAATACTGCTACTCCGAACCGGACGCTCTTCGGAATTTCGATAGCTGTCCTGATCTGTGTACATGAGCCATGCGATTGCATTATTGTGGTTCTTGTTCATGCAACCTTTGGGACTTTCCAATGAAATCCATTGTTTTCTTTTCGACGATCCTTGTTCTCTGTACTCAATGTTGGGCTCAGGGCCAACCGGCACAATTGCAACCATTGGTACGCGTCGTGGATCTGAATCTCAATGAAACAGTTGATGTCAAGCTTTGCGATGGTTCGCAGGTGCGAGTCAAACTGCTCGACCTGAATGAGACACGTGACAAAGTTTGCTTTGCCGTGCGCCGAGCCGAGGTCAAAGTGGAAGTGAACGGCGAGCAGGTCACGCTTGTCTCGGCGACGTACAATCTGCCGAAAACGGTGAGTGATGTTCAAATCGACTGCTCCATTACGAAGGGCTACAACTCAAACGGCAGTCCGAGTTCATGGGGGCTGGAGAAAGACGCCCGAATTCGCTTGTGGCCAGTTGGTTCCCCGTTGATCAAGCCGGGGACATTCATTTATCCCGTCAAACAAAAATGGTTTGCTACCGATACTCAAATGGCCAATGTGCCAGTTTTTGTGGATGGGGGCGACCAACCGGGAAATCGGTCGATCTATTACCACAGCGGTCTCGATATCGGTGGGAGCGAGGGATTGGTCAAAGTGGTCGCTGCAACTGATGCACTGGTGGTCTCCGTTGGTGATGTGGTCCTCGAGGGACACAAGCAAGAGACCCCTGTTTCTCCCCGCTATGACGTTGTTTATCTGCTCGATCCCCGAGGCTGGTACTACCGGTACAGCCATCTTAAAGAGATCGATGAAAATCTGGTGCCGGGACGGCTTATTCAACAGGGAGACCGAGTCGGCCTGCTGGGCAAGGAAGGTGGAAGCGGTGGCTGGTCTCATTTGCACTTTGAAATCAAAAGTCGTCAGCCATCCGGCAAATGGGGAACTCAGGAAGGGTACGCCTTTCTCTGGAATGCGTACGTCGAACAACATCAACCGAAACTGGTCGCTGTCGCCCGACCACACCATTCGATTTGGGCTGGCGATACGGTGACTCTTGATGCCTCGAAATCGTGGGGTCGATCGGGAGAGATCGCAAAGTTTGAGTGGACATTTGAGGATGGTTCAACTGCCGAGGGTGTCCAGGTCCAACGGAGCTATCCAAGCCCGGGACGTTACAGCGAGATTTTGAAGGTCACGGACAAAGCTGGCAACGTGACGTATGACTTCGCACCGATTGTTGTAGCAGACCCCGATCACCCGGATCGAAAGACGCCTTCGATTCACTCAAATTATTACCCGACCACCGGAATCAAACCGGGAGATGCGGTTACGTTCAAAGTCCGCACTTTTGGTACCATTCACGGCAAGGAAGTGTGGAACTTCGGTGATGGGAGTCCGAACGTGACCGTGCAGTCAGACGGAAATGCCGTCAAGCTTTC
>DAOUPA010000537.1 GCA_030626405.1 Planctomicrobium sp.
ACCAACAATGGCTGGAAGTTTTTGACTCCTACGGAGAGGGTGCTGAGAAACAACTTCAGCAGGCATTGCAAGCAGAGCCAGAACTGAAAGTTATCAACGAATTTCGGGCGCGACAAAAATGGGATCTTCAGGCTGTGAACGACGCAGAATCAGCTTGGCTGAAACTGTTGAAGATTTCTGCTGAAGCGGGACGGGAGCACCGTTACGATTCACGAAGCATTGATGGAATTGCAGTTGATCTGCTCGTACCGTTGCTTAACCAGCAACAACTCGTCGACTACGCGATTGAACTGCTCAAAGAGACTTCAAATCCCGATCCTGGAGCGCGAAGACATAATCAAAATGGCTTCGCGACTCACCACGATGGAGGCGAACAGCATGGAAACGAGGTCGCCTTGTGGCCAATCGCACAGGCGATCTGGCGTCTCGATCAACGACTGGATACAGAGCGGGAAAAATCAAAAACGCCTTGGAGTCCGTTGACTTCGCACAATCTCTTCGATGCGATCCATCCTGAGGATGACAATCTTGTTGAGCGCCAACTGACGCCAGTCATCATGCAATTGGCCTACACAGCGCCGAACCGACTTGAATATGTGGAACAACTTGGAGGGTCGCTCTATGAAGAATTCCTGCTGCGTAACGACTGGCGAACACCAGCAACAGATCCGTTCAACGGCGACGCCATTGGCAACTATGAAAACTATGTCAACAAATGGTTTGTGAAATTGATGTATCGACGGTCTCCATTGGGGAATGCATTTCGCCATCAGCGGAATGATCAGTTACTCAAGATCGCCAGAAATGCCTTCTCAGAGCATTCAATGCATTCCCCATCCTTGCCTCGAGACATCGAGTTTCTTTTCCTTGATCGAGACTTCACAGAAAAGAAGCCTTCACTGGCGATGAAATTCTGGCCTTATCTCGATGGGCTAGCGAAGAGTGCGCCAGACCACGCCAGTCACGAGATTCTCAATATGAGATGGGGTTACTTGGGACGCATCTGGCCAGAATCGACACCGAAGATGTTTCTTGACGCTTTGCGGGAAGGAACTGACGCCGAAGAGCATCTCAGCATTCCATCTTTGACGAACACCATCCCTACTCGGGACCGCTTCGAAATTCTTTCCGTGATGATTGCCGCAGAGACAGAACGGGTTGAGAAACTCCCAGACTCTCCGGAGAAAAGATATTCTGGGCCGAAGTTCCAAAGTCTGCGGATCATTTCCAGACTGCATGATCAGGTCATTCGCCTCGACACAAAACCTGCTGCAGACCTATTGCTATCGGAAATGAAAGAGGACTCAAAAAATTCCTGGTGGCAATCTTTGCCAGGGCACATGCAGCACAATAAAGAGATCGACGCCCTACTCGATGAAATCGTGGTCAGTGATCACCCAGAGATTCAAAAAATGGCCATCGCACCCATCGTGAATCATCCGACACCAGACCGGCGCAAACTGTTACAAATTCTTCTGGATTCTGAAAATCAGGAAGTGCAGGCAACGGCTGAGCAGGGGCAACTCAGACTGAAAGAACTGAAGCAAATGCCTGTACAGAAGCGCTCGCTGGAGCAACTCGTGAAGAACGCGACGAATGAATGAGTCAGGAAAGTAACCGCCCCCCCCCAAAACACTGCTAATTCGGACCAGACGCCCTTCGGAATTATTTACTGAAATGAGCAATCCTCAGAAACACGCGGCCGATGTGACCGGTGGCACGTTTTGAGAAAGTCCTGCTTACACTTTGTTCCTCAGTCGCCGCGAGTAAGAACTTCGGATAGCACTCGTCAACTGTGCTTGGATGCCGGTTTTGGTCCGTACACTCGCCCTTAAGCCAGTAGCTCCCGACGAAGTACGACAAGTGTCGTTGACGTCTACGACAAAAGTCGTACAATATCGCCATGAGCCGATCAACACCCAATCCGACTGAAGCTGAACTCGAAATGCTCCGTATCCTTTGGGACCGTGGTCCGAGTACCGTTCGTGAAATCCACGATGTCATTTCCAGTGAAAAGGAAACGGGATATACGACGACGCTGAAAATCTTGCAGAAGATGGCAGACAAAGCTCTCGTAACTCGCGATGAGTCCCAGCGATCACATATTTATGAGCCGGCAGTGAAAGCGGAAAAGACGCAGCGGCAACTTGTCGATCAGCTTCTTGAAAAAGCATTTGGAGGTGCGATTGAGCAACTCGTGATGCAAGCTCTTTCGTCACGCAAAGTCAATCATGAGGAAATTGCTCGCCTCCGTAAACTTCTCAACGACCTAGAGGAGAACGCCTGATGAGTTTTCTCGTTTCTATTATGGACCATCCGTTCGTTCAATTGTGGGGTTGGGTGCTAATCCATTTTCTCTGGCAAGGTGCTCTCCTCACGATCATTGCCGGAATTCTCTTGGCGGCAACAACGCGTGCGTCGGCGAAACTGCGTTATCTCATCGCGACCGGTTGCCTTTTCGCAGTTTCGGTCGCTCCCGTCATCACTTGGACGCTTATGGAATCACCGACCGTCATTCGCAGCGAAATGGAGGCGACACCGCCATTCCAGCAATCCAGACACGCTTCGGGAAATCATTCCGAATTGGCAGATTCGCAGACTCGTAAAACAGAACTCAGTCCCGAACAATTGAGCATTCAGAGACTGCCAAAGGGCATAGGAACAACTGCTGCCAGCGTTTCGATTGCAGCGACTTCATCGGATTCGAAACAAGGTCGAGGACATCCCTTCCGGGAGCGACTCAGCGATTCTTTACCTTGGTGTGTCGTCATTTGGTTTGTGGGCTTTTCGGTCCTCTCTGTGCGGCTATTGGTCGCGACGTATCTAACCAGTCGACTGATCTCAGCAGGTCGTCCTCTACAGGACCGCTATGTGGAGCGAATGAAGCAGTATTTCGGAAAGTTGGGGCTCTCACACACAGTCAGGTGGATTGAGTCCGAGCGGATCCGAGTTCCACAGGCGATTGGCTGGTGGAAACCTGTCATTATGGTGCCGACGTCGATATTTACCAAACTGTCACCGACAGAAATTGAGTGCTTACTGTTGCACGAAATGGTGCATCTGCGGCGTTATGACTTTGTTGTCAATTTGGTGCAATGTGCGATCGAAACGTTGTTCTTTTTTCATCCGGGAATCCATTGGTTGTCGCGGCGGATTCGTCTGGAACGTGAACTCGCTTGCGATGAAATAGTGGTCCAAATGACGGGCGACAAACTCACCTATTCACGGGCACTCCTGTCCATGGCAGATCAAGCACTGCTCCCGCAGCCGGCACTCGCTGCGTCACAAAGCGACCTGACACTACGGATTCATACCATTTTAGGAATGAAACGTACGGGTTCCATTCGAGGTACGATCCTTTTCCTCATCGTCGGCATCAGCCTGAGTGGTACATCGTTCTGCCTCAGCCAGCAACAAGAACCGATTTCTCAAGAGACCGCTGTCGTTACCGCGGAAGTCAAAACAATACGCGAGCAAGATCAGTACGTTATCGCGGGCACATGCCGTGATTGGGAGAATACAACCAGCGGTGATGGGAGCCAGACGGTAGGCAACGTCATGCTCACACTTTACTCAGGTCGCGGACTACAGAAGCAGATCGCCTTGGTAGCGACAACAAGAGCGGACGACAACGGTAAGTTCGAGTTCGCTCCTGTTGAACCACCAAACAATCGCCGATACGACCAACTGCAGTATTTCATCGAGAGCAGCGCGCCGGGATGGCCGACGCAGTACACGATGGTTTGGTCTCACGAGGATTCTCGTACGCAGCGCGTCTACCTCACTCGCACGATGGGGGAAGTGAAAGGGCGGGTCGTCGACGAAGATGGGAAACCGATCGCTGGTGCTCGCGTCATGCCGAACACGGTGATGCCATCAAGCGTGCCAGGGTTTCCCATGACAACCACGAACGAAAATGGGTTGTTCCGACTGACTCAACTCCCTGTCAGCAAGAAAGGAATTTACTTGCTCGTCAAACACTCCGATTACTTGGAAAAGCGGGTCACAGTGAAGCCAGGAGTCACCAGAATCAATATGACAGTCGGGAGCCAGCTGACCGGCAGTGTGCGTGAAAAATCGACCAATAAACCTGTTGCAGGAGTGAGAGTCACCACCAGAAACGAAACGACATTCAGCGAAACTCACGCTGTCACCGACTCAGCCGGCAACTTCACGGCGCGAGTGCCACAGGGTACTTACAGGGTCGTTGTTGAAGATCCAAACCTGGTCGCCAGTGCGATAGAAGAAGTGGAATGTCGCGCCGGAGCCAGCGTTTCTCTCAAGCCGTTTCTGACAAGCAGCGGTGGTTGGATCGTCGGAAAGGTTGTGAACACAAAGACGGGCCAGCCGATGGTTCGAAACGAAAAGGGCGAGCGAGTTGGCCTTGGCTTCTTCGGTCCATCTCGAAATCAAGGTCGGGTGAGTTCGCCAAAGATACTGGCGGAAGTCCGGGACGATGGCACGTTCCGCATGCGTGCAGCTGCGGGCGACAACTTTCCATA
>DAOUPA010000404.1 GCA_030626405.1 Planctomicrobium sp.
AGGTTCGATTGCAGCTTGAAGCGGCTGCGGCCGAACTGGCAGCGAAGAGGATGACACCGGAATTGTTGATGGAGTTGCAGGTGGAAGCCAACGAACTCCGACTTACTACCAACGACATCGATTGGCCTGAGCAAGCAATTGAGTACGACATCCGATTCCATGCAGCGATTGCGAAGGCCAGTGGCAATCGACGGCTAGAGAACGAGATCCGTCGTTACCGACTACTTGTCCGCAGCTTCTGCGTGATCACCGGAAGACAGGTCGCCTTGCAACAAGCGCTGGACGAACATATCGCTATTCTCGATGCCCTGGCCAGACGCCGTCCTGCGGCTGCGCGCAAGGCAATGGCGGCGCATATCACATCGCGCCTCGAAGCCGTGCTGCAACGAGTAGCTGATAATAACGCAACCAGGTGACGGGGTTCCTCAGCCGTCACTTCGACTCTCCGTGCACTAATCTCTTCCTCTTTTGTTCTTGAAAATAAATATGAACACTCCAATTCGTTGTTTGATACTACTACTGTGTGTCTCGGGCAGTTCGCTGACGATCGGCCAGGATCAAGAAACAAAGCGGGATACAACGTCTGTCCTGCGGCGGAAGAATCTTGTCGCTTGGTGCATTGTCCCGTTCGATGCTTCCAGGCGTGGGCCCGAAGAGCGTGCTCAGATGCTTAAGGAACTAGGGGTCAAGCGGTGTGCTTACGACTGGCGAGCCGAGCACGTGCCGTCGTTCGAGCAGGAGATTCTGGAGTACAAGAAGCACGGCATTGAGTTGTTTGCCTTTTGGTCCGTACATGAAGACGCCTTCAAGTTGTTTGACAAACACAATTTGCATCCTCAGATCTGGCGGACTCTTGGCGATCCCGGCGGTGAAATTCAGGCAGCCAGGATCGAAGCTGCCGCACAGCAGCAGGTCGCGTTGGCGACTCGTACCAAGGAGATGGGTTGTAAGCTCGGTCTGTACAACCACGGAGGTTGGGGCGGTGAGCCGAAGAATCTCGTCGCGGTCTGCAAGCGACTTCATGAGTTGGGGCATGATCATGTCGGCATCGTCTACAACTTTCACCACGGGCATGAGCATATCGAAGACTGGACTAAATCGCTCAAGTTAATGCTGCCATACCTGCATTGCCTGAATGTAAACGGAATGAATGACGGAGCGCAGCCGAAGATTCTAGGCATCGGCAAAGGGGCTCACGAACAGAAGATGATTCGTGAAATCGTCAACAGCGACTATGAGGGTCCAATTGGGATTCTCGATCATCACCCTGAACTTGATGCCCGTGACTCACTACAGGAGAACCGCGACGGGTTGGAGTGGATACGTAAAGAAATTGAAAAGTCTGGCAGTGGTGGTCCAAGGCCTGTCGCTCCGAAGTCGGCTCTCCCAATACCGACGAAGGAAACGTCATCCGTGGATCGCGGACACGTTCTGCCCGGAGCCGACGACTATCGGCGTCCGCCCATCACGGTCGAAGTGAGAGCGACGCTTCATCGCCGCGACCAGTACAACATTCTCGTAGCGAGCGACACGAAAAAGTCGAAGGACCACTGGGAACTGTTTTCGATGAACGGCAGCGGACGATTGTCGGTCTACATGCCGGGCCAACAACCCGATCATGTGCAGAGCAACGTGGACGTCTGCGACGGCAAGCCTCATACGTTGACGATGATCTACGAATCGAATCAGGTGAAGCTGTTTGTCGATGGTCGAAAAGTCGCGGACCAGTCAATGAAAAGCCGAGACGGTAAAACCAGTGTCCCCGGAGCGCTGGCAATCGGCAGGCTTGTCGAAGGTGGGCTGGGCTGCAGTGGAACGATCGATTGGGTGCGGATTTCGAAGGGTGTTCGCGAGATTTCGACTCAGCCGGTGACTTCGGTTTCTCGCGATGATGCGACGATCAGTTTGTGGCAGTTTCCCCCGACCGATCAAGAGGGAAAAGATTCCCGCCACGGTTCCATGACCTCGCCGTCGAAGCAACTGCCTTACGACGCGGAGCTGGTCGCAACCCTGGCAGCTGATTCACAAAAACATGGCAATGCGACTCGCGGCGCCGTTGTTTTTAGCAACGCGAAGCTGGCCTGTTTATCATGCCACAAGATCGGTGTTCATGGAGGAACGGTCGGTCCCGACCTATCAGCCGTTGCAAAGGGTCGGCCGCTGACTCACATCGTTGAGTCCGTGCTGTGGCCGAAGCGGGACGTCAAACCTGAGTTTACGACTTGGACGATTCTCACCGACGATGGCAAAGCAGTCACGGGTTACAAGGTGAGTGTCACAGACCAACAGGTCACGCTACGTGATCCCGCATCCGGAAAAACGACGTTGATCGCCAAAGACGAAATCGACGCAGAAGTCGCTGGAAACTCGGTAATGCCTGACGGATTGACGACCGCTCTGACTCGAGAGCAGCAGTTGGATTTGATTCGATTTCTGAGTGAACTGGGGCGAGATGGTCAGCCACTGGCCGCAGAGCTTCAGGAAGCGATTGCGCATTCGCAGATGCACGGTCCGGCGAAGTTCGAATTCACCTCCGCTCCGCTGCAGCCGCAGCGTTGGATGAACTCAAGTCATTCTGTCAATCGCGACCGTGTGTACGACTTCTATACAAAGCAGGCCGAACATTTTCGTCTACAACACCATGTGCCGATGCTTTTGTCGGCAGCCCCGGAACTCGACGGTGGAGAGGAAGGACACTTTGGGAATCAGACCGAAGAGGACTGGGCCAGCAACCGCTGGAATGCGACGCAACTCGGAGTGGTGCAAGCCGGTGTGTTGCACACTCAAGGGGGCACGATTCCGCGAGCTGTCTGCGTTCGCCTTGGCGACAGCAACGAGCTCTCGGCCTGCTTTAATCCCGACACGCTCACATACGATGCTGTCTGGTCGGGTGGCTTTGTCTCTTTTTCATCGGTCCGACATGGCTTTCTGGGTGGACTTCTAATAGAGGGGACTCAGCTGCCAATTCCGGACCAGAAGCCGGCACGAAAACCTTTTACATATCGCGGCTACTATCGACACAACAATCGAGTCGTGTTTGCCTATCGAATTGGCGATGTCGAGTATCTGGACGCTCCGTGGGTTTCGAATGGGAAATTCACTCGTGAGGTGGCACCTGTTGAGCAGCATTCGCTACGCGACATCGTCAACGGTGGTCCGTCTCAATGGCCACAAGTCGTGGAAACTCGAATCCTTCCCGGCAATGGACGCCCTTTTGCTATCGATACTATTGAACTGCCAACGAACAACCCGTGGAAAGCGTTGCTGTCGTGTGGCGGCCATGACATCCTACCAGATGGCAGTGCAATGCTTTGCACGATGCAGGGCGACGTGTGGCACGTCACCGGCCTGGACTCCGGAATCGACAAGCCGGGTGTCGCTCGCTGGAGGCGTTTTGCATCCGGCCTGCACCACGCGCTAGGGCTGGTCGTCGCACCTGATGGCATCTACGTCCAATGCCGAGATCAGCTGACACGATTAACCGACTTGAACCAAGACGGCGAAGCAGATTTCTACGAATGCTTCTGCAATGAATTCAAGACATCAGCCGGCGGTCATGATTACATCTGCGGCTTGCAGCGAGATCGGCAGGGGTATTTCTACACAGCATCCAGTAATCAGGGCCTTGTGCGAATGGGACCAGACGGTCAAACCGCCGATGTGATTGCCACCGGATTTCGAAACCCAGACGGTCTGGCATTATTCCCCGACGGTAGTCTGACAGTTCCCTGTTCCGAAGGAACCTGGACTTCCGCCTCAATGATCTGTTTGGTAACGGACGAGCAGACGCGAAGCAATTCACTCCCACATTTCGGTTTTGGCGGACCAAAGAAAAAACAACCGCCTGAATTGCCGTTGGCCTACCTGCCGCGACTCATGGACAATTCCAGCGGTGGTCAGGTGGTGGTGCCGAAAGACGTATGGGGGCCGATGCAGGAGCAACTTCTGCATTTGTCGTTTGGCATGGGATCGTGGTTTACAGTCTTGCGCGACGAAGTCGAGGGACAAGTACAGGGAGCCGTCGTGCCGATGACCGGCGACTTTCTTTCGGGTGTCCACCGCGGTCGCTTTTCCTCTCACGACAAGCACTTATATCTCAGCGGTCAGCAGGGTTGGGTGAGTTTCACACGAGATGACGGATGCTTCCAACGCATTCGCTACACGGATGAAGACTTCCAGATCGCCACCGGCTTTCATCTTCATGAAAACGGAGTGCAAATCACCTTTGCCAAGTCAGTCAATCCCGGGCTTGTGACGGACGTCAGTAACCACTTCGCACAGTGCTGGAATTATCGCTACAGCGGTGCCTATGGCTCGCCAGAATATTCGCCAATGCACCCCGGTGTGCAGGGACATGATCCGCTGCGGATCACCAGCGCACACGCTTTGCCAGATGGACGTTCGGTGTTTCTGGAAATTCCAGACTTGCAACCGGTCAACCAGCTGCATCTGCGACTACACGTCAATCCCGCCGATGAATACATCGTCTGCAATCCCGCCGGTCATGGACACGACCTGGTCGTCACCGTGCATCGACTGGATGCTCCGTTCAGAGACTTCCCTGGGTATCAACCTGTTGTGAAAACCATCGCCGCTCACCCGATACTGTCCGACATGGCTTTCAATGCCGTGCGAGTCCCGAACCCGTGGTTGAAACGAATTGACGGAGCCCGAATGATCGAACTTCAAACTGGCAAGAACCTGAGCTATGCCAACCGGGAAATTCGGGTCCACAGCAATGAACCGATTGCCTTCAGCTTCGTCAATCCGGACGTTGTTCCTCACAACTGGGTTCTCGCCCGCCGCGGATCGCTCCAACGTGTGGGCGAATTGGCCAACAGACTGGTCGCCGATCCCAAAGCGTTTGCGCAGCACTACGTTCCCGAATCAGATGACATCCTGTGTTACACTGATATCGTCGGCCCTAGCCAGAACCAGACAATCTACTTTCAAGCCCCCACTCAACCAGGCCGCTACCCGTTCCTGTGTACGTTTCCCGGACACTGGATGGTAATGAACGGAGAATTGATCGTCGATTAGTCGGGCCATTCCATTTTCGGGCGATTGCTCAACTTTCCTCGCTGATCTAGAAAGTCCCAAACCGAATCGGAGACCGTTTGCAAACTCAGTTCGACTTAACCCTCCGGTTCCGAAGACCGAAGTACCTTTCCTTACGCTTCGACCCTGGTTCGTTCAACATTAGCTTTCGTTGATTAGTGGGGGAATCAACTGTTCGAGCAGGTGAGGTTCGACCTCAGAATAGTTCATTGGATGTGAAAGGATCGGCAATCTAAGGAGACTCTGTTGCCAATCGGAACGTCCCTTCCCTCATTCATTGTCCATCTCCACGTGGAAGGTGTAACCGTTTACTCTCAGTATGAATGGCTTCAAATCCGTTGCTCGGTTCTGGTGTCAGATTCCCAGAGGGAACTCCAATTCAATCAACGAGTTAACATCAAAAGCATCTATTGTACCGGAGGGCCATCAAAACCGTCTCAAAGAGTATCCCGCAAGAAAAATGTACAATCAGCCGCCCAGATTGACGGTGGACTCCGCCCTTACAGATGAGACCTTGATCACATGGTCAAAGATATTCCGGATGAGGAACTGTTTCAATTGATTTCCAAGGCTCGTTCTGGTGACGAGGCCGCTTTGGGAGTGATTCTCGATCAGCACCGAGATCAGTTGCGCCGGATGGCAGATAAAGAACTGAACGAAAAACTCTCGGCACGAGTCGATGCGTCTGATATTGTTCAGCAGACCTTCCTCTCGGTGTGCAACAAAGTAGATCAATTCAAGGGAGAAAGTTTACAGGAGTTCGTTGCCTGGATTTATGAGATTCACCGTCACAATATTCACGATATCGCCCGGGAACATGCAGGTGCGGAGAAGCGAGATGTCAATCGAGAGCAAACTGTCAACTTCTCAGGCATCTCTGGTCATGGGGGTGAACAATCCAGTTCATCTGGCTGGAGTCCGTGATCCGGTGAAGCAAGAAGTTCGTCTCTACGTGAACGGTCAGCTTGTCTCTAAGGCACCGACCAAGGTTTATAAAAGTTCACGTTTCCTCCAAATTTGCAGTAATGATTTCCAATGGGGCCCTGCCGATGGAAGCTTAGATCACTCTTTCACCGGCTGGATCGACGAAATCCGCATCTCGAGGTCCGTCCGGTACAAAGAAGATTTCAAACCACAACGACGCTTCAGTAAAGACGACTCAACAACAGCCTTGTACCAACTTCGACGAAGGGACCGGCGACGTCCTGAAAGACTCCTCCGGCAATGGCCATGACCGAAAGATCAGCGGAGCGAAGTGGGTGAAAGTGGATAACGGGTTGCAAGTGATTGACTCCCCACAGGCTCAAACC
>DAOUPA010000435.1 GCA_030626405.1 Planctomicrobium sp.
TAGAGCAGTGCTCCCCCTTCGCGCTCATCTTCGCCTGCCATGACATTGTAAATTCTGTGACCGGCAAATTGGCGTGTCAAGTTCTCAGGAATCTGTGATTCCTTCCACGGATTTTGCGCGTTCCACCACGTAATGACCGGAGCGAAATCGAGATCTTCTGCCTGCATTAAAATTTCAACGTCCTCGACTGGTCGATGAACGTGCAGGTCAGCGGAGTACCACCCTCTCTTTCGAAGAGTTGTGATCCGTTTCAGAGTTCGTTTGACGACCTCGGTTTCGTTTTTAGTAACCTCAAACTTACCAGCCAGTCGAGAATGCTCTGGTCCGCGTTCAATTTCGTAGCGATATTTTCCTGGTCGAAGATTCAGTTTCAGTTCTCCAGTGCAAACAAAGTGATCGTTCCACTTTGGAAAATCAGGAGCAAAGACCGGCTTGTTGTCGCCATCTTTAATATGAATACGACAAGGCACAATGACTCCGTTTGCATCGAGAATCTGAAAATGAACGACCGCTTCAAATTGCTCACCTTGTGCCACCGACACACTGTTGAACAAAACCGTCAGAAGAGTTGCGGAAAGAAGTGAATCAATCGCAGCACGTCGAGTCGTTGACATGATCGTTCTCCAAAATTCCCTGAATTGACCAATTGTTTGAATACAAAGCTGATGATGACCACACAAAACCAGTTCGTCCAGCGAATAGCAATTTTCGAATTCCGCCGAGTTTTCCCTAAATCTCATCATCACACTGCCGTTTCACAGCCTTTGAAATACACTGAATCGAACTTGTTCAGTTTTTTCTCGTAACATTTCCAAGGTCACAGCGAAGAAGCATTTGGATTTATTGTCGTTTTCTTCAATAATGGCGTGAACCGGATCGCGGTGCGAAACGTTCAAAGCTTCAACGAAATGGCAACACAACATTAATTGGGGGTTGTTTATGAACTCAACAATCTTAGCTTTGCTTATTGCGACTGCTCCAGCAGAACTCCCAGAGGAAACTCGCCAAAAGGCGATTTGTGAAATCACTGAGTCATCGCAAACGGGATCGCTCATATTCAGTCAGGGTGACTGCCTCGCCGTTAAAGCATACACGAACAGCCCGTACACACACGTCGCAACAATCATTTACGACGACAACGGGAAGCCGATGGTCTACGACAGCATGAATGGTCCCGGCGTTCGAAAGATGACTCTCGAAGGCTATCTCGCAGAACAATCCCCGGACGAAGTGCAGTTATTTCACCCCAAACGCCCCTTCACAAAAGAGGAAGGGAACCGCTATCGCGACCATCTCGAATCTGAACTCGGTCGTCCTTATGCCGTGAAGCACCACATCACCGGCAAGCGATCCAATGGGATTCACTGCTCTGAATACGTGACCGATGCTCTAGTGGAAATCGATTGGCTGAAAGTGAATTGTTCCCCTCGTGTCTCGCCAGCAAGTCTCGTCGAGGGAATCACAACACACAGTGTCTACAACACTGGACGGACGATTGAACTTCCAGTCATCCTCGAACCAATTCCAGCACCAGAAGGTCGCTGCTCCCGCCTATGGCTGGAAACGAAGACCTGCACTGTCGCTTACTGTGAGAAATTGTCAGGCTGGATTTTCTGTCGATAAGAAAAACACGTTCAGTTTTCCACCTCAATCCCCCTACGACCATTCTGCTTACTGAATATCTTTGGAGCGATGAGATTGAATCGGCCAAGGCTACTTGGCTGGTGATCCCTTTGGCAGATTCATATTCAGGAACTTTGCGCGAAGTTCGTACATTGTTTTCCAGATAGCTGTTTTTTTGTCCTGTGGGGAGACACAAACGAACAGAAAGTTTTCGCCGGTTTCGCTGCTGCTCCACGTGTCGACTTCAAGATGAAGCGTCTGAGCTTTTTGCGTGACGAAAGGTTCGACCCACTTCAGATCACCTTCGTACCGCTTCAACCCGCTGGAATCCTTCGCCTTCGAGTCTGCCTTTTGTGCCTCCTTGAGTTTCAACGAAAACTGCTCCGTGTCCAGATTCGGGTTGCGTCTTTTCGAGATCGTCTTCGCAAGTCCGCGATAGTAAACCAGCAGTTCCCGATCAAGGACTTCACGAGTCAGTTCAGGCTTTGCTTGAAGTTGAAAAACAAACAGGTAGGAAAAGAATGATTCAGACTTTCCCTGAAACATTCCAGGAGCGAATCGAACATCTTCCGTCCCATGCAACTTCATATCCGGAGCGAACGATGGCGGTAATTGAATCCGTTCCGATTTCCACCCATCCGGAATTTCAAACTGAATTTCCGTCGTCGGTTCGGCAGCCGAAGAGAAAGAGACCATCGAAACAATCACCGTGATCACGGTCAAACTCATTCGCATTTACTTTTTCCTTATTGTCTTCTCGCTCAACGGAGCGTGCAGTTCCTCACCCACCCCATTTAGCCACCGGTGATCCACCGGGGGAGAGTCACGTATGACTCTTTATTCCCGAACGATGTTCAAAAACGACTTGCGTATGTTTTCCCGTCAACGCTTCCCCGTCGGTCAATGATCGAGGGCTATATGGGCGTGGAAATTGCTAATCTCACACAAGTTCTTGAATCGGGGCGACGTTTTCTTCCAGAAGGTATTGTGGACGTCCGCTGAAATCGTTGATCGTGGTGGAGCCTGTGTCGATGCCGAGGTTATGGTAAAGAGTGGCATAGACTTCCGAAAATGTGACTGGTCGTGAAACCGCTTCGCCGCCGAGTCTGTCGGTGGCACCGATGACTTGTCCGGTCTTCATGCCGCCACCAGCCATCAATGCACAGTTCACGCGCGGCCAGTGATCGCGACCGACTTGCGCACTGATCTTCGGCGTACGACCAAACTCTCCCCAGATGACGACGGTACAGTCCTTGTCGAGACCACGCTGGTGCAGGTCTTCAATCAACGCACTCACACACTTGTCAAAGACCGGAAAATCTTCGGCTTCGCGTTTGAAGATGTAGTTATTTTTTCCGCCGTGCCAGTCCCACTTTGAATAATTCAGGGTCACCACCCTGGCGCCTGCTTCAATAAGACGTCGAGCGACCAACAGGCTTTGCGGGACGCGAGGAGCGCCGTTGCTGTCCATAAATTTTGTCGGATCGCCGGTGCCGTACCGTTCCACAACTTTCGGATCCTCCTTGGAGAGGTCAAGAGCGTCCGCCAGTTTCGATGACGTCAACAAACCGATGGCCTGTTCTGTGAATGCGTCGAGGCCTTTCATGTTTGTCGTCGCGTCGACATCACGTCGGAGTCGGTCAATACTCTTCAACAACGATTCCCGATCACCGAGCCGCTCCGGCGTAATCCCGTTGAGAACCATGTCATCCCGTGTGGGTCCCATTGGTCGAAAAGGATTTGCAGCCGAACCAAGAAAACCTGGTCCAGGTTCGTTGTAAGGTCCATGTGTGCAGGGATAGCAAAGGCTCACAAACGGTGGCGCTGCCGCATCGGTCTGTCCTAGCACCTTGGCAACTGCGGAGCCGAACTGAGGCCAACCGCCGGAAGGTTTTGGCTTGCGGGGATTGTGTCCGTTGAAGACCTGAATCGCATCGTGTCCCGCTTGAGAACCGACGAGTGAGCGAATCGGGACGAACTTATCCGCCATTCCGGCAAGCAATGGAAATGCTTCACAAATCTCGATGCCAGGGACATTCGTCTGAATCGGTTTCCATGGACCAGCCACTTCTTTCGGAGCATCTGGCTTGAGATCGAACATATCCTGGTGAGGCGGTCCGCCGACCAGATAAATCATGATCACCGATTTCTGCGACCGACCGTTCCCAGATTCAGATTCTGCCCTGAGCAACTGCGGTAACGTCAAACCTGCCGCACCGAGCGCTCCGATTTTGATGAAGTTCCTGCGCGAAACTCCGTCGCAAAAGGAGAGGTTCGAGCCTGCCTGGCCGGAAATATCCATCATCAAGTCGCCATCCAATCCACTGAATAAGTAACGCCTGCGGAACGCATTGAATCATATCAAAACTAAGTGATCCGTAACAGATGTATCGGAAATTGAAGATCAACGGGGTTAATTTGCTTTCCCGTCGCGTGCCGCTTCCAGCAATTTGATCCAGGGACCGACGTAATGACCGTTATCGTGAAAAGTGCGACCACTGATCAAATTCCCGTCGATCACACACGGTTCGTTGACGTAAATTCCGCCGCAGACTTCGAGATCGAACTGGCATTTCGGCACGGTCGCCATTTTCCGACCGCGAACACAATCGGCATAAGCGGGAATTTCGACACCGTGACAAACGCTGGCGATCGGCTTATTCGTTTCAAAGAAATACTTCGTCGCCCGCACCAGACCTTCGTCGTAACGAATGTACTCCGGCGCACGCCCACCGGAGAACATAATACCTGCGTATTCTTCCGGGACAATATCTTTGAAAGCAATATCGGCTTCAATCGTGTAGCCTTCCCATTCCTTGGTGATGGTCCACCCCGGCTTCACTTCGTGCATGACCATTTGATACAGCCGCTTTTCAGGAGCCGCGACAACCGGCTGAAAACCGGCTTCAACAAGTCGGTAATAGGGGTACATTGTGTCGAGCGTTTCGGTCGCGTCGCCGACAACGATGAGGACTTTTTCCATCTGAAGAGTGCTTTCCGTTCAATATCAGTCATGTGAAACAGCACGCTGAGTGCTGAGTTTAAATTCTTATGTGATTCAAGGATCATCGATTCAACGCATCTTGTCAAAGCAAAGACGTTCAGCCGTACACTTCAAGCGTGCGGCGAAACTCTTTTCGTCTTGCAATTTGCGATCAAGATCGGTTCAATCCGGTTTATCATCTTGTTTTTAGAAATGACAGAAAGAGTGACTGCATGTTTTCCTCGCAGCGATTGAAGAATGCGTTTTTTATTGTCGCTGGTTTCGCTTTCGCGATTGCCCTCTATTCGTGTTCAAACGCCCAGGAAACGAAGCCTACGGTTCAAGCGGATAAAGTTGGAAAAGTCAGTCTCGATCCTACAGTAGGGAATGACCGCGCCGGCGAAGATTGGCCTCATTTCCTGGGATTGACGCACGATGGCGTCTCCCGCGAGACGGGCTTACTCGAGAAATGGCCTGAAACCGGTCCGCCGCAAATTTGGGAAAAAGAAGTCGGCACTGGCTACAGTGCTCCATCAGTTTTGGGAAACAAGCTCGTTCTGCACCATCGAGTTGACGACGAAGAAATCGTCGAGTGCCTCAACGCCGCAACGGGCAAGCCGATCTGGCGATATGCTTACGCCAGCAATTTTCGCGATCCGTACGGCTATAACAACGGACCTCGTTGTTCGCCAATTCTGACAACGGAACACTGCGTCACTCTGGGCGCGGAAGGAAAGTTTCTCTGTTTGAATATCGCTGATGGCACACTTGCCTGGGAGCATGACCTCAAGTCGGAATACACAATCCCCGACGGGTTCTTTGGTGTCGGAGCGACACCAATTCTGGAAGGCGACACGCTGTTTGTCCTCGTGGGCGGTCAACCGAATTCCGGCGTTGTGGCTTTCAATTCAAAGACCGGAATGGCTCTCTGGAAATCCGTGGGGAAAAAGACTTGGGACGGCTCAGAAACTGGCTGGCCGAACGATCCGAAATACACCTGGGATGGAGACGAGATGCTCGTCAGCTATTCCTCTCCCGTCATTGCCACGATTCATGGCAAAAAACATCTCCTCTGCCTCACTCGACAGGGACTTGTCTCACTGGATCCGAAAACTGGCGAGCAAAACTTCAAGCATTGGTTTCGTTCACGAACGCACGATTCGGTCAACGCCGCACGACCTGTTGTCGTTGGCGACACAATCATGCTCTCGGCGGCGTACCGAGTTGGGTCCACGTTGCTCAAGGTTAATCCCGATGGTAA
>DAOUPA010000504.1 GCA_030626405.1 Planctomicrobium sp.
AACTCAACCGTTTAATAGCACAGCGAGAAAACCACCCTTTTTTGACTTGAGTCCCAGTTTCCCATACCTTATCTGCTACAGCGAATCTGTCTCAAGTACGCCATACGTTTCTTGGGAATCTGGACTAATTTCGCTCCGATCGTGAGGTGCCTTAGAAAGTGGTAAAACGTACAGGCGTTTTCCAAACGTTTTCTGCAACTGCTGGTTTCTATGTTCGGCGGACGTATAATGCTGGACATGGAATTCAGCGACGAACATTCCGATTCTCACCGAAAGCACACAGGTCAATTCGCAACGACACACTGGAGTTTAGTGCTCGCCGCGGGAGAACGTGGTGATGTCGAATCAGATCGGGCCCTTGAGAAACTGTGCAGCGCGTACTGGCCGCCGCTTTATGCGTACGTGCGGCGGCGCGTCACTGACACCCATGAAGCACAGGACCTGACGCAGGCTTTCTTTGTACGATTACTGGAGAAGCACTACTTGGCCGAAGCTGAGCCTGAACGCGGCCGGTTTCGAGCGTTTCTCATCACCGCATTCAAACACTTCCTATCCAAAGAATGGGACAAGGCCAAGGCGCAGAAACGTGGCGGTGGTCGCGTACCATTCTCCCTCGATTTCGCGTCTCAGGACTCAAGTTGGAGTGAACCAGCGGACCAACTCACTGCCGAGCGGCTCTACGAACGGCAGTGGGCGGTGACGCTGTTGAGTCGTGTCATGAATCGACTGCAGCGCGAGATGGAGCGAAGCGGCAAGGGACAACAGTTCCAATCACTGAAGGACTTCATTGGCGGATCCGGCAACTCGTCGTACGCGACGGCCGCCGCCAATCTGGGACTCAGCGAGTCCGCGGCTCGTATGGCGACCAGTCGGATGCGAGGGCGTTACCGTGAGCTACTGCGTGAAGAAATCGCACAAACCGTTGTGTCAGAGGAAGATATTGACGGTGAGGTACAGTACCTGTTCGCGACATTTTAAGATTGAGACACGATTTCGGTTGCGCTTTCAGGAGTTTCCGTCAGAGCCTCATAAAGACCTTCCAGGAGACACTCATGAGTACAAACAAAACATGTTCCGATTGCGGAACCGAACTGCCTCCGGATGCACCGGCCGGCGTTTGCCCGAAGTGCCTTTTGAAAGCCGGGATCGAGGAATCGGGGTCTGCCATTGAGAGTTCTGCGGACGAGCCGACGTTGATCACTGACTCTGCGGCCCCGGCTGATTCTCCAGCAATCCCGGTGTCGGAACATGACGAGATTGCCTCGGGAGCAGCGCCGAAAATCGGCATGAAGGTCAGGTACTTCGGTGACTATGAATTGCTGGACGAGATTGCCCGCGGTGGGATGGGAGTCGTCTACAGGGCACGTCAGGTCCGTCTGAATCGGACGGTCGCGCTGAAGATGATCCTGGCTGGCCAGTTCGCTGGCGAGGCCGACGTGCAGCGGTTTCAAACCGAGGCCGAGGCCGCCGCGCAGCTGGATCATCCCGGCATCGTGCCGATTTTTGAAGTGGGTGAATATGAAGGTCACCACTTCTTTTCGATGGGTCTGGTGGAAGGCGACTCTCTCGCGGCACGCATCAGCGACGGCCCACTGCCCCCGAAAGAAGCTGCCGATCTCGTACGCAGGATCGCCGAGGCGATTCAATATGCGCACGACAAAGGCGTCATCCACCGCGACCTGAAGCCGGCCAACATCCTGCTCGATCAGGACGGACAACCGCGAGTCACCGACTTTGGCCTGGCCAAGAAAGTGAAAGGCGACAGCAATCTGACCGCGACGGGGCAGATTCTAGGGACGCCCAGTTACATGCCGCCAGAGCAGGCGTCGGGGCGGATCGACCAGGTCAAGGAATCGGCCGACATCTACTCGCTGGGCGCGGTTCTGTATGCCACGCTCACCGGACGTCCGCCGTTCCAAGCTGACAATCCACTCGACACGCTGATGCAGGTGCTGGAACGAGAACCAGTGTCACCGCGCATGCTCAGTCCGAAAGTGCCCCTCGACCTGGAGACCATCTGTCTGAAGTGTCTGGAAAAGGATCGCCGCAGACGGTACGAGTCGGCGCGGGAGTTGACCGAGGAACTGCAACGATTTCTGGACGGCAAGGCAATTCTGGCCCGCCCCATCAGCCGCCCTGCCCGCGCCTGGCGCTGGTGCAGGCGTAATCTCGTCGTGGCTTCGCTGACCGCAACTGTGATACTGAGCCTTATTGTGGGAACAGTCGTCTCGGCGATGTTCGCCGCCGAAGCGAGGTTGCGTGCTGCTGGCGAAACAGAACAGCGACAGGAGGCGGAGAAGAATTCCAAAGACGCGCATGCTCAACGAGACAACGCGCGCGATCAACTTTGGGAGTCTCTGCTCGAACAGGCACGGGCCGAACGACTTGCCGGTCGCCGCTGGGAATCCTGGGAAGCAATTGGCAAGGCAGCCGTCATCAAGCGAAATGACAGCTTGCGGCAGGAGGCCATCCAAACAATTTCGGAGCCTGGAGTCCGCTTGCTCCATAGTATCCCCTTCGGCAATGTCTCCAATTTGTCGTTCAACGCGGGTGGAACAATGTTGGGCGCTGCTGGATCCTACGCATTGCCACCGACTACTGGCCCGGACGACGCAAGGAGAATCGTCGTTTGGAAAATGCCATCGGGCCGAAGAATCGGGACAGCGACGACCATTTCATTCCCACCCCCTGCGTTTGATTCTTTCTTTTGCCCGAACTCGTCAAACGTGATTTTGCAGGCGGGAAAGGGTGAGACAGCGTTGTGGGATCCTAACACCGGAGCCACGAGCACGAGACTCGCCATCCATCCACGTGGTGGTGTTCGGCTTGGAAATCGATATCTCATTTACGGCAAGTTTAGTCCTGACGGAAAACTCATTGCGATCAACACCGATCGCGGCCTTAGAGTTTGGAACATCCCATCGGGAACCGAAGCAACGGATCGCACGGCGGCTTTTCCTGTCACATTTCTGTCAAACGATGTATTGCTGATCTGGGACCAGAAAACTCTCGTCCGATGGAACATTTCAAGCGGGCAGGAATCCCCGGTTCTACTGAATATCAAGACCCTGTTGGATGTCACGCCGGAAGGGCGGGCGGCGGTGATCGAAGCGGACTCGATCCGGATCTGGGACTTGACCCTGGACAAGGAAATTGCCGCCCTGCCGGTTCCTAGCGAGCATATTTCGTATGCTCGTCTAAGCCCGGACGGTCGGCTGCTGGGGTTCCAATTGCAGTCCACACCGGACACCGTCCACATCTGGGACACGGCTGCGGCCGACTTCAAGAGACCGATCACGGGTCTATTTGGAAGCCAGGGGGATAATAAGTTCAACCAGGACGGGACCATGCTGGCAGGTCAGGCTGGGAACAGGGTCGTCAAGATCTGGAATGTCGAGACCGGTGAGACGCTACATGCATTGCGCGGCAATGACATGCCGATTTGGTCCGGCGACGGGGACCTGCTGGCCACGGTGGGCGCTGGCTCGTTCGAGCTGCCCGAAGGTGGATCACGAGGCGGCAGCAGTGCGATGGTCAACGTCTGGGAAGTTGCGTATCCAACGCCGCTTTACATCGAACTGCCTTTGGGCCCGATCCGACGCGTAATGTTCAGCCCCGATGGCAAACAGTTGGTAACGGATGGAACGTTATGGGATGTTGTCCGCGAATCTGTCCAACCGCGGCTCCGTAGAACGTCACTGAAGAGTGCGTCGTCGATCAGCGCGGTGTGCGCGAATGGCGAATTGTGGTCGTTCCAGTCCGGTTTGAAGAAGGGTACGGACACCGGCGTTCCCGAAAGTCCCGTCACACTGAAGCAGCTATTCCCGCAACAACGAACCGTTGAGATATCTGTTCCCGGCCACGTCGGCATGCACGCGATTAGCTCCGACGCCAGACTTGTTGCCCTGGCCAGCGAAATTCAGGAGTTTGACAAACCCGGTGCGACGGGCGGCAGCTACCGCTTTCGAGGTCACAGTTTGGAATTACATGACCTCTCAACAAATAAGCAACTTTGGGCCAGGATCGAACCACAAGGCACCGACGGGTTTATTTGTGCGGCTTTCAGCGGTGATGCAAAGTGGATTGCAACCGGACGACGAAATGCCGGGGTCGAAATCTGGGATATAGCGACGGGCAGTAAGCTGAATAAATACGGCATCAAATCTGGTTCTGGCACAACCGTTCCACAGTGCGTCGTCTTTAGTCCGGACAGCAGCCTCGTCGTGTTTGGCGATGGGGACGGTGAGGTCGTCATTGGCAATGTCGAGGAGGGGACAATGCTGGCTCATGCAGAGGGGCACACAGGTAACGTCTTTTGCCTCGCCGTTCATCCAAGCGGCCGATTCCTGGCGTCGGGAGGGGAAGACCGAATGATCCGACTCTGGGATTTACCCTCCGGCCGTCAACTCGCTGGTTGGGAAGGCCACGATGACAGCGTGACGGCTGTCGCCTTCAGCCCCGATGGCGACACACTTGCCTCAGGCAGCGCGGATTCGACGCTCAAACTTTGGAACATTCCTTACATCCGCAAGGAACTGGAGACCGTAGGTCTCGGCTGGTAGAGGACGCGTGCAAGTAACAGCGAACCCGGCTCATTCCCGTTCGGCAACAAGGCGGCAAAGATCTCTTGTGATCGCTTTCTCGACCTTCTGATGTTTGGAGTCCTCGTCGGTGCCGTCGTCGACTACCAAGAACCGCTGCAACTCCATTTGCATTGATTGTCCGAGAAACTCCATACGTTAAATGGCTCGGTCAAGAACCCACCGTTTTTTGATTCGAGTCCGGGGTTCCCATACGTTTTCTGATTCAAC
>DAOUPA010000208.1 GCA_030626405.1 Planctomicrobium sp.
ACAGGCAAGCTGCCTGAAGAATTCATTCATCAGGGTCTGAAAGAAGTTGTGATGCATGAGGTCGGTCACACTTTAGGACTGCGGCACAACTTCAAGGCGAGTACCTGGAAACCACTAAAGGAAATCATTGATCCCAAGGCCGACAAAAACGTCGCGACTGTCGCCAGCGTGATGGATTACTCTCCGGCGAACGTCGACGTCGACAAGGACAAGCAGGGGTTGTACTACTCCCAGACCATCGGTCCTTACGATTACTGGGCAATTGAATATGGCTACAAACCGATCAAGACTGGCGAAGTAGCAGAACTGAAGAAAATCGCCTCTCGCTCTGGTGAACCTGCTCTGAAGTACTCGACAGATGAAGACACTCGCAGCCTCGATCCAGACCCAAATTCAAACCGTTTCGACTTGGGCAAAGATCCATTGGCGTATGTCCGACGTCAAATGGAACAGTCTTCTGCTCTGCTTCCAAAAGTCGTTGAGAACACAGTCGAAGATGGCGATGGCTACCAACGTGCTCGTCAGGCGTTTGGGTTACTTTTTGGTGAGTATTGGCGAGCAGTGCAGTTTGCCGCTCGATTCCCAGGCGGAGTTTATGTGAACCGTGACCACAAAGGTGACAAAGATGCCCAAGATCCATTTCAGCTGGTCCCTGCGGAAAAGCAACGCGAAGCAATGAAATTGATTGCGGAATCCGCCTTTGCCACTCCGAAAATTGATGGTAAGCAGCTCAACTACTTAGCGGCATCGCGTTGGAGTCACTGGGGAGTCACGAGTGTGACTCGTCTCGACTATCCGATTCACGATATCGTTTTACAGAACCAGGATGCAATTCTCGGTAGCGTTCTCAAGTCGCTCACCCTGGACCGAATTCTTGATAATGAATTCAAGACCGAAGAAGAAAATCCTTACACTCTCGCAGAACACTTGCAAATCATTTTTGATAGCCTCTACTCAGAGTTCGATCAGAAGAAAGAAGCGGAATTCACAAACAAGGAGCCGATGATTTCCAGCTTCCGCCGAAATCTACAAAGACAGGCATTGCGACGTTTGGGAACGATGGTTTCGCACGGCTCCGGAGCACCTGCGGATGCACGTACATTGACTCGCATGCACTTGAATAGTCTGAAGCGAAAAGCGACCGGCTTGTTGAAAAACAAGAAAGTGAAACTCGACGACTATTCGAAAGCCCACCTTCAGGAAACCGTGTCGGTCATCGACCGAGTTCTCAACGCAGAGTTGGCATTGCCTAGCATCTACTGATCGTAAGCCTTGCGGAGAAATCGACATAAAGCCGAAGCCGGTGTGACTGGCTTCGGCTTTTTTCGTTGCGTCGCAAAATTTCCGCACACTTTAAGTGTGCGGCGAAACAGTTTTCACTTCCCTTGCCCCTCGATCTCTAGCCCCTGGACCAGCAGTCACATGCTGACGTCGATGCCAGCAACTTGAAAAAGCACAAACAAAGCGAGTAGAGCGACAAAGAACGTTGATCCACCGACGACGACACTGCCCAATGAGAATCCGGAGACAATTGAGATGAGAGTTGCACCACCAATCAACATCATTAAAGAAAATCGAGCGATCTTTTGATCGTGGACTGTGTTTTCCTCCGCGACGTTCTGGACTTCTGCAAAGTGACTGATCGTTTCACCTCCAACGCTCGAGCACTGCTCCGCGCCGCAGTGAATGCACATCTTTGCAGATGTCGGAATTGGAGTAGCACAACTCTGGCAGGCACGCATGGTTCAGTCCGTCCCTTCTGGTTTTGTACGATTGCTCGAAGCAACGATGTTGCTCGTCCCCGAGCCTTTCAAGGATATCGTGATTGTCGTCAAATATCACGGTGAATTGTATTTCGTTTTGCCGGTATTCAATATCTACGATCTGAAATGATCGTTTCGAACCGAAAACCGCTCTTGATAATGCTTGTCTGGAAGTGAATTCGTTGATGTCATTTGATTCTTTGTTGGTTACGTCAGGAATTTTTTGGACGGCGACGTATCTGCTCATTATCTATCAGGGGTATCGCGACAAAACCTATGGAATGCCGCTTGTTGCTCTCTCTGCGAACTTGTCATGGGAGTTCGTCTTTTCGGTGATTGCCCCTCACACAGCCCCGCAAATTTATGTCAATTTCATCTGGCTAAGCTTCGATATCGTTATCGCGATGCAACTTCTGCGTTACGGGCCTTCAGAATGGAACTTGAAACCGAAGATCTTTTACGGATTATTTGCGATCTCACTTGGCGTGACGCTGCCTGCAATTTATTTCATCTGCCTGGAATTCTCCGAACTCGATCAGTGGAGTGGAGCCTACGCCGCGTTTGGGCAGAACTTGATGATGTCGATTCTGTTCCTGGAACTTCTTCGTTCACGCGGAGACCTTCGAGGTCAGTCGATTGGAATTGCTGCCTGCAAACTCGTCGGGACATTTTTCGCTTCGTTCGGTTTTTACTTGCACACAATTGTCGGTCAATCTCCGTTATTGATCTATCTGTTCGTAGCGATCTTTTTCTTCGATGCTGTGTACCTCGCCTTGGTGGTAGCAAAGCGAATCAACCCCAAGTTTTCGTTACGGCAAAATTCAGAGGAGCAATGTTCCTGAATTTTCAGGGATTGGTATCACTCTTCCCTACGATAGAATGATAGAATAACGCGGCTGCTGTTTCCTTTTTTAATACTTTCAGGTGGCCTATGACTTTCAGTTTTCTCCAGAAGTTTCTGTGCATCTCATCTTTCGCTTTCATCTCTTCAGCCGCATACAGTCAGGAAGTTGACTCGAAAGAAATGGCGGAAGTGATCGACGTGGCAAAGCAACTTGCCGGCATCACGTCGGAGGAGTTTTTAAAACTGGTCCGTGATACGCAGGATTCAGTCGTTGTGATTGAAACACAAGGACGAGACGGCAGGCCGCTCGGGATTGGAAGTGGATTTATTGTCAGTGAAGACGGACTGATCGCCACGAATTTGCACGTCATCGGCGAGGCGAGACCGGTTCGCGTCTACTTGAAAGATGGCCGCGAGTTTGCTGTCACCGAGATCCATGGAACTGACAAAACGCAGGATGTTGCTCTTGTTCGCATCGATGCCAACGAACTAACACCTCTGATCATTGGAAAGGTTGATGCACTCAATCAAGGGCAGCCGATCTTCGCAATCGGAAACCCGCGTGGCTTAAGGGACAGCGTGGTCACCGGCGTTGTCTCCGGATTTCATGAGAACGATGAAGGGATGTCCCTGATTCAACTGGCGATTCCGATTGAAAAGGGCAACAGTGGTGGTCCATTGATGGACATGAAAGGACGTGTTCACGGCTTGTTGACTCTCAAGTCTCAGGTGACAGAGAACCTCGGTTATGCAGTCCGGGCGAGTGCCGTTCGCAAATTGCTCGACTCACCGAATCCAATTCCAATGGCCCGTTGGATGACCATCGGAACCCTTAACTCAAAACTGTGGGATCCTCGCGGCGACGTCAGTTGGAAGCACCGAGCCGGCGTGATTTCAGTGGAAGGTTCCGCAAGAGGTTTCGGAGGCCGCGCTCTTTGCCTTTCAAAAAAAACTCCACCTGAAACGCCTTATGAATTGGCTGTGGATGTCAAAATTCAAGAAGAAGACGGAGCCGCCGGTCTCGTTTTTCATTCCGATGGAGAGGATATTCATTATGGTTTTTACCCCAGCAGCGGAGCGTTGCGAATTTCGCGGTTTGATGGTCCGACCGTTTACAGTTGGCATGTTCTTCACGACGAACGGTCACGCCACTTTCGACCGAACGAGTGGAATCGGCTGAAAGTTCGCATCGAGAAAGATTCTCTGAAGTGCTATTGCAACGACGAACTCGTCTTTGAGCATCTCGGTCCAAAACTTGATGGCGGGCGCATTGGGATCGTGAAGTTTCGCCACACGACCGCCGAATTCAAACGGTTCAAATTTGCTCTGAACCTGCCGGATGAAAAACCATCGAAACAAGTTCTTGATCGTGTTGCCGAACTCGCCAATCGGCTTGAACATCGTCGCCCACCGAATACGGAGACCGTTGCAGAGTTTTCCGATCTCGATCCGGTCGGCCAAAAAGCTCTGCGAGCACAGGCGAAAATTCTTGAGCAACGAGCCGAACACTTGCGACGTTTGGCTAGTGAAATCCACGAACGGCAAACACGTGCCGCAATCGTGAAGGCGATTCACCCCCCGGAAGATCAGCCGGTGAAATTGTTGCGAGCCTGCCTGTTGATCTCCTTACTGGACAACTCTGAACTCGATATCGAAGCTTACGAAGACTCCTTCGATCAGCTTGTCGAAGAGTTCATTTCGGAACTTCCTGAAAGTGCCGAGGATGAAGACAAGATCGACCGACTCGGAGATTTTTTGTTCAAACAGCACGGTTTCCACGGGAGCCATGCAAATTATTATCACGCATCAAACAGTTATCTCAACGAAGTCATTGATGACCGCGAAGGGCTGCCGCTCACGCTATCCATACTCTATGTTGAACTCGCTCGCCGCGCTGGCTTGGACGCCGCTGGCGTCGGTCTACCAGGACACTTCATCGCCAAAGTGACACCCAGCGAAGGAAAGCCCGTCTATGTCGACGCGTTCGATGGCGGCAAAGAACTCAGCGTTTCTGAATGTCGAAAGCTGGTTCGAGATTTTTCCGGATTGCCCTGGAGGAAGGACTACCTCGACTCTCCTCCCTCTGAGGCAATCATTCAGCGGATGCTACGAAACCTGATCCGAGTTTCGAATAACTCTGATGACAAGGAAGCGTCCCTGCGATACGTTCGGACAATTTTAGAAATCACACCTGATTCGTACGAGGACCGTCTCTACAAAGCAGTCTTGTGCTACAGCACAGACAGAATTGAAGAAGGACTCATCGAAGTCGACTGGGTTCTCAATCTCGCACCATCAAACCTCGACCTTCGCCGAGTCCGTGAACTTCGTGAAGCAATGATCGAAAAGCAAAAGTCATCTTGAGTGCAAATCGAGTGACAATTATTCGATGAGTGGCTGGGGCGCAGTGAGGGTTGTGTGGGGCACTTTGCATGTCTCGAGAAAATTAAATAGAAGCGTCACAGCCCCAGAAATGAATCAGAGTGATAACTGCAACTCCTGAGGCTAAGAAGGATGATCCTCACTACGATTCTTCTCTTATATCATGCCCCATTTTACTTAAAGTCTAACACCGACCCTGCCATCCACTGATCGATTCACGGTGTTGGCGGGATGACTTTGACCTGATATGCCCCGCGATTATCGCTTCGCTCGCTGCCGAAGTCGTTCACGCTGAACATCAGTTGTCCGCGGTTGGCAAAGCGGATGACATCGCCATTGCCGCAGTCGTGGACTTCAAAAGGGGTTTCGATCAACTCCTTCTGATTTCGATCTCCAACGAGAACGCCAACGAGTAATCGTCCAATCGGTCGTCCGTTTGCATACCGAATTGAAATCCCTTGCGGTTCGCTGACCCATGGTTTCGGGGCATTTGCCAGAGTCACAGTTCTCGAAGCTGTGATCGTATAAGGAACCCCAGCTTCTACGATTCTTCCAGAGGACTGCCAACTTCGGCTCGCAGTGACATCAATGGAGAGAGAATCTGTAAATGCGACAGGATCGTTTCCTGCGATCTCAAAGGCATTGGCTTCAAATTCCCAGCCATATTCGATGCCACGCGCAAACTGGTCCCACTCCGCTGCCAGCAGGCTTTTGTCTGGTTCAAAAAGAGTCTCTGCGAGCCGAAAGAATTCCCTACCGACGAGGTGTTGACCAAGTTCGCGAAATCGTGACTGGTAACGCGGATGCCTGTCGAGAAACTTGCAAATCGCCCAACTCCAGGCGTACGGAATTGAACGTGACGCCGCAAATTCCGCCGGACCGAGATTGGTCACCTGATCAATGTTGAGCATGCGGCCAGCTGCGATTTCTTTCTGAATCATTTCAATACGACTCAAGCCAATGTAGGCCTTCGAATCTTCTGGCATGACTGCGAACTCAATTTTGTCCTCAAGAGTTCGATGTGTGGCAAACAGTTCTGCCATCCCTTCCAGATACCACATCGGTGGATGCAACCCTGGCTCAATGAGCATGAAGCAGTGCGTCACTTCGTGAATCAAAAGGTGTCGGCGGTAGTAATCGTACTCCTGCTCGTACATCCAGAATTCCTGTCCCCGGTGCTGACCGTGAGAGAAGAACGGCAAGTTGACAGGCACTAAACCGGCCGTGACAAATCGATCACGGTCTTTGATGAGATAGCCTGTGATTTGAAAATCCGCCCCTGACCGAGCAGGTAGCGGCGGGCCGAAATAAGCGACCAAGCTTTCATATGCCCGATCAATCACCGGTGGAAGAGTCTTGGCGATGTCGGGATCGATATCGCTAAAAAGTATCAGCCGCTTCGACTCGTACTTGTTGATTCCTAACTCTTTGAGTTTGTACTCATCTGGCTGCATACGAGTATCGTCGGGACGATAGATGGTCTCAATCTGCGCAACGACAGGGTCTGGTTCAGCAGGAACGATCGCAGCGCCACTTTGAGGGAACGGCGCCACCTTCGGAATTGTAGACGCATCTTCGTCAGTCGCGTTATCTTCAACCCATTCAGAGTCTGGTGTTCGCGATTCTTGATCGATATTTGTGGTTCCGTCCTTGCCACCGCAGCCGATGAAGAGCAGTTGTATGAAGATCAAATTCAGGAGAGGCAGCCTGCTCAAGAAGAACTCCGATTAACAATTGATCTCGACTGGAACGCTGCCGTTTTGTGATGATTCCAGGCAGGCGTCCATGACGATTTGAGTTTTCAGGGAAACTTCCGGCCAAAATGGATCCGGTGCTCCACTCAATGCGAGGGCGCTGAAGGTGCGGAAGAGATTGACTTCCTGTGCATCGGGGGCGTTGTTGCTGTATTCTCCAATATTGTGAATTGTCGTGTGTTTCTCCATGACAAATTCACATCCAGTCGCAGTGAAGACAGCATTGTTGACTTCAAACGACAGCTCGCTGCCTGACCAAGGCAGGACGAAATCATTCAGAGAGATGTTTCCTTTGGTTCCACTCAGATGAACCAACTGCTGATGTTCGGTCAGGAACGAATTGTAAAAACCTGCCGAGACACCATTGGCAAAGAGTAACTCTCCAGAGAATTCCATCGGCACCGGCGACGGGCTGTCTTCGCGACCATGCTGCGAGAGTTGTCGTCCGATGACCTGTTGTGGGAGTTCGTAATTCATGGCGAATAACGCCATTCGGATTGTGTACCAACCAAGGTCACCAACGCACCCTTGCGGTTCAAGTTCACTGCTCACGCGAATATTGCCGCGAATGAATTCCTCTGGGGCGCAGAAAGAGAAGTGAGTTTGAATCCGTTTGAGTTGCCCGACGCTTTCTCCATCGTCCAAAGCCTTCCTCAGTTCCACAAGACGTTTGGAGTGCATGTACATCACTCCATCCATGAATTGAACGTTGTTCTCCTGACAGGCATCAATCATTTCTTTGAGATCAGCAACACTCACAGCACACGGTTTTTCGCACATCACATGCTTACCAGCCTGAGCCGCTTTGATGACCCAGTCTTTGCGGAGTCCTGTCGGAAGCGGGATGTAGACTGCATCAACATCATCGCGTTGCAGCAGTTCGTCATACCCGCCAATTGCTTCTGGAATTTCTTCAACCGGTCGCGATGCCTGACAATCGTCAATGAATTGCTGTGCGCGACTTTGATCACGACTTGCAACGGCAGACAGGACTCCATTTCCAGAGAGACGGATGGAATCCCAGTTTTTCCGGGCGATATCCGCCGCTCCAAGAATTCCCCAGCGGCAACGATTTTCACTCATTTCTTATTTTCCAGCGCAAAGACATACAACATTGATTCAGAGCGACATTTTTGAGAGTTTCTTTGTCTGACGCAACCGTGAACAAGAGATCATGGTCAATATGAATGATTGGTTTATCGATTAGCATCGGAGGCTAAACCATCGTGGTCACTTGCTCTATCAAGCAACACAATACTTGAGATCGCATCAAAACCGTCCGCTACGGCGTTCTCGACCGGGCAGCACTTCCAGGCACGTTGTCCACCAACCGGAGAGAATCGTGACGATGAATTCTTCTGGCAACGATTCTTCTCGCATTTCCCTGGCGAGTTGTCGGAAGTCGTACTCAAGTGGGACGAACTCGACGTCGCATTTCCCGTTTTCAAGTGTCAGTAGTGTGTACCAGACATTCGTATTGCCGTCGTTTTCTGGTCGACCGAGAACACCAACGTTCACGAAGCGTCTCCCGTTCGAGAGTTCTCTCTCCCAATGCAAACCTGTGTGCGTGCCAAGAATGAGATCCGCTTCGTAGTCATCGGCGAGTTTTTCCAGGAAGTGAGTGCTCGTCGTCGACTCCCAGAGGAATTCATTCGTTTTACGTGGACTCCCGTGACAGAGGAGTATCCGACGACCGTCGACTTCAAAACGTATCTCACGCGGCAATTCTTTCATCCACTGGCGATTCTCCGGGCTCGTGTTTTCGTATGTGTATTCATAACTGATCTGCGCGAAGTAGTTGTCGCGTGGATCGGTATATCCGCATTGGCAGTCCTTCAGATCGTTCCCGATACTGTGATCATAATTCCCTTGGACAACGGCGACATCGTTTTCAATTAATAACGGAAAGACTCGATCCGGATGCGGACCGAATGCGCCAAGATCACCCAGGCAAAACAGTCGCTCGGCACCCCGATTTCGAGAGTCACGAATTGCAGCTTCCAAAGCCAAAGAGTTGCTGTAGATTCCACCAAAGAACGCCAACTTCATCGTCTTCTTTCCAGTCGCTGGTGTCTTATTTATTCCCGCGTACTCGATGACGCGTTTGTACAAATTGACCCATAAAGATAGCAGGTAAAGCAGGCCCCGTGACTGAGAGCGAACGGCTGCATTGATTCTACAAGCGTCTCTCCGAGAATCGAGTCAGGCGCATCCAGCAAGATCGGGCAGACATGCACTCCTCGATCAGAAACAATCCTGCTGTGATTGCAGACGAGTTGGGATTCGTCGTAATCGGCCATCAATTCCGGTGTAACGCGTTCGGTTTGGGTGTAACCGCATGACCGCTCGGCTTCGGCACCCAGCTTCAATCTGGGGAGAATCTTCAGTCGCGGGCGCGAGTAACCGTGAACCGCGAGGACATCTTTGAACTTGGCGAGAACTTTTTGATCTTCTTCATCACTCCAGGTGCGTGTCATGGTGATGATGGGCAAAAAGCCAGCGTTGACAAGCTTCTCGACTCCCAGCATGGCTCGTTCGAATGTTTTCTCGCCACGAATCGGATCGTTGACTTCCGGAGATGGTCCGTCGATCGAAACTCGAAACTCCAGTGTATACCCGGAGCGATCCTCCGCAGCACGCAACCGCTCCAACCATTCCTGTTTCAGAATCGTTCCGTTTGTCAGTACAGTTGCTGGGCCGTATCGCAAGGTTTCTTCGAGAATCGGCACCATTGCCTTGTTGAGAAACGGTTCGCCGCCGGTGAAGTAGTATTCCTTCACGCCAAGCGAAACGGACTCTTTGAGCGAAGCCTGAACAGTCTCAAGCGAAAGATGCCCAAAAGAATCATTCTTGGGGCTGCAACTAATGAAGCAGTGCGAGCACTCCAGATTACACAAGGTTCCAGAGACTTGAAACCACAATTCATCAAGCGCTTTGAGCGCGACTTTCGGAACGTCCTCAATCACCATCGACATGCCAGAAGTGACCTCCTTGGGAAACAGTTGAGCGTGTGTAATCTACCACGCTCGACACGGTATCTGAACCGTAATCCAGTATCGGTGAGCTAATTCACCGATTCAGTCGTTCAACTCTATTTTTGCGGATTCTGACATGAATTCGGCGACCTGTTTGATTGCTTGCAACATCTTCGGTCGGTCGACTTCATGCACATCGATCTTGCGACCGATTTCTGGCAACATCGTGAGTGTCAAACGACCTCCAAGGTGCTGACGAAATTCTTCGAGACCGCCGAAAAGTTCTTCCGTTTCATGCAACACCGGATGGTCGAGCGTTAAACCGAGATTTCCCAAACAGTTGAGGACTCGCTGGGCATCTTCTTTCGGAAACCCATGGACGAGTGACGAATAAACGGTGTCGACCGCAACGCCGATCGCAACAGCTTCACCATGTCGCAGTTCAAAGTTCGTCATCGGCTCCAGCTTATGTGCCGACCAGTGACCGTAATCGAGTGGACGGGCTTCCAATCCTTCAAATGGATCGCCGCCTTGAGTGATGTGTTCGATATGCAACTGCGCGGACCGTCGAATGACCGGACGAACGGCGTCCATCTCGCGGTTGCGAATTCGTTCGGCGTCACGTTCGATTCTGGAAAACTCTTCAGCATCTTTGAGAAGCGACACTTTCACAGCTTCAGAAAATCCGTTACGGAAGTCTCGATCCGGAAGTGTGAGCAGCATTTCTTCATCATTGATGACTCCCCACGGTACATGAAACGTTCCGACCCAGTTCTTTTTCGAGAACAGATTCACACTGTTTTTTACACCCACGCCTGAATCTGCCTGAGCAAGCGTCGTCGTTGGGATACGGATGAGACGAATTCCGCGATGGGCAATCGCCGCCGCAAATCCCACTGCGTCTAATACTGCACCACCACCAATCACAACGATATAACTACGGCGGTCCAGATCTGCCGCGTTAATCACTTTGAGCATCCGTTCGACAATGTGGATGTCGTTTTTCACAGCTTCGCCGCCGGGACAGGTTTGAATGTTTCCGACGAGATCAACACGCTCCGCGTGCTGGCTTGAGAAACCACGAATCCGCATACTCAGATTCGGCTGTGCCTTCGCGACGTGTTCATCCACCCAAACTTGCATTCGGGGACGCCGCTCGCCGGAGGCTTCAAGCAGATTCAGAAGAACTTCCTGGTCCTTGCCAAAGACGTCTTTCGTGAACCGCAGGCGATGAACGCACGGCACTTGAAAATCGATATCAATAGAGGAGTTCTCGGAAGTCATAAATCAATCAGGGCAGGAGCAGCCGACGCGGATTGGATGCCGCAACCAGAGAGGAAGACTCACTGGGGATGCTTGGTCAAGGAACTAGGGATCGAGGGAATAGGGTGGTAGAACATTGATCAATCAGTCAATTCTTGTGCATCATACAGGTGAATGCAACCATAGTGAAGTGCCAATTTCGATCCAAAGCTGTATCGTATTCAAAGGCACTTTAGAATCTTCTGAGGCCCTGTCACCAATGACAGCGAGAGGAGGCGGCAGAGTTCTCAATATGAAAG
>DAOUPA010000325.1 GCA_030626405.1 Planctomicrobium sp.
CTGGCTGGGTTGTCCTTCTCATTCCGTTGCTAACTAGTTTGCTGCTCTGCCTGCTGTGGGTCTCGGTCGCCCCACCTGATGAGAAAGCGCCTATCTCACTTGGATTTCCACAACATTGGACGTGGACAACAGTCCTGCTCATCATGGCTGGAATCGCGAGTGCCTGGTGTACGGTGCTTTACGCCTGGATTGTCGCGACGACTATCAATCAGAAAACCGAACTCAGAGCCGGCCTGATTGGTCTCGTTGTAACTGTCCTGCTTATCTGGGTCGGAATCGTAAACTTAGGCTCGCCTAGCGTTTTAAGCATCAGCAGGTTGATGCTTTTCCAAAAATTCGTTCTCTCATCCACTCCTGTCATTTGGATACTGGTGCTGGATTCATCTGAGAATCTGTCTCACTATTCATTTTTATTTTCAATGCAGTTTTGCTGGGTTGTTGCGTTATCAAGCTTTGCAGTTTTTCGCTACGGAAAAGAATCACTCTTGAATAACATTTTCTCACGACGTGAACCAGAAGGAGCATTGCCTGCAAATCGAATCCTTCAACCACCGATTACATCACCACGTGCTGCGTTATTCTGGATGCAATATCGCCAGTCTGTTCCCATTGCGATCATCGGGATTGTGATTGTTTTGTTTGTTGCGGGAATTGAGCATATTGAGAATCCCAATTTCAATCGGAGAACGATTGAAAACCTTGGCCCGTTTATCGGTTGCGTTCTGGCACTGATCATCGGCACTGGGAGTTTCGTTCATGAGCTGGAACCGCAGCTGCACACGTTTTGGCGGTCGCGGCCGATCTCGCCTCGGCAATGGTTCTGGTTGAAATTCTTCGCCGGAGCAGTCGTCATTCTTGGTTGCTACGATCTTCCGCTGTTTGCACTCAATCGGATGGTTCAGATACCAAGGCATAGTCCGATAGGCCCTGCCGTCACTCCTCTGTATTCAATGGCTGCTGATGTTTTTTTTCCGATCTTGTTACACATGTTTGTTTATTCAGTAGCCGTACTGGCAGCGTCTAGTATTCGCCATCCAGTCTACGCTCCGATCCTCGCCGTGTGTGCTTTGCTGGCGGTGATCATGGGACCGGAAGCTGTCGACGCAATCCAGCGGCAGTCCCTCCCTGGAACGATCTCATTTTTCAATCTGTGGAATGATGCGAGAACGGCTGATGATTTTCTTCATGCATCAGCATCTCTGGCAGCCGCTGTTGTCTTTTATGGTTTGCCGACCATGTTTGCTGCCACATTCGCAGCATGGTTGATCCGGCGTGACATCTCTGTCCCCATATGAAAAACCTGTGCGCCTACGGGAATTCACGAACGTGCCCAATAAAAAAAGGGACGCTTTCGCGTCCCTTGGTGGCTCAACTCTGAATTCAATGTGTTCTATTCGTGCCGCATTGCTGCTTGTCCGCGTAAGGTGATGCCTGCTAGGTAGCGGAAGAAGTAGCCAACGTCGTCGTAGGCGACTCGCACTTCGACGTCAACAAGATCACGAGTGATTGCGTTGGCTGTCTCGTCACCCGGGTCCGGATTCCCGGGATATGCTGAGACGATCACATCGACATCGTCCGTTGTAATATTTGCCCCGACAGTTCTCTCAACCTGATCGATCACTTCCGCTTCCACTTCGGCTGAAGTGATACCTGGAACGATTCCAAGTCGGGCACCTTCACGTGCTGCATTCGTAATAAGGTTGGAAACCATTAAGGCTCGTCCAAACTCGACAACGCCAAAGGTGACGCCCATAAGAATCGGCAGGACGAATGCCGTTTCAACGATCGCACTTCCTAAGCGCGACGTTGGTTTCGTTTGAGGGGGTGAATGCCGGCGCATCTGAATCTCCGAAGGGTAAAAAATTACAACACGTCAACCAGAGCCTACTGGACGATTGCAGCCGAGGTCAGGATCGAGTCTTCAGTTATTTCGGTGTCTCCAGCAACAACCGTGGGATCGAAGAATGTTGCCGGTTGTATGAAGACTTTCTTTGATGACGGCTTTCCGCTTAATTTCACATACACGATTTGAACCGGGACGAATTTTACAACGTGATAGACTGCATTTTCACCCGGTCCCGAGACATAATCAAACAAAGGAAGCATTCTCGGCTCTCCGATGATCTCTTTCAGTTGTTCTTCAAACCCTGCACTGATCCCTGTGTCACCACTGACGTCCATCGGGAGATCGTTGATTAAATCAATCTTACTATCCGGGTAGTACGAGAGGTCGGTTGCATTCAGACCGTAGAGAATTTGCCTCGTAATATCCGCCGTGCTATTGCCGAAATGCCCAAAATCGACTGTTCCCCGATTACCAGGAGGCAGGTCTGGATTGCCATACGGGTATAAGTCGACTTCGAGTTTTCCATCGTCACCGTTGCTGACCATGCCGGTCTTTGGATCGTATGAATATTTGTCCTGTCCGACTTTATCCTTCATCATGTCGTCCATTAGAGCACCCCAGGTCCCGACATCGAGCGTAAACGGTAAGATGCCGACTGTCATTCCAGGAATTTTTCTCACTGCCCCAGCCGGTCGGAGTGCTGCAATGGATGAAACCTTAAGGACAGCATTTTCGGGACCGATGACAGGCGCGAACCAGAGGCCCAACGGTAAGTCTCCATTTGCACTGCCGTAGTTGTTTCGTCGAACGGTTACCTCGACGACGTTATAGGGAGTCACTCCCCAATTAATTCCCCACTTTTCGGCATCTTCACTCCATTGTCTGTGACCTAGTCGAACATCGACGTTGGGATCAATGAACGTGCTTGAGAGACCTCCTGCTTCATTCTGTGAAGCAACAGCCACTGCTGCATTTCGAGCAGCTGCGGCAACTTCTGAGGATGTTTTGGTCTTCGCCACACCCCATCCGGAATACAATTCCAGGTTTGCGGCGAGTGCGGCGGCATCGGCACTTTTTTGTAGCTCTGCTCGCGTTAGAGTGATGTAGCCAATATCCACTGCAAGGGCGGTGAAGGCAAACAGCATGATTAAGAGGCCAATCGCCAGGACCATTACGGCCCCCTGTCGATTCTGCTGCTCTTCCCGTGAATTTTTAAATGTCGAATGATGAAGATTCATGATGAAACTCTGTCTTGGGGTGGACGATGCTTGATGCCAACTTCTTACAGGTTGAAAATACTCTCGTTGAATAATGACTTTGACTAATTCAATTGATGAACAAAGCGATCCACGTTTTCTTCAGCGTAGAGAACACCAGCAGCATCGTAGAACCTGATGGCAGTCCGCTTGAAGTAGGATACGCGATTTGCACCGAACGTCACTCGAGAGTTGTCAATTGAGTTACTCGGTTGGTAGGGATTCAGGTCCGTTCTTTGTGTGTAGAGGCTCGCTCTTAGTATTCCCGGTTCAGCGAACGTTCCGAACGACTGAGACGTCCCGTTTTTAACTTCCATAACAAGATAAGAATTGACAAGAGCTGTGGCTGTTGTGTAACGGATTTTTTCGTTGGGGATGTTCAGTTCCGTTGGAGCTTTTTGTTGTTGATATCCAATCAGAGAGTCTCCGTACCAGACCTGTAATTGCATTCCCCCTTCTCCAAAGCTGGGCAGAGTTCCATGGTTCATTTCGTAGACAGTGTGAGTATCAAAAGCGGCGTTTGTTGGTCCAAAAACGGTGACGACCTGTGGGATGTTGAAGTTCGGGTCAGGGTTCACGACCAGCATTTCCCAGTCCTCTTCCACACGGTGGATCGGAGGAGCATTCTCGACGAGTTCTTGAAAAGTTTGTGCTCTCGCCGAGCTTTGCAGAGCAAGCACGGCGACCATTGAAGTGAAAACTAGCGTGCTGAATCTGAATGACATTGTGCTTGCCTTATCCCGGAATTCCGACAATAAACAGGTGAATTGCGACATGAATTCGGTGTTCTGAAACACCGATTCAGTGTAGAAACGGATCGAGCAACAAAGCTCGAACCAAACTGCAACGAGTTAAACCTAGTTCGCAAAATTGCTACGAAACCGGAAAACTTGCAGCTCTTTCAGGAAAAAAGAGAAAATTCCTAACTAATACTTGCCCCTCTCAGAATTACGTTTTTCAAATCATTTTTCGAAAAATATTAGAATTTCCAATTGGCTGTGATCAGGACGCTACGACACTAGGATGTGATGAATTACGATCCACCAAATATTGCGACTCGAAAAGAATCGATTCAACGACACTACTTCATCAATGATGCCGGAAGACAACATGCTTTGGGAAATTGAGATCAATCCTCTGGAATGCGAAACTGATCGTGAAGGTCAGTCCGCGTTTGCCGAATGCCAATTGCGCAATCTGAATTCAATCCGCAACGTCCGAGCGGCACGTTCGTACCTTCTCGAGGGAACAATCGATGAGGCATCCGCAATGCGTGCTGCCGAATTACTCAGTGATTCAGTCGTTGAACAACAAACGTTGAGGCAACTGCCAGACGCCTCCGACCCGGAATCGTCAGGTGAGCACCTGCTGAATGTTCTGTACAAGCCCGGCGTGACCGACAATGTTGGCAACACGGCGCGAACAGCACTCGCAGGCATTGGAATCGATGTCGACGGTGTCGCGACGTGCCGGAAGTATTGGATCAATGCCGATGCCGACTCCGCCGAACTGAGTCGTTTCGCCGAGCGAGTTCTTTCAAACGATGCCATTGAACGTGTTCTCGATGGACCACTCGCACTTGAAAGCCTCGCCGTGGGCGGTAATTACGATTTTCAACTACAACACGTCGCCATTCGTGAAATGGATGACGATGCGCTTGTGCGGCTGAGCAAAGAAGGCCAACTGTACCTCAGTCTCACGGAAATGCAGACGATTCAGACAAATTTCAAAGACCTGAATCGAGATCCGACCGATATCGAACTCGAAACGATTGCTCAAACCTGGAGCGAGCACTGTTCGCATAAAACTCTCGCTGGGCGAATTGCTTACAAAGATGAAAACGGCGAAAAGCGGTTCGAGAACATGTTGAAGGAAACCGTTTTCGCCGCGACGCAACAGATTCGCAAGAATCTCGGAGATCAGGACTGGTGCGTCAGTGTTTTCAAAGACAATGCCGGGATTGTTCGCTTTAACGATGAATTCGATGTTTGCATCAAAGTCGAAACTCATAACCATCCATCTGCGCTCGAACCTTACGGTGGAGCAAACACCGGCTTGGGTGGAGTCATCCGCGATCCGCTCGGGACAGGCATGGGGGCGCGACCCGTTTGCAATACAGATGTCTTTTGCTTTGCACCACCTGAAACATCTTACGACGACCTGCCACCGGGAGTTCTACATCCACGGACAGTCATGCACGGCGTCGTCGCAGGTGTCCGCGATTACGGAAACCGCATGGGCATTCCGACCGTCAATGGTGCCGTCTATTTCGACGAGAGATACCTCGGTAACCCACTCGTCTACTGTGGGAACGTCGCCATGATTCCTGTTGGCATGAGCGAGAAAGAAGTCATCCCCGGCGACTATATTGTCGCTATCGGAGGACGAACCGGTCGTGATGGAATTCACGGAGCGACGTTCTCATCGGCCGAATTGACCCACGAAAGCGAAGACCTCTCTGGTGGTGCGGTTCAAATTGGAAACCCAATCACCGAGAAAATGGTCCTCGACGTACTTCTCGATGCTCGTGACCAAGGTCTGTTTAACGCCATTACTGATTGTGGAGCCGGTGGCTTCAGCAGTGCCGTAGGTGAAATGGGTGAAGAGACCGGAGCCGAAGTCTGGCTCGAAAAGGCACCGCTTAAGTATCACGGTCTCACCTATACGGAAATCTGGATCAGCGAAGCTCAGGAACGGATGGTCTTTTCGGTCCCAGAGGAAAAGTGGCAGGCATTCCACGACTTGTGTGCCTCAGAAGGAGTCGAAGCCTGCATTCTGGGGAAATTTACCGACACGAAAAATCTCGTGTTGAAATACGATGGCACGGTCGTCGGTGATCTTCCCATGTCGCTCCTGCACGATGGTCGCCCCCCAGTTGTTCGCGAAGCAACGTTCGCACCACCAGCAGAGTCGCCGACCAATCTTGATGGACTGAATGTGAGTCATGGCGAAGCATTGAAGCTAATCCTGAGTTCACTCAACGTCTGCTCGAAGGAGTCGATCATCCGGCAATACGATCATGAAGTTCAGGCAGGGAGTGTTGTGAAGCCGCTTGTCGGTATTGCGAACGATGGCCCTTCGGATGCCGCCGTCGTTCGACCAGAGTTGAACAGTTCACGCGGACTAGTCATCTCTTGCGGTATGAATCCTCATTTCGGCGACCACGATCCGTATTGGATGGCTGCGTCGGCGATTGATGAAGCGGTTCGCAACTGCGTTGCCGTAGGTGCAGATCCGTCGCAGATTGCGATCCTCGACAACTTCTGCTGGGGCAACACTGAACACGCAGAGACCCTCGGTTCTCTCGTCCGTGCCGCTCTTGCCTGTCATGATGTTGCCATTGCATTTTCAACGCCATTCGTGAGTGGTAAAGATTCGTTGAACAACGAATTTTCTTACGAACACGGCGAGACCCAAGAGACAATTTCCATCCCGGCTTCTCTTTTGATTACGGCATTAGGTCAGGTTGATCATGTCGAGCAATGCGTCACCATGGACTTGAAAAAACCTGGGAACGCCTTGTTGCTTGTCGGCGAAACGCATGACGAACTCGGCGGCAGTCACTTCAATCTCGTGACCGGAAATGAAACTGGCAGTGTTCCGAAAGTCGACATCGAGCGGGCCCCGCATATCTTCGAAGCCGTTCACAGGGTCATCAAAGCAGGACTCATTCGAAGTTGCCACGATGTCAGCGAAGGTGGCGTTGCCGCCGCTCTGGCAGAAATGGCGTTCGCTGGCGGGTTCGGCATTGACGCGAATCTGGACTGCATCGATCAGGCAGCAGCAGTTGTACTTTTCTCCGAAAGTAACACGCGTTTCATCATCGAAGTCGAGGCAGAAAACATCGCTTCGCTGAACGACACCTTCGACGATCTCGGACTGGCTCACCCGGTTCAAATCGGAAAAGTGACAGAAACTCAAACCTTGTCGATCCAGAGTTCGAATGGCAAGTCCTTGGTTGACGAATCTCTCACGGCTCTGAAATCGGCGTGGCAACAACCGTTGGCGGCGTTTTGAGTGATTATCATTATCGCTTCAACGCGTAGTAAAATAGACAGCCGGCGCAAGCTGTCACCCTTACATATCGCGAATCGTCGATAGGTGCGGGAAGCATGCGTTCAAAGACTATCTGATCTCACGGTACGCCGTTATTATGCACGGCACAAATCGCTTTTTTACGCACTCCGTTTACAGGATGTCAGCACCGTGATTATTGGAGTCACCAAGGAAACCTTTCCAGGCGAGCGTCGCGTCGCGCTCGTCCCAGCTTCTGTTTCGAAATTGAAGAAACTGGGCGTCGACGTTTCGGTCGAAGCCCATGCTGGCGAAGCGGCAGGGTTCCCTGACAAAGAGTATGAAGCTGCCGGCGCAAAAATTGTCGCCGACCGCTCGGAAATCATTCAGTCTGCCGATATCCTCCTGCAAGTTCGCGCTGCGGTCGCCAACCCGGAATTGGGGAAGAGTGATCTTGATCAACTCAAAACTGGGCAAGTTCTGATCGCTCAATGCGATCCGCTTTCCGATCCTGAAATGATGATAGGACTTGCCGAGAAGCAGGCACTCATCTTTGCCTTGGAACTTGTCCCACGCATCACCCGTGCACAGAGCATGGACGTTCTCTCTTCCATGGCAACGATTGCTGGGTACAAAGCCGTCTTACTCGCAGCAAGTCATTCTCCGCAAATGTTTCCGATGATGATGACTGCCGCCGGAACATTGGCTCCGGCACGCGTATTTATTCTGGGCGTCGGAGTTGCCGGTCTGCAAGCAATCGCCACGGCGAAGCGATTGGGCGCAGTTGTTTCCGCTTATGATGTACGACCTGCTGTGAAAGAACAGGTCGAAAGTCTTGGCTCGAAGTTTATTGAAATGGATCTGGGAACAGGCGAAG
>DAOUPA010000576.1 GCA_030626405.1 Planctomicrobium sp.
AGATCCAGAATGAGGTACGCCTTACGGTCTTCCTGTTCCGCAATACTTTGAAGTTCGAGAGCAGTACGACGAACTAATCCAAGTGTTTGATCACCGAGCGGGCTTTCCAGAGTAATGAATCTCCCAACAGGTCCGACTTCCGATTCCTGCGCCGAAACATGTACTGCATCCAAGCAGATGGACAGCACTGCGAGACTGCATAGAGCCAAGCGGGCGAAATGGGAAAGCGAAGTTGTCGATGACATCGAAGATTGCCCTTGGTCAAGGATTTGGTCAAAAAACGTATGGTGACTCAATTATACGGTGAATCAAAAATTTGCGTCAAACTGTTGAGCCACAGGATCAACGAATTTTATGCTGATCTGGATCAATCACTTCGTCAAATCCTCCGAAAACGATCTGAAATTCGACCAGCGGACAGTCAATTTGTCTCTTTCGGTGGAAAACCTTCTACAAAATCAATGAATGTAAAAGGAGTCTTTCAGGGCTAAATTTCCTAAAAATGACCATGAGATCGTCTTTTTCGACTACTTGTCTTACTCCCCAATCGGCGTTTGAAATCCTATAATCAGAAGGCCTTGCGGATGTTCGGCACGATCTGGACAAACTGACGTCGATTCAGGTTTCCGTTCCTGTCGGTATGGCTACTGTGTGTGGTCATTCTCTTCGATGCAGAAGAACTTTCCATGGTAGATTTTCTTTCCATCTAGGAAAGTCGTGTCACTTCCACTTCAAAACAAGTCAACTCGTTCCTTACGGGCGATTTCCAAAACAGGTCATCACGATGCCAACTTATGTCTATGAAGTAATTCAAGAAGATGGGTCAGGCGGTGAGACCTTTGAACTGATCCAGCCAATTTCCGCGAAAGCGCTCAGCGAACATCCAGAAACCGGACAACCGGTCCGACGGGTGATTCAGCCACCTTTCATTGGTGGAGCCTGGTCCGAATCGGCGATGCACAAAAGTACGAACGACAACAAGAAACTCGAAAAGATGGGCTTCACCAAATACGTCAAAGCAGGCGATGGCACTTACGAGAAAACCGCCGGTAAAGGTCCAAGAACCATCTCTGCCGACGCGCCGATGAAATCCAGCGACCTGAAACATCTTGATTGAGAAGAGTTACCCGCCGCCGACTAATGTGACAATTTCGATTTCGTCACCCTCTTTGAGTTCGCAGCCAGCGTGTTGAGTACGTGGCACAAGTTCTCGGTTTTTTTCGACGGCCAGAAACTTTGGATTCTTATCGAGGTTCTTCAACAGATCAGCAACTGTCGAAGCATCGGTAATCAAGAGTTCGTCGCCATTTAATAAAATTTTCAACTGTTCGCTTTCTTGTACTGAGACAGGAGTTCTGCAACTGGATGGGACTTGAATTGCTCACATGAATCTGCGTCTCGCCGCGAAATCTGCGGATTCTTATTGTTGGTCCGCAGATGACGCAGGTTTTCGAAGAGAACTTGCTGCTGTGCCTTACTTCGATTTCTGGCGGGTAAGTTTGTCGTACAACGGAACGAGAAAATCTGGTTCCACAGTTCGTGTTTTGATGTAGGCCGCTTCGATTTTTTTTACGACATCAGGGAAATTCTCGGCAAGATCTTTCTCTTCGTTTCGGTCTTTTTCCAGATCGTAGAGTTCCCAATTTGCGGGATTCTTCCTCAATAGATTGCGACGGACCGCTTTCCATTTCCCATCACGAACAGCAACGATCCCACCATAGTTGTGGAAATCCCAAATCATGACTTCTGTACGGTCAGGTGTCGCTTTCCCGATGAGTTCAGACGTCAGATCGACGCCATCCAAGCGTTGATCTGTTGTCGAGTCGGTGCCAGCAATTGCACAAAGCGTTGGGAACCAGTCCGGGAAATAAGTTGGCATCTCAGATTTGCTGCCGGCTTGAACATGTCCAGGCCATTTGACGAGACACGGCACGCGGATGCCACCTTCGTAACAACTTCCTTTGAAGCCTCTCAACCCGCCGGCTGAATTGAAAAACGTACAGGCCGCGCCGCCGACATGGAAGCGTTTGTCTCGACTGGTGTGCGTGGGTCCATTGTCAGATGTGAAGATGACGATGGTTTTTTCCGTTAACCCATGCTCTTCGAGTCGTTGCAATACCGTTCCGACGTGCTCATCCAGATCAGAAATCATTGAAGCATAAGCCGCTCGCGGGCGTGGGTGCGGGAGATATCCATTTTGACCGCGATAGGCTCCGTTCTCTTCATCCCATTCCTTTGGATATTGATCTAACCAAACCTGTGGCGGTTGCATCGAAACGTGCGGCTCAACAAACGGAAGATAGAGAAAGAACGGTTTCTTCTTATTCTTGTCGAGGAATTTGAGTGCTTCCTCCAGAATTTTATCCGGTGCATAATTCTCCGCTCGGTAATCTTCGGCTCGCACTTCACCTTCCGGTTTTCGGTCGTGGCCTGGGATCGGGTATTTGTTGATGAGAACTTCTCTCTCATTACTATCGAGAAACGGTGGGTAAAAACTGTGGGCGTTACGTTGGCAGTTGTATCCGAAGTAACGATCAAACCCTTGCTTGATTGGTGAGCCAGATGTGTTTGATGGTCCGAGTCCCCACTTCCCGAATGCACCAGTTGTGTACCCTGCCTGCTGTAGTTTTTCGGCGATGGTCACGACTTCCGCAGTGATCGGCCATTGTCCCGGAAAAATTCTACCATTGCCGGAATCGCGGTTACCTCGAATTTGTGCGTGCGCCAGGTTTTGGCCTGTCATTAATGTACATCGAGCCGGGGCACAGACAGGTGCGCCGGTGTAGTGCTCCGTGAACAACATCCCTTCGCTCGCCAGTTTGTCGAGATTCGGCGTACGAATTTTCTCTTGCCCGTAACAACCAAGTTCTCCATATCCCAAATCATCGGCCAGAATGAAGACGATGTTCGTTTTTTGGCCAGCCTGTTGTGCCACGCAAGTCGAACTGTGCAGTAACGACGAGCTTGCGAGCGCCAGTAAAATGAGACATCGCGAGACGAATTTCGGAAGAGTTTTGTTCATTGGGAATTCGCGTAGTGGTAAGAGGATTGCATTGAAAGCACGGAAATGATTTTCGCTTGAACACTTATCATGTCACCCGCACCAGAGTACTGCAACCGATTGCCAGATGATTCACCACAGCAAGAGGACATCATCCTACTCTTTGTGACTTGGCGTCTTTGCGCGAGAATTTAAGAAAGTATCACGCAAAGACGCGGAGACGCAAAAAAAAGAAAATGGAGTTCTTTCTTGAATTTAGAGTGACTGCCAACTTGCGATGCAGAATAGACATCGTCGAAAAATTTCAAAAATAAATCCATTCCGACACGACAAGCACGAACGTGAAGAGCGCGACTCCAACAGCATCTTGATTCAGAATTTGTTTGGCATGATTACCAATGCCGAAGTTCTTTCCCTGACCGTTCCATAAAAAGAATCCGGCTGGAACCGTGAACGCGGCAAAGGCAAACATCGTCCAGAGAGGGACTCCGAGTTGAACAAGGTCTCTGGCATCTCCGACCGCTTCGATGCCAACACTGCCGAGGTAAACACCGTTGGCGATCAGGCAAAACCCTGCGAAAAATCGAAAGAGATATTTTTTCAATCGCCACACCCTTCGTAGCACAATCCAAAGTAGCAGAGGCAGGAAGACACCAATGATTGGCCCAGCCCAAACAACCACAACCGGTATCGGATTCGGTTGAACGAAGGTGTGCGAGATACGAAGTGGATGCAAATCGATATCAACAACAGTCCCGCCTGAAACCCACGCACCAAACATGTGGCCCACCTCATGGACAGCCTGCATCATGAGCCAACAGAGGATCGGTAAGCTGGTCCAGAGCAAGATTCTATTCCGAATATGTCGAAATTCGCCGCGATTCATGGCACAGAATCCAAAATCTGTTGACTTCGGGCTACCAGTCACGTTTTTTTCCATGGTAAACTGTTTGCACTCGATTCTCCCTACGTCAACGGGACAATTGGTGTTTGAGATACTCCTGGAGAGCCTTGATGAAACCGGAAATGCCTGAAATTCTCATTCAACAGTTTCA
>DAOUPA010000494.1 GCA_030626405.1 Planctomicrobium sp.
CCCGAAACCAATCGTCTTCAAACAGAGGAAACTGTTTCAGATCGTCGAAGCACTTCACATCCGTGAGCGGATTGAAATCGTACTCTTTCGCTTTCTCCAGCCAAAACGGTGCTCCCAGTTCGGGATCGAAATGCAATTGAACGATGCGTACAGTTTCTTCGTCCAGTTTCTTACGGGCTGCGGCGCCTCGTTCTTCGAGTTGGTCGCTCAAGGTCTCGCCCTTTCTTACACTATAGGAGGATTGTTTGATGATGAATTTCAGAAACCACGTTTTCACTCAAAGTTGTGAATTGGTTCCCAACGAAATTTCAGTTTCTTCGTAAACTAGAAGGAATCGTTGTCAATCATAAGTAAGGACGACTCCTGAAACAACTTCCCGTCTTTGGCAGCCCTGATCTTGAACAAATGACATGTCTTTTGAGGAAATTTAGAGTGCCCGCGGGAATGATTTTCACATTCCTCATTATCTCCTCCGAGAGGCCGAAAGTCGCAATTTCATACTACCGAGGTACCACGTGAGTCTTTTCTCTCCCCAAGCATCACAAAAAGAATTGGCACATCTGTGCCGGTCGCTGGGAACATCACTGCATGCCGGAATTGACCTGATTCGCGCTCTGGAAATGGCCGCAAAGCGGAGTTCCGGGAACTTGAAATCGGTCTTAAATGACGTTGTGGATCAAATCAAATCTGGAACAGATTTGACTTCGGCGGTGGAGTCCCACTCGGCTTTTTTCCCTGACCTTTTCAGCGATATCGTACAAATAGGAGAACATGCAGGTGCGCTGCCGGAATCTCTTAAGGCTCTTTCCGCTCATTACGAGAACAACATTCGTCTGCGTAGGGACTTCATTGCGCAAATCACAGTTCCAGTCGTGCAGCTATCGGTGGCAATTGTGGTCATCGCTGGAATGATTTTTCTGCTTGGCCTGATCGGAGATTCCACAGGGGAATCATTTGACGTCCTCGGTTGGGGTCTTTTGGGAGCTTCAGGTGCAATGACCTGGCTGAGTTTCTGGGCCATGGGAATCTTCACCATTTTCATACTTTACAAGCTCGCAACACGAACAATGTCTGGTCAAAAAATTATTCATCGGGCGCTGATGTCAATTCCCATTGTCGGAAGATGCTTTCAGGACTTTGCTGTGGCAAGGTTCTCATGGGCGTTTCATTTGACTCAAAATGCCGGAATGCCGATCGACGACAGCCTCGAAGCAAGCCTGCGAGCAACTTCCAATGGGGCTTATATTTCGGCCACGAATGGAATCATTCGAGACGTTACCAACGGGGAAACACTTACAGACGCTTTCAATATGAGCGGCTTATTTCCGATGGAATTCATTCAAACTGTTGACGTTGCTGAAACCTCTGGAACAGTTCCAGAAGCATTGGATCGGCTCAGTCCTCAGTTCGAAGAAAACGCCCGCCGAAGTTTAAAACTTCTCGCCTCAGCAGCAGGCTGGGCTTGTTGGCTGGCCGTTGCCGGATTCATCATTTATGTCGTCTTTACCATCATCCTCTGGTACGTTGGAATGCTCAACGATGCCATCGATATGGCCAACGGAATTTAACTCGGCGAGACAGGTTTGAGCCATACACCACCGTAAAAATAGGGCAAACAGGCAGGATGATCGGAAGAATCTGCTTCGCTTGCGACCCGAACCTCGGATCGCACAATTTCCACAAGATGTTTGTAACCAACAGGTTGCGACTCAGAGTCATGTCTAATCTGAGCGGCGACAAGCTTGACACTCGTCAAGACGACCTGTACAACCCTCCAAACGTTCAACAACATCTCATGAATTTTCAGCATGGCTGATGAGACGCACGGATGCACCGCTTGTTGAGACAAGCGATCACCAATCTCTGGTAGAAACAGCATCCGATGGCTAAGAAAAAGACGACTCGAAAAACTCGCCCCGCTCCGCCGAAAAAGGCTGCTCCCAAGAAGTCGGTTTCGAAGAAGCCTGCTGCCAAAAAGCCTGAACCGGCACCAACTCCCAGGAAGGTCAGCCCGGTCGTTCGCCTGAAGTCGATTGATCGTGAGATCGTGAAGTTGCTGAACGAACGTCTCAAGCTGACGATTGCCGAACTGCAACAACTGACCGATAGACGCGATGTCTGGTTCGACCCTAAAATTGAACGGGAACTATGGGAACAACTCGCTGGATACAATAAAGGTTCCATCGATAATGAAGTTGTCCAGAGCATCTTTCGTGAAATATTGAGTTCCGCCCGAGAACAAGTCAAAGAAGTTCGCGTTGCATACTTGGGACCACAATTCAGCTTCACGCACTTGGCTGCTCTTGAAAAATTTGGTAAGACAGCAGATCTGATTCCGGTGAATTCGATTGCTGCGGTCTTTGAAGAAGTCAACAAAGGTCATGCCGAGTTCGGCATTGTCCCCATCGAAAACAGCACCGATGGTCGCATCGTCGATACGCTCGACATGTTCACGCGACTGCCGCTGCGAATCTGCGGTGAAGTTCAAATTTCCGTTCATCATAACCTCCTCTCCCGTTCACCACGGAGTGAAATCACGGAAATTTACAGCAAACCTCAAGCACTCTCGCAGTGCCGGGACTGGCTCGCGCGAAACATGCCGCTTGCGAAACTGTACGATGTCACCAGTACATCCACCGCGGCAGCTTTGGCACAAAGTAAACCAGGAGCCGGAGCGATTGCCAGCCGTCAGGCGGCAGTGCAATATGGTCTCGACATTGTCGCTGAATCCATCGAAGACAACGCTCACAACATCACTCGCTTTGCAATCATCGGCGATCAGGAGACGAAACCAACCGGCAGAGACCGCACGGCTTTGCTACTTCAAATTCCTCACAGTCCGGGTTCGCTTACGGACGCATTGAACGCATTTAAGACAAACAAAATCAATCTCACCTGGATTGAATCGTTCCCGCTCCGAGGACCAGAAACCGGCTACCTATTCTTCCTGGACTTCGAAGGTCATTCAAAAGATGCAAAAATCAAAAAAGCCCTGACGATGCTGGAACGAAAAGCCGTCCGCCTCGAAGTCCTCGGTTCTTACGCGCAGAGCAAAACTGCTGAGTAATGCGAAGTTCTACCGTTAGCCGTTCATTTCAAATGAACGGCTAACAGTTCGCTATTTCTCTTCGATAGACTGCCGTGGAAGAAACGATCCAGCGGCGGTGATCTTCCAGAACTTGCGGCTGAGAAGATCTTTCGACTTCGGGTCCGTGACTTTGTCTTCAAATTGGAAGACTCCGAACGGGACTTCTTCGCTGAACCAGACGTCTCGTTGATAGCGCAGTTTCTTGCCGCTGTCGTTCTTCACATCGGTGTATGTGTAGCCAATGTGCGACTTGAAAGCGTCTGTTCGGACCCCGGTGAAAACATAGCGGATCCGAGAACTTCCATAAGCGCGTCGCTTCGGAACACCACGGAAGAAGCTCAATTCTTCTGGAGTCAGTTCGGAACCATCGGTATTTCGAATGAACTCGATCGGAGGTTTGCCTTGCCCCCAAACGCGAACGTCGAACAGGTATTCTTTTTCGATTCCATTTCGAATCACCAGGACTCGACGATTTCCGTTTGTTCCTGGTCCAGCATCTTGAAGGTGGATCGAATCGGTCGAGCCGTTCGGGTTCTGGGCTTCGAGCCTGATCCAGTAGTTTTCGTTTTTTTCTCCACCAGGAACGGCCCCAATCCACGAATAAACTTTCTGGTTGAACTTCGGTTTCGGACTGCTGTAGTCAATCCAGTCCCAACTGTTCATCACGTTGAATAACCAAGGTTTCGTCCAGGGACTGTTCGACGGGTACCAGGCGGAAAAGAGCGAGACACATAAGAAGACAAGAACTGGAATCCTCAGATAAATGCTGTTTCCGAATCGATTCAATAGCGGGATCATTGCCAGAATCCAGAACGGAATCAGCCAGAGCGTCCACCGCAGGGCAACGCTCACGCCGCCGTAGTTGTAGTTCTCTGTTTTCGTCATGTAGAACGCGATCACAATCACGGTGAGTCCTAATCCGAGAAGATAGAACTTGTGCAACTTGGATTGCCACCAGAAATTTGGAGTGAGCCAGCCGACAAGCGTCAGTAAGAAAATCGGTGTGAGTGAATAAATCCCATGATGACCGATTGTGCAGTGCATGAAATAAACCAGAAAAGAATCCTTGCTCTGGTCGATCCCTTGGGGACTCAACCAGTAACTTGGCTTGCCCTCGAAGACGAAACGATACTTCTCCGTTCCGTAGTACAAATAGAACGGTTTCCACCCACCTGTCGCCTGATAATTCGTCAGAAAGAATGCACCGAGCGGGACGAGCGCCAGCGGAACAAAATAAGTCAGCGTCTTCTTCCGGTCTGATTTCAACAAGATGAAGAACAGAGCCAAGCCATAGGCTGCGGCCGGAAGTTCATTGCACACTCCGAAAGCAGCGAACAACCCACATAGCGCGTACCTCCACTCATCTTCTTTTTCTTCGACGATGATCGAAATCGCCAAGTACAAAGAATAAATAATGAATGTTGTTCCGATCGTGTGATTGTTGAAGACGCTCAGGAACGGAACGAGTAGCGTTGCCCAGCAAGTGGCGGTGATGAGAAACAATTGCCCGAACAGATTCTCGCAGTACCGCCGTATCAGCCTGATCATCAGCCACATCGCGATCCCCATTGGGATGATGTTAATGATGAACAGAATGATCCGAGAAACCGCTTCGGGATTGTCCGTCAAGTTGAGACCGGTTGCTGCTTTCACCGCTCTGTAAATTTCCGCAACTAAGCGTGGGAGCAGCGGAGGCTTCGTGGAATAGAAGTGGTCGTCGTGCCGAACCAGATCGATTGTGTCCCAACCGCTGCGTTGGCGAATTTCATCAATCTGATAAGTCCCCTCTTCGACGAGTGAATAAACAGTACACCATCGCGAGCGATCATTCGCACTTTGCAGCGGTCCTGATTCCAG
>DAOUPA010000747.1 GCA_030626405.1 Planctomicrobium sp.
GGTTTGGATACCCATCTGCACATGGCTTACACTGGCTGCACCACAACATCTCCTCTGAAGTGACGCGCTCGCCGCCCTTGAAGGGTTTGTTTGTGCTCTTGTCGAATGCATCCTTGCCGGCTTCTGCAACGACCCCAGAGAATTCGTGCCCAAGAATGGAGGGGAATCCCGTTAGCCCCGGATAATAAATGTAACCTTCTTCATCCGCTTGTGCCATGTGGACATCCGAGCCACATATGCCGCAGGCTTTGACCTGCAGTAATACTTCTTTCGGGCCGGGGGTTGGAATGTCGTATTCCCTTATCTCGATCCGGGGATTCCTCCACACCTGGCTGCCTAAATACGTTTGGCGACCGTCAACGTCTTTTGGACCTAGTTTGAAACCGGGCTTTGGGTCCCAATCCGCAACCAGAGTCACACCTTGCATTTTGCCCTTCATCGTATTTACTCCTTTATTAGATAGTTTGGTTATGTTGGCTGCCTGTTGCACATTGCGCGAAGCTTGCGCACCGTGGTCTGGATGTAGGAGCCCGACCCAGACCCCTCCATAGGAGCGGGAACGCCATCCTCGGCCGGGATCGCGTCAATCTGCTCATCGCGGGACTTCCAACCCTCCTTGCTTCAGAAGACCAAGAAAGTTGTTCTCGAAATCGAGGTCCTGCCGGTCGGTTGGGAATGACCCTTCGGGTGCTGCTATCTGTCATATACTTCCTCCTTGATTTCATATTCTGCTGTAAAACCTGCCTCCCCAACTTAAGGGATTTCAACCAAAACAATTTCGATCCCCAATCATTTCTTCCTATTTGTTAGGTGCATTCAATTCACCAAAGCCCCATCGATTTACGCGCAACCAGTTACCTCTTTACTGCGATATTAGAGAAACCGGCTTGCCCTCAATTCGATGTGATTTCGTTAAGCTTGACCGGGCGGTTCTCCCGGTAGGATTTCCAGGCTGCTAACCCCATGACCACAGGGATGCGGCCATCCAAGCCGGTTACCGAGGGTGTCTTGTCCTCCCTCACGCTGTCGATGAACTCCTGCAACTCCGCAATATAAGACTCCGTGTACCGTTCAATGAAGAAATGGAGCGGTTTGGAGGTATGGACCCCATCAGCGTCGCTGAGTACAGCCTGATCAGGGGTTTGGTTGGAAACCACGATGCCCCCGCCCGATCCGAAGACCTCCACACGTTGATCGTAGCCATAAATTGCCTTGCGGCTGTTGTCGATGACCCCAATGGCTCCGTTTCCATAGCGCAAAACGATGACTGCTGTATCGATGTCACCCGCCTCGCCAATTGCCGGATCGACCATCACGCCTCCGGTTGCATAAACTTCGTCCACTTCACTGCCGATCAGGTAACGCGCCATATCGAAATCATGGATGGTCATGTCCAGAAAAATGCCACCAGATATCTTGATATAATCAATCGGAGGCGGCTCGGGGTCGCGACTGGTGATGCGCACAAGGTGCGGTGTGCCGATTTCGCCGGTGGAAACTGCATCACGGACTCGCTTGAAGCTTGGATCAAAGCGCCGATTAAAGCCTATCTGGAGTTTCACGCCGGCTTTTTCGACCGCCTCCAGGGCGCGGTCAATCTTATGTAGGTCGTGATCGATCGGCTTTTCGCAGAAGATGTGCTTCCCGGCTTCGGCCGCTTCTTCAATGAACTGGGCATGGGTGTCCGTGCTCGAGCAGATAAGCACAGCCTCAATGTCCGAGTTCCCCAAGATTTCGCGGTGGTCCTTAAAAAATGAGGGGATTCTGAAATCGGTAGCACACTTTTGAGCCGCTTCCTCGAAGACGTCAGCCACAGCCAGGATATTTGCATCGGGGATGCAGTTGGCGATCGTCTCGGTGTGGACCCGCCCGATTCTACCGGCACCGATCAAACCGATTTGGATTGCTTCATCCATTTGCAACTCCTTCCTCCACTGCTGCGAATAAAAAAAGCGAGATACCCTCGCTCTATTACGTAGATTCTCGTACCTCCAACTTGCCCTTGACCACGATGTCGGAATACTCCAGACGTACAGGGTCGTCTGACTCCGCCAGAGTCAGAACCATTTCCATCGCCAACCGCCCCATCTCAATTTTGGGTTGGCTTATGGTGCTCAAGGGTGGACAGACGAATGAAGCAAGGATGATGTCGTCAAAACCGA
>DAOUPA010000355.1 GCA_030626405.1 Planctomicrobium sp.
AATCAAGCCAGATTCACCATAGCATGACCAAACGCATCTTGCACCCGTTGTTCAACCTTTTAGGCTCTCTCACACGCCAGGAGATGATCACTAAGCTGGAGTCATCCCCCTGAAGAAATACAGACCATCAAGCTGAAAGATGTTGCTTGTTCGGCCCGACTTGGTGGACTGCTGAAACACTACTGGCGCCGGGCTGCCTGAAGCTTCTTTTTACTTGAATCTTGATAGTCAACTGGGATCACGGTCTGCGTTGAGAAAATTCGTGACGCTGTAAAATGGCTCCTGCGTTGTTGATAGCTGAAAATCAGTCATTCCAAAGTTCAACGTTTCAATCCTCTTTGAGAATTTCGACCTGAAATTTTCCTGTTCAACGGTGTTCAAGGTTTTTGTACCCTGCGGAGTCCAAGACATGCCTACAGGGCGTGCGGGAAGCAGGCTGCGTCCTGTTGGATCCGATCAATGAGCGCAGGCAATTCGCTCATTGAAGCAATCGTGGCGTGCGCTCCTGCCACTTGAAACGCAAGAGCCGCCTGATTCAAACGCTTTGCTTGTTCGGTTGGCGGTAGAGACACGAAATCAGAGTGACTCAATCCCATCAGACTGCTGCTGTCACAAACTCCTATGCTCCAACAGCCAGCGGCAAGCCCCGCTTGAATGTCAGCGACCGTGTCGCCAACTTTGACGACCGAAGACGGAGGGAAAACATTCAATTGCTCCATTGCGCGATAGATCATCCATGGCGCGGGGCGTCCATGCTGGACGTCGTCAGCACAAACATTCACATCGGGCTCGTATCCTGCCTCGCTGGCACATCTCAGGACCGCATCGGCCGCAGCTCGAAAATAGCCTGTCGTTCCGCCGACTTGTATGCCGCGATGCCGAAGCTGGGAAACAACGTCCTGCAGGTCGGGAACCAATTTCGAATGCTCTTGAATCGACTCCAACTGAATCGAAACGAATGCCTCGTACATCGCATCAACATCTTGATCGGTCCAATCCCGACCATGAATTGCATTCCAGCGATCAGCAATAGACGGCATGCTTAACATCGCAATCAAATGCTCGCGTTTGTTTAGTCCCATCGGTTCTCGGGCCTCTTCGTCGGTGACTTCAATTCCGTTACCAGCGAACACACCAGCGAAGGCCGCCGCCGGTGCTCGAGATCCAAAGTCGATCGTGGTGCCAGCCCAGTCGAAAATGACGAGTCGTACTCTTTGATTGGGGTTATTCAATGGTTGATCCTCTTACAAATGGTTCGGAGAGCAGTTTCGTGAGCGAGGTTGATGTCGTTTTTCGTGGATTATTCGACATCCGCTGTGCATTGACGCTGGAAACGATCTTGTGCAATTGATCGGTGGTCGTGATTCCCACTTCAGCGAGCGAGCAGGGGCAACCGATCTTCGAGACGATCTCGGCGAATCGTTCACATGCCTCGTCGGCGTTCGTTGCCCCGAGTAAATTGACGATGATCGCGATCTGTCGGCGAACATGTTCAGCCCCTCGAGGATCAGCACAGTCGCTATCGCGGACACCGGCGTTGAAAGTGAGCATCGGCCCGAGCGTCAGTGCGACGGCGATTCCGTGAGGAATGCCATCACTCGACGTCATAAAATAGGAGAGTGCATGAGGCGCTGTTGTCTTACTGATATTGATTGCCTGCCCCGCTAGATGCGATGCTCGGCACATCGCCATGCGTGATGCTGGAGTTGGTTCGGTGACGGACTGAACGATGTTTGCAACGGCGATTTCGACGGCTTCGCTCGCAAAGCCAGTCGATTTGTCGGTCCCAGCGACGGCCCAAATCGACTCAATCGCTTGGCATAAAGCGTCTAGTCCTGTCGCTGCCGTGATACGGGCAGGCAAACTGTATGTGAGTTGTGGGTCAATGATTGAATAATCCGGCAACAAGGATTCATCTGCGATGGAAAACTTCTCACCTCCGACATATGCAACGGCAAAGTGAGTCGCTTCGCTTCCGGTTCCTGCCGTCGTCGGAATCGCGATCAGTGGTGGTCCTTTGCGAGTGATCGCTTCGCACCCTGTGATGACGTCACGTGCGTCAGTTGACTGAACTGACAGAGAACTGATGAGCTTGCCTAAGTCGATCGCAGTCCCGCCACCGAGTGCAACGACAACGTCTGGATTGAGTTCACGTGATTCTTTGATGCCGCGTTGAATGTCAGCGAGTTTCGGATTGAGTTCAAATCCGACGAAACGCGACACCAGGCAATGCTCAAGAACTGGTTCCAGTGCAGTGTCCGCTCCGCACGCTCTGTACGCATCTTCGTCCACAACGAAGAGAACCTTGTGATACTGCCCACGCGTAAAAATCCCTTCAATTTCATCGATTGCCTTTTCGCAAAGGAAATTCATCGCGCAGTGGCTTTTCATCAAAGGCTAAAGTTAGGAGTGCAGGAATTCTGGTGCCTGCGGGTAAGAATGTCTGATTCCTCACAGTTTTACTCCATGAGGCTGAACCAGACATTTTTAGGCGAGACTCATATAGATTTGCGATCTCAAGGCGTGGCTGATAAGGTTCACAAAATGTGATTCTAAATCAATGCTGCGGGTGCTCGCAAGTGGAGGCATTCTTCCGTTTGTGACCACCTGATTCTCTGGTACTTCGGTTTGTATCAAGCTCCATCAACAAACAATGTGACAGAATCGTGTGACGATCGATTTCGCAACGCTCAGTGGCGCATGCTGCTGGCGACGATGTTCTGTTATTTGTTCTTTTACACTGGACGGCAGACATTCGGATTTGCCATTCCCGGCATCCAAGAAGAGTTGGGAATCTCCAAGACGACGTTAGGTTGGGCGAGTGCGGCGCTGTTGTGGTCGTACGCGGTCGGTCAATCGATCAACGGGAATCTGGGCGACAAGTTTGGCGGGAGGAGACTGATGAGTCTTGGTGCCGTACTTTCTTGCGGTCTTAATTGGGTAACCAGTTTTGGCCAAAGTTTCCTAAGCCTCACGATTCCTTGGGCCGCGAATGGGTATGCCCAGTCGATGGGTTGGGCACCGGGCAGTCGTGTGCTTTCCAATTGGTGGCCGCATGCAGAGCGCGGCAAAGTCTACGGCGCGTATGTGTTCGCCGCAGGCATGGCATCGGTGCTGGCATTTGCAACCTCAACGCTCATTCTGGAATTCGATCTCGGTTGGCGTTGGATTTTTCGAGTTCCTGTGTTACTCATGCTTGTCGGCGGTATCACCTATTACGCCGTGGTGCGTGACCGACCGGAAGATCTTGATTTCCCTCCGTTACCCGATGAACCGCGGCCCGACGAAACGCATTTGCAGCAGCAAACGACTATAGGACTATCTACGGAAACAGCGTGGCAACGATACCGATATGTTCTCTCCAATCCTCAATTCCTGATTGCCTGCGTGGCCATTGGTTTTCAGAGCATGGCGCGGTACGGATTGCTCATTTGGGTTCCCGTACACTTTCTTGGCGAAGACTGGAAGAACTCCGACACGAAATGGATGAGCCTCGCCCTGCCAATCGGGATGGCGCTGGGAGCCATTGCCAGCGGTTGGCTGTCTGATCGCGTCTTTCACTCCAATCGCTCGCGAGTCATTAGTCTGTTTCTGTTCCTGGCAGCGATTTGTTCGCTGGGAATGTATCTGTTGCCAAAGGAGCACGTGCTGGGAATTCCGTTGCTTTTGCTGACTGGTTTTTTCGCGTACGGACCGCAATCGGCCTTCTGGGCGTTGTGCCCGGACTTGCTGGGCCGCGACCGTGCAGGAACGGGTACGGGAGTCATGAATTCGTTTGCCTATGCGTTTGCAGGCCTGGGGGAGCCGCTGATTGGCTGGATCATCGAATCTCGCGGCGAGACTGCGATCGTGTTCGGAGCTGTCGCCATAGCCTGTCTGTTTGGATCCATCATTGCGCCGTTGATTCGGCGATAGCTTGCCATTACCAGCGCTCGCACAGATCGCGGCGGCCCTCGGTGTGACCAATCAGAAGAAATTGAGACCATCAAGTTGAAGGACGTTGCCTGTTCAACTCGACTCGGTGGACTGTTGAAACACTATTGGCGACGGGCCGCTTGAAGCGTCTTCAATGTCGAAAAGTGACGGTCAACAGGGATCGCGGTCTGCGCGGAGAAAATTCGTAACACAGAAAAACTTTCTTGTGCTGTTGACAGCTGAAAACTAGCATCCCCAATGTTCAATCTTCCAATTCTCTTTGAAAATTTCGACCTGAAATTCTCCTGTTCAAGTGCGTTCGAGGTTTTTGCACCCCGCGGTGTTGACCAAAAAACGAAAAACTTTTCAAAATAGTTTTCTAGAAACGGGGAAGCTTGCGAACACTTGGGGCTTGGGACAGAGCCCTTTCCAACAGAGGTAAGAACCCTGCTAATTTGTCTCAGTCGATGAACGCAGAAATTTGAGAAAGAGTTCCGTCGCCGGATCATCGGGTTGACCCAATTCATTGTTCAAGCGGCTATGGTTGGTGTCTCTTTTTCCATAAGCCTGAGCTTTGATACCAGACTCTCTCAACACAGATTCCAGTCGCTGAGCCTGAGCCCGCGTGTCAGGATTGCCTGAAAAATACAGGAGGAGGAATGGTGGAATGTCTTTGTCTTTCGCGACGTGAGTCACTGCCGAGTAGTCAACGTGCTTCTCTGGATCATTTCCAAATTTCTGTCGATGACCGAACGTGAACATTTTCCCGCCGTAAAGTGTCTGCCGGTGTTCAGCCGTCATGATGATCTTGGGAATGTCATAAGTGTCGCCATCCACAGGGACACACCCCTGGAGAACATCAAACGAGACCCCTTCTTCTTTCAGGTAACGATCATCGGTACACAACAATGCAGCAAGCTGGGCTCCGGCAGAATGTCCTCCCACAATAATTCGCTGGGGGTTGCCACCATACTTGGAAATATTGCGATGCACCCAACCCAGCGATTTAGCAACGTCGCGAGTCAGAACATCCATTTCCACCGAAGGCAAGAGACGGTAATTCGTGGAGACGAACACGTATCCTTTTTCGGTCAGTACTTTCGGCTTTAACGCGACATCATTTTTATCACCGACTTGCCAACCTCCACCGTGAATCCAGAACACGACCGGAAGGCTCTTATCAGTTGGTTTCGGCGGAGTGTAAATGTCGAGAACGTGACGTTCGTGTCCGTTCTCAACGTAAGGAACATCGCTCGTCAAATCTTGCGCGAATCCGAATTGACAAAGGAGAACGAATGCACAGGTCACGGAAAGAAGAAGTTTAGAGTTCATGAGGTGATCAACCTGACAATGAGAGAAGGCGTGTGAGACTTCACGATGTTATTGACTTTCCAAGCTGTTGCGAAGCGAGAGAGCGGTTCACATCGATCCGGTCTTGAGTAGAGTGATGTAGCCACGCTGCTGCAATATAACGATGGATGAACAATCGTGCGTTTTCAGAGAATTCTCGAAAACTGTCCGTTCATGATCGTCGACGACGTTTCATCTCAGAAAGTTTGATGCGCGAAAGAGGGGATGGATTCGCACTCTCGTTTCCGAACAACGCTGCTCCCTGACGAATCATCAGTCCGAACGCGGAATCGTAAAAACGCATGCCACGCATGACTTACGGGCGTTTGGCAAGTACGATGCCGGATTGTATGGATGAGTCTTCCCCTTGTCGGAACCGAGCATGAACTTCAGTCAAACGCGTCGAGAATTTCTCACTTCTTCTACGATTGCCACTGGCCTCATCGCCGGGATCCCGTTTACTTCAACCACAATGGCGCAGGAGAAGCCTCGGGCGAAAGTGGAACGAATCGGCGTTGGTTCGATCGGACTACGATATCAGGGCAGCGTCATTGCCAATAAAGCTGCGATGTACGGCGACATCGTTGCGGTGTGTGATGTCGATAAAAATGTCAGAGATCCAGTCAAAGCAGCATTTGGAAGCACTCCGCGCGATTTCGAAAACTATCAGGATCTTCTCAAACGCAAAGACGTTGACGTTGTCACGATCGGGACGCCAGATCACTGGCACACAAAAATGGTGGTTGATGCGTGCCGCGCGGGAAAAGACGTTTATTGCGAGAAGCCTCTGACACTGACGATCGATGAAGGAAAAATTCTTCGTGACGTTGTGAAGGAAACCGGACGCGTTGTGCAGGTGGGGTCGTGGCAACGCAGCGATGAGCGATTTCGGCAGGCGGTGGAAATGGTTCGGCAAGGACGCATCGGTCATCTTCAGAAGGTCGAAATTGTTCTGGGGAAGAACGTCGTAGGCGGTCCGTTTGAACAACGTAAAGTTCCGCTGAATTTCAATTGGAATCTGTGGCAGGGTCAAACGCCTGATACTCCGTACCTCGCCGAACGCAGCCATTACACTTTTCGCTGGTGGTATGAATACTCAGGCGGGCAGATGACTGACTGGGGTGCTCATCATCTCGATATTGCGCAGTGGGCAATCAACAGCTATCCCGTAGAAATTAGTGGCGAGGCGAAGTACCCAACGGTGAAGGACGGTTTCAACGTCGCGATCGACTTCAACGTGACATACAAGTATGCCAACGGTGTGGTGATGACAGTCAGTGATACCGGTCGCAACGGGATCCTGTTTTCAGGAGACAACGGTCGAATCTTTGTGAATCGAGGCGTCATTCAGGGAAAGCCGGTCGAAGATCTGGCATCGAATCCGCTCACACGAAATGACTGGAAAGTCTACGACTTTGACAATCTGGAACGACCGGGACGAGCAGGTAAGCTCGATGCAATCATCAATCACATGGGGAACTTTTTCGACTGTGTTCAATCACGGCGGTTACCGGTTTCGGATGTGGAAAGTCAGCATCGTAGCGTGAGCACCTGTCACTTGGGCAATATCGCCATGAAGGTCGGACGATCCGTGAAATGGAATCCTGAAACGGAGACTTTTCCGGGCGATGCAGAAGCCAATTTGCATTTAAAGCGAGAACAACGCAAAGGTTTCGAAACAGTTTGACTGTTCTTAACGTGCTTCATTTTTCCCTCGGGGCAAGATTGCTTCAATGAACTGATTGGCATTGGCGTAGGTCTCCGACTTCGAGACTTTGCCGTTTCCAATCAGTAAGTGCGTTTCCATACCAGCGGCATCGGCTTTCTCTTTCATCTTAACTCCGTACACGGGATGGTGAATTCCATGACCAGCTTTTTTAGATGGTAGGGTCATATCACCAGAGTAAGACATGAACAGTGGCGGATCATCCTTGCTCACATGATTGAATGCTGAAAACTCTTTGTAGAGTGCCTCATGCTTTGCGTAG
>DAOUPA010000193.1 GCA_030626405.1 Planctomicrobium sp.
CGCACACCAAAGTCGTTTCAGGGAAAATCAATTCGCGAACTGGCACTGCGAAACGAACACAATGTGAATCTCATCGTGATTCGACGCGAACAGCCCAAGAGTGAAGAGAACGAAGAACCTCCGGTCGTCGAGACAATGTTCCCGCACCCTGACGATCACTTGAGCGAGAATGACGTTCTTGTCGTCGTCGGCAGCGACGAGGCCCTCGCACGTCTGCCAAGGGAATGACGCGACTCAGTCTTTCTTGAGGACATTCTGATCGTTCAAGGTTTGCACGAGAAGACAGGATCGCGTCATCAACTCCGTCAAAGAGACGCCTCATCAGGTGTTGTGAGTGAGTCAGTCTCTCTCAATCACTCTGTAGTGTTGCCACAGGCCGCACAACCGATTTCTTCGGGCAGAGACTGCATAGACTTTCCAGGCACTAGTTGATCTTAGAATTGATTTGCGGGCTACAAGTCCAGCCATTTCAATATCACGCTGGAACTCTCCTTGAGTGCTCTCATTCGTAATTACAACATTGCTCAGATTCCGATCAAATGGTACGGACGAACATGGGGGTCTTCTAACCTGAGACTCCGTGAAATGGGTCGCCGTTACTTGTGTACGGTCTTGATGTTTTTCTTCCAATGGATGTTGATTAAAGATGATGTCGTGGCGGAGAAATTGGCCTGCAACCATGATCGTTTCAACAATATGGGATCTCTCGAAGAGCGCATTGATCGATTGGAAGCAGTGCTTGCAGAGGTCAACAGCGAGTACGGTCACCAAATCCAGCAAGAGACCTCCCATCTCAAGCAAACGACATCCGTTCACGACTGAACCTAGCGTTTCGGCGAAATTCGTCTCATGTTTGCTCTGCGGTCCGTTTTAAGATGTAGAGCACGACCTCATGCCTCGCTGGTCAAACAATAGCGCGCAAAGCCTACGGTAGATCGTCTTTATAGAAGGACAAGTTGTGGTGACGAGTCGATCGAATATTATAAATCGACAAAGTGAATCGATCGCACTCTGAAGTCGTTAATGTTTCATAGAACGGAGGTTACGCGAAAATCGCAGCGTTGTACCCCGGCAAAATTAGGTGTGACAGCTAGCTGTCACACTTAGTCCGAAACTCACTGACATCTGAATTCAATTGCAGTCTGTTCTAATCGAAGTGAGTGATTCCATGGAGCCGAACATCGCAGATTCGCCTGTTTCTTCGACGCAACAACAGCCGTCAGCATTGAGCCGATGTGAAAGTCAACTTCCCGTGTTTTGTCCCCAGTGCGGAACTCGGATTAGAATCCGCAAGGGGCTCTGCGGAAACCGCCTGATCGATGCCATTCTACTTCAAGCAGAGAGAATTGGTACCGAACTGGAATGCCAACGTTGTCAGATTCGGTTTGTCTTTCAAAAACTGGAGAACGTTTCAGGGATCAGCCGACATCGTCATCAGAAACAAAAGCTCGCAGACGCCCACTAAAACTTTTGGGAATCAATGAGCAGAGTGGAGGTGAGTTCTACTTTATTGTGGCGGGACGTTCACTCTGTAGATGCGGAAATCGGAATTTTGATAGTCCGGTTCGCGTTCAATGGGACCAAGACGATCACAAATAAAGGTTGAGGTGTTTGTGCGTTTAGAGAGGTCTTGCAGTTCGTCAATTGAAATGGAGCCATCCTGGAATGCTTCCTTTTTCCATCGCGCGATGACCCAGCGCCGACGATTCCATTCGATGATAGACTTTGCGTCCTGAGGACAATCTTTGTAGTTGACATACTCGGATCGCTGAGCAAACCACTTCACCGCCCATTGGTTGTCGAAACTGTAGATCAATTCATCTTCAGCGGTGTTCGTCTCTATCCACTGGCACGCATTAACCCAATTCTGGTGTTTATCTTCCGACATTTTACTTGGATTCTGTTCTGATCCAGGCACGGATAACCCGATCCATGTCAACGCCATAGCCATCACAATCCATGCAATGAGTTGTGGAGTTTTCCCTTTGATTTGACTTGCTGTCCACGAAGTCAATTTGCTTGCCGCGACAATGCTTAAGGCGATTGGGACTAGCAAATCTGCGAGGCGGAATGGATAGAATTTCAGAACGTTCATCCGCCATTCATATCCACTCATCTCCTTCATTGGTCGCGGACCCCAGCCAATGAGAACGCCAGACAACGCAATGAGTAGACTGATTCCAACGATCAAATGCCACCAGCGTCCGCGTTGTTTGTCGAGCGCGTTTGGCAGAAGGACCAGCCAACCGAGGGTCATCATCACGAAGTATCGATACGCCTCTCTCGGAAACTTCATCGGATCGAGATGATGCGCCAATCGGTGGCTGACTTGAAGATTCGTTGCGATTCTTGTTGCTTCCGCATCACCTTCAAGAACAGCCGATCCTGCCGAAATTAAACCTGGAGTTGCCGCCAACAGAAAGAGAGCAATCGAAAATCCCCACGTTTGCAGGCTGACCAATCTTATGAGTTGAACTCTCTTATCGCTGATGATGACAAAGAGTGCAGTAGCGATCGCAGCCGCCAGAGTTCCCCACACTCCAATCACAGGATGAAACGAAACAGCCAGCCCTGCCAGCAGAGCACTGGAAGGTAACTTCAGTGACATTGCCTGTGCTATGGACCAGAACAAAAATCCATATGCGACGACTTTTGATTCAATTCCTCCAACAAGCCATTCACCCGACCAGTTTCCGGCCGATTGCAGTACAAAGAAGATGGAGAGCGAAACGGTCGACACCCAAACGCGGTGTGTCAGTTTGAAAGAAAGTAAATTCCACCCGACCGCCAGTGGAATTAACCCGATGCAGCGTCCCACAATCGCAGTTGTGTTCAGCGACAGAAATGTCGTCAGCCAGCCAAAGGTGACGTAAAATACGAAATGCGGATTCGATGATGTGAGAAAAGAATCCTGATCGCACCACAATGGCTGCCAGAAGTGTTTTGCTTTGCAAAGGTAATGTGGTTCATTCACACCGGGAATCGGAACACGTAACAAGGAAAACGCAACGAACAAGCAGTAAACAACAAACAGCGCGGCCCAGAACTGAATGCCAAGTCGGCTCTCGGCATGAACGTTTTGTTCTGGAGGTGAAGGTGTCACGATCAGCTCATCTCAGCAAAGGGTAGGTGCTCATCTGAGGGTCGCAGGTTCTATGGTGATTGCGAACGTCCACAATGTGACCGAGCGTTCAGCAGGACCCAATCATTCTTCGAGCCACGTCATGGATTGTTACTTTTTCGATTTCTTCTTCACCGATTTCTTTTTAACAGAAGTTTTTTTAGCAGCCTTCTTCTTTGCTACAGCCTTTTTCTTCGGGGCTGTTTTCTTCTTTGCCTTCACGGGCTTTGTTGCTGCTTTCTTGGCAACTTTCTTTTTAGCTGCCTTCTTTTTAGGGGCTGCTTTTTTGGTTTTCTTACCGAAAATCTGATCCCAGTTTTCCCAGAATTCCGGAGTCGCACCAGTACGTACAATTGGACCGCTCATAGCTGGTCATTCCTCTAAATCGATAGTGATGTCAAATTGGAGAAGAGACGTCCTGAAACTTTCTAGATGCTTGGGGCTCAATTCAAAGTGGCGTAGGCAATCTGGTTTTAGGGTCTCGTCTATAAAAAATAACGTCAAACGCGACGTGTGGACGTGTTTTATTGGCAAACCGGTCGATGTCAACAACGTCCAGCCTTGAGACTGGATTCTGGATACGATCAACTACTGCATCGTTCATCCTTGCTTGTGGGGTTAAGGTCACTGTCGGGAGCGACAACGAAGCGGTTTTCGGATTCGCAACCCTACTTTCAAGGACTGACAAGGCACTGTTGATATGAACTTTCATGAATTTGAACGCGAAAAATATTTTCGAGAGATCTGGGACTCTGTTTCGATCGCTCGTACGGTTCCGTACACGCTCTTTACGTTCGGAGACTCAGACCTTGAATACTACTTGATTGTTGATGCAGAACAACCAGGTGAGCCTGTCGAGGTGAGTCGTGGGGTGGTGAAAGTGGCACGTCCGATGTTGATTACTCCTCATAATTCTGATCCAGAGTTTCGCAACTTCTTTGAGGAAAATGAATTCGGTGGCATGGTGGATTTTCTTTTGTCGCGCACCGCAGCATTTTCGAATCTTCAAATTGAGAATAAAAAGCGGAAGACGGAATTGATGAGTGACAGTGTGGAAGAAGTTGTTGCCCGGCTCAATAAATCACTCGATGAGCAGGACGAAGATCGAATTGCAATTTTGACAGCCCCGTTTGGTTTAGGTGGTGTTGCGATCTTGAGATATACGACTGACCGCATCATGGAAAGTGCGCCTGGAAACATTCAGGAGTTACGTGAAAAAGGATTTTTGTCGTAACTGATTGAGCGTTGTGAAGTCATTCACTTTCACTGACGTCGAGCGGAGAGACGTTCAACAGCTCATTTGTTGAGACGTCAATCGTTTTGCAAAGAGCATCGAGATCAAGATCGTCGAGATCATTCCCGAAAGGTTCTTCCACGGCATCAGCGATTGTTTCCAATCCCACCATCATGTAGCCAATGATCATCGTGACTGGAACCGTCAGCCAGTTTAAATCTTGCACAAGCCCCCAGGGGAGAATGAGCAGATACAGGAAGAGACTTTTAATTGCATACGATCTATATGAGCCTGCAATCAGAGTGTTCCGGATTCTCTCGCAGCCACCACAAATATACATGAATTCTCTGGCATCCGAATCGACCGCCAGCAGTTCTTGAGGGCTCAAACGCTGTTGGTTTTCCAGCGATTTCACTTGGCGATAAAGATGGTCTGCAAGCCAGGCAGGAACGTGTTGAGGATTGGAGTCGCTTTGCTTCCATCCAGGGAGTTTGGAAAGTTGAACTCCATTTTGAAGATGGTCTTTGAGTGCATATGCAAAACCTGAAATCGTTCGATGAAGTTCGATTCGTTCATCAAGTTTGAGATCAGCGAAACGGAAAATTTTAATGGCCGCATTCCTGCTGATATTTACCAACTGTCCCCACAGTATTCTCGCTTCCCACCATCTCTCGTACGCTCGGTTTGTTCGAAATACAAGAACCAAAGAGAGGACGAGACCAAGAATGCTGATGAGGTTCGATGGGAAATCTGCGAATTCTGGGTGTCGAGAGTATTCTTTGAGAACCGGAATGCAGCTGTAAAGACCAAGGAAAACGACGAAAAGCCAAACTCGCTTGAGCATCCGAATCGTTTGAAAAACACGAACAATATCCTTGCGCCGAATCGCCATTTCAAAGATTCTCGATAGGTTGAGGTGATGTTGAGAAGTGAGACTCGCTGGAGAACATCGGTGCGGTACAACTCAGAGGAGTGCATGGCTTGCTATTTCTCTATGCGCAAAAAAGAACGAGCAAACCAGATGGAATCTGATTCGCTCGTACTTGAATTGAAGTAACTTCAAATCGAGATTACTTTCTCTTCTTTTTTGCGGCTTTTTTCTTAGTCGCTTTTTTCTTTGGAGCAGCTTTCTTTTTAGCTGCAGCCTTCTTCTTTGGAGCAGCTTTCTTTTTAGCTGCAGCCTTCTTCTTTGGAGCAGCTTTCTTTTTAGCTGCAGCCTTTTTCTTTGGAGCAGCTTTCTTTTTAGCTGCAGCCTTTTTCTTTGGAGCTGCTTTCTTCTTAGCTGCAGCCTTTTTCTTTGGAGCTGCTTTCTTCTTAGGTGCAGCTTTCTTCTTAGTCGCCTTTTTCTTGGCCACGGAAACTCCTCCTTCCAAGAGCTTCAGGATTGTGGAGACCAACGCGATGCTACTGGGCAATCAATTGTTGGGACTCCACTTTGCCGAATCCATCCCGACTCGCCAACCGTGGCGAACCGACTGTTGTTGTTAGAATCAATCGCTTTCTCACCAAGAGTGAATTCGCAAAGATGTAACAACAACAATGACTTGCGGGAAATGTTACGGAAACAGCAAATCGATGCAAGCCTTTTTTGTCTCATTTTGATGTCACGCGCTGTTCAGGCTAGCCAATCAGTGACCAAGGTACTTCTCTTTGATGCGAGCACGCAATGAAAATGACGATGATGACATTGATGATTTTTTAATCGTTTTCATTTTACGGAGTTGTTCTTGGCGCAACATTTACGAAGGTGGAATTCCAACATCATCTCTACGAAACTGGTGCTCATGTAAGTGATCGCGTTCGTTCAGGAGAGACCATCGTGTGTCGCTTTTCTTAACGCTTGAAAAATATGGCGTGAAAGTTGTTTGTCCATGTTTTGTAGAATGTTGTTGAAACCGCAGTATTAATGCGGTAATTGCGATGATTTCTTTTATGGAGAGCATCTGATGTTGTGGAAATGAAATCGAGTTGCATGTTCTCGCGTCTTGAAGACGACACATGATTCACAAATCACTCGACAGTAAATCTCGCGGACTCTCTTTGCGAAACGCGTCGTCGTTTAACTTTGCGAACGCTTTGACGACACAACATTTTCATTCAGTCTCTCACAACGTTTGCCCACTCGAACAAAACTTGCGTTGTCCATTGTGGTATGCAATCACTCGAAGAAACGTCTTGCCACTTGTTGAAAATTATTTTTGCCAATTTGAAAAATATTTTCGAACAGCGCCTGTTTGAGTGTTTGACAGCGCATGTTGGCAATGCTTTTACTCAATCATAAAAAGAATCTTTGCGTTTGCGGTTGTGACTTTTGCAAATTCATCAAGAGTCAAACCGTGCAAATCGGCAAGGCATCGTGCGGTGTGAATTACGTTCGCAGGTTCGTTTCGCTTTCCCCTCAATGGGACTGGAGCGAGGTACGGTGAATCGGTTTCAACCAGAATACGGTCCAGTGGAATTGTTTTCGCAACTGCTCGCAGTTCTTCATTCTTCTTGAACGTCACCATGCCAGCAAACGAGATGTGCATTCCAAGTTCGAGACATGTTTGTGCCGTTGCAGTGTCTCCGCAAAATGAATGCATCACTCCGTTGAGTTGCTGGGACTCCGCACATTCTTTCAGTACGTCTACGACGTCTGCTTCCGCGTCGCGGCAATGAACAATAAACGGCTTATCAATCCGTTGCGAGAGCTCGATATGCTTGATGAAAAACTCGCGTTGCAGGTCGATTGGAGCGTGATTCCAATAGCGATCCAGCCCGGTCTCTCCGATTCCAACGACACAATCCAGATTTGCCAGCTTCTCGATCAGGGAAAAGTCGTTGGGCTTCATCTCAGAGACATAGTTCGGCTGAACTCCAACGACAGCATGGATTTGCGAAAAGCGATTGGCTAAATTCACCGCTGATTGGCTCGTTTCGGCTGTGATGCCAATCGTCAGAATCTTTTCAATTTGAGCTTCTTGGGCGTTCCGGAGAACTGCTTCAAGGTCGAGATGAAAAGATTGCTCGTCAAGATGAGCATGCGTGTCAATGAGCATGGCTCAAACATCTTTCAAATAAGTGCTCAGTAGTTTGCCGTCCACTTGAAGAGGACGGCTCAACAGATCAGCAATGGCATTCATTACGATGGTGAGTGAGTCGCCAGCGTTGCCTTGCCCAGAAACTCAACAACGGCTTGTTTTTGCTCCACCGCGGATTGAATCAAGCAGATCGCTTCCTCGTCGCCTGCAAGGTCACTGAGGGCCTTCTTCAGTTCAAGGAGTAAAGTTTGTTCACTCTCTTTGAGACGTGCCAGAAGATACTCTAGAGAGACGAAGTGCAGGCTCGTGTACTCTTGAGGGTAGACACCAAAATCAATGAGGACTTTTCGGGACTGAAGGAAGTTAACAATGGCTTCGACTGATGAATCCTGTTTTGCGGCCAACTCCATGACCTGAGCCAGAAGTTCGGCGTCTGCGTCGGGAGACCAAGGCGCTGCCTCTGCTGTGTATTGCAACAAACTGCGGTGAATCTCGACGAGCAGGCCGTTGATCAAGATATTTGTGTCATTGCTATTCATCGAACTTCCGTATCTCTATCTCTTGGGAGGGATTTCAAAGATTAGTTGAACAACACAGAGGCGACATACTGAGCTGTTGCGCTCAGGTCTCCCTGAAGTGGCGTCATCCCCAATGCAAAGATGGGAAGTGTAATCAGCAACACATAGGCTCCGGCTAAAGCTGGAACAGCAACTTGTTGGGTTTCCGAAGTTGGTTCGCCCATGAAAATCGCTTTCAGAACTTTCACATAGTAGAACAGGCTGAAGACAGTGTTGAGTCCTCCAAAGGCGAGCACTACCCACAAGAACCAGTGTGCAGTTCCAGCAACGAACGCGCTATAGAAAATCATCATTTTTGCGAAGAATCCACCGAAGGGTGGCATCCCGACCAAGCTGAAGAAGCTTACCATTAGGCAAAGGCAAACCAGCTTTGTCGCGCCGCTGCCGGAAAAGATTCCTCGGTAGCTGTCAAGTTCCTCACTGAACGATTCGTTTCGCAGTAATGCAATCACAGCAAACGCTGACAAGTTCATAAACATGTACACAGCGATGTAGTACATCAACCCTTCGACACAGCCAACGGCGTCTTGAACGGTCAATCCACTTCCGCTCGGTGAGTTCATCACAACGAGCAACGCCGAAACCGCCATGACCATGTAGCCTGCATGTGCAATCGTTGAATACGCTAACAGTCGTTTGACGTTCGTTTGTGTGTAAGCAGCAAGGTTTCCGAACGTCATCGAGACGATGGAGATGACCCCCAGGGCAATTCCGAAGAAGAGTCCGAGACTTGTGAGAGCTTCACTCGTCCCCTGGAATGCCATGACGAACCGAACGAGCAACCCAAATGCGGCTGCTTTGGACGCCACTGAAAGAAACCCACAGACTTCCGCCGACGCACCTTCAAAGGCATCCGGGCACCAGAAATGGAATGGAACGAGTGAGAGTTTAAAGGCGATGCCAACGAGAACCATCATGATGCCCAAAACAAGCGTGACGCTATTGGGATCGAGCATCGAGAAGGTTCCACCTTCCATCAGCAGTGCGAAGCGTGCCCCCAATTCAGAGAAATCAGCCGATCCAAGAAGTCCTGCGATGAGGCTGATTCCATATAGCATGACGCCAGCAATACCGGCACCGTACACAACGTACTTCAATGCCGCTTCAGTCGCCTGCCGTCGGCCTTTCTGGAAAGCGACCATGACATAACTAGGAACACTCATCATTTCGATTGAGAGGAACAGCATTAATAAATGGTTTGCCCCGACAGCCATCAGCATCCCAAGTGAGGAGCCGATCATCAATGTGTAAAAATCCTGCCCATCTTCTGCGTCAGGGATACCGCTCAGCACGGTCAGTGCTGTAACGAGAACAATAAAGAGCGTCAGCCCTAATCGAAAGTAGACAGCAAATTGGTCGTGCATCAGCAGACCAGTGAAATAAGGACCAGGAGTCCCGACGTTGGTCGCTGAAATTCCCCAGATGTTATAGAGAAAACGAAGATCTTCTGCGTCGGCGCCACCCGGTTTTAAGTACATGAATTGGGCAAAGACACCAAAGAACGCAATCAAAGAGCCGGCTAGAGCCAACCAGCAAGATGGCATCTTGTGGTGCAGGTCAAACATTCTCCACAGAAGTAAGAGCACGATGGTGATGCACAGCACGATTTCGGGCGCGAAGATCTCCAGAGAGCGTGAGATCTCTTCACTAAATTGATTCAAAATTGAATGAACTGACATCGTATTTATTTGCTTATGGGCGTGGACCGAAAAATTTCAATCAAATGCCTTGAACTATTTCGGGATTTGGGAGACTGCAGTGTTGATTGTATCTTGAATGGCGGCATACCCAGTCGAAAGTGACTCCGTGAGGTGGACCACCGATTGCTCCATGAGTCCCAGAATTGTGTACGGGAAAACGCCAAAGAAAACAGCGAGTATCGCAAATGACCAGGCGATTGCTTTTTCACGATCTGTAATTGGAACGAGTGCTTCCGGGTGCGGGCCTTTGTACTCAGGACCGAGATAAACTCTTTGTATTGTCCAGAGGATGTAACCGGCAGTCAAAATCACGCCTGACGCAGCGATGATTGCAAGCAGTGGGCTGAAGTTCCACATGCTCAGAACGACAAATGCTTCGCCAATGAAGCCACACAGGCCTGGCAGTCCCAGTCCTGCGAAGAAGATGACAACGGCGAGTGCGCTGTATTGCGGCATGATCTGCATCAACCCGCCAAATTTATTCAGGTCACGGTGATGAACACGGTCGTAAACGACGCCGACCATAAAGAACATACCGGCTGATGAAACACCGTGGGCGATCATCTGAAACATTCCACCAGAGAGTCCCATCTGCCAGTGGTTGATGTTCATCGTTGCTCCAGAGTCGGAAAGTTTCCAGACAGCCATTCCGACCAGCACGTATCCCATGTGGCTCACAGAACTGTAGGCAACCAGTCGTTTGAAGTCGGTTTGTGCCATGGCAGCAAACGCGCCGTAGATGATGCTGAAGACCCCCAGTGAAACCAAAGCATAGGCAGCGTATTGAGCACCGTACGGGCAAAGTGGCATCGCAATTCGAATGATCCCGTAGCCACCCATTTTCAAAAGAACACCGGCCAAAATCATTGAGATGGGAGTCGGGGCTTCAACGTGAGCATCTGGAAGCCAGGTATGGAACGGGAACGCAGGGAGCTTAATCGCGAAACCGATGAACAGCAGAACGAATGCAAAGATTTGCATGTTTGCATTGAAACCACCTGCCTGAGCAATTTCTGCCAGCTTCAACAGATCGAAAATGTTTTCATTGTTCGCAACCGCTGAGGAGGCACTGTTGAAGTAGAACATCAGCATCGCAATCAGCATGAGTACTGAACCTGCGAGTGTGTATAAGAAAAATTTGATTGCCGCGTATTCACGCCTTGGTCCACCCCAGACACCGATCAGAAAGTACATCGGCAGCAGCATGACTTCCCAGAAGACGTAGAAGAGGAAGAAGTCGAGCGAGAGAAAAACGCCCATCATCCCTGTTTCCAGGATGAGGAACAACATTAAAAACCCACGCACCTTCTCCTTGATACTCCATGTCGCAAGGCATGACAACATGCTGATCAACCCGGTTAAAAGAACCAATGGGAGACTCAATCCATCAACGCCCAGTTGATAGTTAATATTCCATGTCGGAACCCATGGAAGAGATGCCTGCATCTGCATTTCACCAACTGATCGGTCAAAATCCATGAGGATCAGAAGCGTCAGACCAAAGGTAATAGCAGTGATAATAACGGCGAAGTACCGCATTGCCTCAACGGACTTTTTATCAAAAGCCATTAACACCGCGGCTCCAATAGCCGGGAGAAAAATGGTCGCGCTCAGTAAAATTAATGGATCGGACATAGCTTATCGTCAGTTAGTCAGTGTGTGTTCTGATTTGGCCGAATGGTATTTAGCGGGGCAGGAAGACAAACAACAAAACAAACAGCGAAACAACGCTGAGTGCAATAAAGGTGACGTATTGTCGAATGCGACCAGTTTGCACCACTCGCAAAGAGCGGCCTATGGAAAAAGTGCTTTCGCCAACGGCGTTGACGATTCGGTCGACAACAGCCTCGTCGAATTTTCTGTCCCAACTTGAAATGGCAACAACCAAGGAGCTAAGGAAGTGAAGGAAACGGTCGAGGACGTTTTTGTCAAATGCAACCGCCCAACTGGAAACGACATGCACAGGTCTCACCCACATCCAGTCGTAAAGTTCGTCGAACATCCATTTTTCTCGAAGGAACCCATGAACGCCACTGAACTGCCGTTTCATCGACTCTGTATCGACGATCTTCA
>DAOUPA010000514.1 GCA_030626405.1 Planctomicrobium sp.
CCAGGTCAGGAACGACTTTGCCGAACCCACCACCTGGAAGAATGACAACGGCAGTCCCGTTTCCTTTTCCTTTTGGAAGGAAAACTTCCATCGCCGGTCTATGGACGTTGATGAGGCGCGTGATCGGTGGTTTTTCGTTCTCTCGACGCGGCATCGCTTCACCAACTGACCGCGAGGTTTCCCCAGGTGCCAGGTCAGGCCAGACAAACTGTGTCGCATCTGCCGCGTTTGCCGATTTGTGACAGAGCGGAATTAAGGCGAGAAGGAGAAGATGTCTGAGTTTCATTGGGAGTCCTTGTTCCGGAGAACTGTTCTGGTTCCAATTGTTGTACGTCAAAAAAGTAAGTCTATGCGAGTGAGAAATGATGACAGCCAATCTTATTGATGATCGCTCTTAAGAATAATTTCTACTCCACTGAGAATTGATTCGCCTTGCAGGTTTTGCAGACTGATCGTCAGGGCGTCGCTGATCAGGATGTTTTTGTATTCGCGAGCGATTGTTGTTCGTGCGTGAGCGGCGGTTTTGAGGATGTCGAAGTTTTCTTCGACTTGTTGACCGTTGAGTAAAATGTTGAAGAGCCGCTCATCAGGTTTTGTATCGGTGGGTTCGGAGAAGTAGAGTCGCACAGTGTAAGGGCGAGCCTTTCTTTCGGTCGGTGAGTTTTGTGGATCACCTGCTTCGACAATCAGTCTGGCTGCACCTCGGCTAGTGCCTTTAAATGCTTCCGCGACGCGTTTTCCAGAACCACTGATGACAAACGCCAGTGCATTTCCTTCTTTCCAATCGGGTTGTCCGATAAGTTCTTCCAGAATTTCAGACAGGTCGGGAGTGCGCTGTAGCTCGCCTGCTTCACCTGTTTTTTTCCAGGCTGCTGGTTTCCAGTCGATTGTGTTAGCAAGAAGTTTTCGCTTGGTAATGTCGTGAGACTTCGTAGTGAAGGTCTTCGCGTTTGCGGTGTCTTGAATCGCAATTGTCAGATTTGCCTCGGCATCCGTTTTTTCATCGCAGGTGAATTGAATGTATGCCTTGTTGATTTTGGCACCATGTGAAAGTTTGACGTTTTCGAATCGCAGGCCGATTGTTTGTTGATTTTTATCGTTGGTGAGTTCCAGATCGCTGCTCGTGAAGTTGACACCTCCGTCTGGTTGTTCCTCGGCATCGTCGCTGATGTGAGCTACGGAAAACGCAAGCTGATCCTCATCGACAGATTTGATCGAGAGCGGGATCGTAATCGTTTCGGCGTTGATGATCCCAGAGGCACCAATCCAGGGAGTCGCCGGACCGCTGAACTTCAGTGTATGGTGATGGAAGTACCGGGCATCGCCGGTCACTTTAATGTCGATTTCGGCGGACTCACCACCAATGACAGGATAGTCCAGCCAAAGTGTTCCGCGTTCATCGACTCGATCTCCCGGCGATCCGAAGTTAATGCCGATGCGTTCGATGTTTTCTCCCGGCTTGCTGAGTCTGGCGGTATGGTTCAGAGTCCACATATCCATTTCAGGCATATGGACAAGCCCCAAAGACGTTTGGTTTTGATAGCTGCAACTGCAAGTTCGCGTGTAGTCAGGGGCGTTTAAAACTCCGTTTGCGACAACCAGATTCGATGTGCAGCCAGATTTGAAGCCACCAAGGTTGCCGGTCCCGCTCATCGTTTTCAAGTCATAATAGCCAGCAGCGCCGGAGCGGAAAGTGAGCAGGTTTTCACTGGCGATGATGCTGTTGCAACCGTACGCTCGGCTGATTTTCCAGGGCTGTGCCTGTTGAGTGAGCGGATTGACAATCAATTCTGGTTCGCCAGTCAACAAGCTAAAGGCTCCCGAAGAAAGTTGATACGAGTTCGCATTCGTGAGGATCGTGTCATTGTGCAGAATGCACGGTCCGGAATAGGCTCGGTCGTCGACTCGCCACTTCACTTTTCCATCGGCACCATGATAGACCGCCATTCCTTGCCCCACTTCAGACTTCAGTCGATCACTCGCTTTCGCTCCCGCTTGAAGCAGCAGGCTGTATTGTTGGGAATAGCCCAACCATGTTCCGAAGATGTTGTCTGTTTCTTCCCAGACGGTTTTTCCAGTTCGGAGATCTGTTGCGACAATACGATAGGTGTCCGGCGACGATTGTCCGCGGCGTTTCAGTTTCTCTTCCACAGGCTGTTGCAATTTGTCGAGACAGAAAACCTTTCCGTCGCCTGCGACAATTCCATTGTGCAGGAAGCTATGCTTCGCATCGACTTGCCAGAGAACTTCACCGGAGTGCCGGTCGAAAGCGACAAGTGCCTGACTTGCTGAATTGTCAAAGCTTTTCGAACCGAAGCCTTTCGAATTCCGTCTCAGTGCGTCATCACTTTCCTTGAACGAGATGTCGAGCCGTTCCCGGTAATTCGCGAATCCCAAACCGCCGAGCAAAACGTCTTCGTAAATGCCGATGAAACCCCACTCCCGTCGTTGACTGTCCTTTGCCACCGGGAGTGAAATCTTTCGCACGGTTTCCCCAGTCTCGACATCGAGCACATGACACGCATCGCCGATTGCGATGTAGATTGCGTCGGCGGTTGCGACGTAGTTAGTTCCGCGACCGTTTGCACCAGGGATGTGAACCTGATTATACGCTGTCGCCAACGGGGTATCTGCGTAGGTGGTATCATAGTAAACATCAAACGTGCCGAGGTCTTCGAATTCGCGTTTCCAAAGCACTTGCCCGGTGTAAACATCGCGGCAACTCAGGGAATTCATTCCTTCAATGAACAATCGACCGGCAATCACTTGTTCTGGAGGTGCGTGAGAATGGCGAGGTAGCACGTCCATGTTCGAGCTTCCCCCAAACCACAAAACCCCTAAAGGAAGTTTGACGCGCGAGTCGTTCGACTTCACGGTGTTTCCGATATCACCATATTGATGAGTCCAGTCCGCGGCACCTTCCAATGCACCGACACGACGCGCGACCACGAATGAATCATGCAGGCTGACTTTCGCATTCTCCAAATCTGCTGCCTCACATGTTTCGACAAGACTCTTCTGCAATGATGAATGAATCGCCACGAGACTTCCGCCGTATGGACGCACAGATGAATAGGCTTTGCGAAGCAAATTCTGGTCGGCATTGATCGACTCCACCGGTCGCCCTTGAACGACAACCAGTTGTGCAATAAATGGCGGAGCCTGAAATGTGTCTATGGTTCCCTGATGCAGGGAGATGCGGTCTCCGTAGAGACCTGCGCGATCGAGTTTCGTGCGAAGCCGATCAATGATTTGCTGATCTTCGAGGACCACGACGATTTGAAATTCCGATGCCTGCAAGACAGAGAGCAATAAATCTTCATCATCCAGTCCGAACCAGAGAACGATGCCTCGGTTCGTGTTCGCTTGCTCCAGAAGTTGCTTGGACTGAGCAGAAGCTTCAACGAGCGGGAGCGGGAATGTTTCATTCACAATCGACTTCGCTGTTTGTTCCCCTTCACTGTACGCGAGTATCCGACCATCTAAAGTCACGGCGAAGAGTCGATCATTGGCAGCCAACAGTCTGACGACTTGGTCGCTCGTCTTTTGTGTCCAGGCAATGTCGGGCTTCTCCTTCCCACTACGCAGTTGAATCGCAGTCAGCTTTCCTCCACCGACTGCATAAAGTCGATCACCTGCTTGAATCAAATCGCCAGTGCCATCGACGCCTTCTAAACTCCAGGTAACGTTTTTTTGTGCGCTATAGGCTTTGATGAGCTCTTCACTCTCTGCGGTGTAGACAAATTTCTCTCCCAGGACAGGCTCGTTGACCATGAACGCTGTCTTGACACCATCGACGAGATTGTAAGACCGAACACCTCGACCCCGCGTATGGACATAGAATTCATTGTCGCGACCGACTACGAATGAGCCACCATTTCCTTTGCCGCCAGAGTTAATATCGAAATAACGAAACTCGCCGGTGTTCTTATCGAACGTGGCAGGAATGCTTCTGCCGCCGGGAACAATGAGAGTATCTCCGACGACACTCATCGTTCCTTGTGGAGCGACACCTGCGAAAGAGGGGGCGCTGTGTGGTTGCTTGATGTACTGCGCGGAGGTCGTGTCGTTCACCCAGCGAACTTCTCCTGACTCTGCATCGAGTGAATAAATAAACGTTCCCATGAAAGGCCAAATGCTGGCGGCGAAGTAAACGGAATCTTCATGCACAACCGCCCCACCTCGCGCAGGCCAAGCGGAGATAACGCGACCATTGCCGAAAACTTTCCTTTCGGAAGGCCCACCTCGGAAGCTCCAATTCTGTTTTCCATCGATTGCAGAAACAGAATACAATCGACCATCGTCGCTGGTGAAGAAGACGACATCGCGCCACGCAACCGGAGCAAATCGCACAGGTCCTTCGGTGTAGAATGTCCAGAGTTCTTCGCCGGTCTTTACGTCAATCGCGACGACTTTGTTCGCATCATTAAACGGCACGAACATGCGGCCATCTTTGACCACCGGTTCGAAAATGCGGTCGTACTGCATCACATCGTTATTCAGCGGATCGTCCCAAGCCTGCTTGCGTGGCGAATAAACTCGCGTCCATTGCAAAGACAAATTCTTCGGCAGGGACTCTGAAGCCGCCGCCGCATGTCCGGCATCGTTCCGCCACTGCGGCCAATCCGCCGCATGGAGTGGAATACAACATGTAACAGTGATTGCAAGGAACAGGAAGCCACAATGAA
>DAOUPA010000744.1 GCA_030626405.1 Planctomicrobium sp.
ACCTGACAGCGTTACGATGACATCTCCGCCGTCCACTGCTGAATCATTTTGCGTAGCATGACCAGTTCGCGAAGCAGTCGTTTCGTATCCTTGTGCGCGTGTTCCAGGCACCATGGGCCACGAAATCCGGCGTTCCAGCCGATGGTGAAACAGCGCTTCAGGTCGTATTTCTTGTGCTCGCCATCTGGACCGAGTTCTCGCGCTTTGAAGTCGCAAGTCACGGCGATTGGAAATGTCTTTTCCAGTCCAGCGTACCGAATTTCGTTGCTGTTCCAATTCCCTGTATCAGGGCAAGCGGCGACGTTGTGACCGATGGCCTGAACCAGTTTGGCGACGGAATTAGAATCGGACTGCATCCAGCCGAAGTTCTCGACGAGCAATTGCACGTTTCGTTCGGCAGCGTAATCGCATAGCTGTTGATAACTGGCGATGTGAATCGCCATGTCCGGTTGCTTCGAAAGCGGCAGCGGGCGAACCCACTTCAAGCCCAAGTGCGAAGCGATATCTATCGACTTCTTGTACTCCTCCAGCGCTTTATCTCGCGCTGCGCGGTCTGGATCATTCATGTCGATCCCGCGCTGGTTCATCTTCAGGTTTGTGAGGACGGAACCTGCCTTGTCGGCTGCCGCTCTTAGTCGGTCAAGATATGCCCGATCAAACGAAGCGAACGACATCGTGTTCAAATCGATCACTCGAATGCCAACTTCGTCTCGTAATATCTGCGGCAATTCCAGCAACGAAAATTTTCCGTTCGTGCTTCGCCCTGAAAACTGGGCCTGACACGAAGCGCTGACGATCCCCACTTCACCAGCGAGTGATGGAATTGAGCCTTTGCTATTTTCGCCATCCGCCATCGCGCGACCGACGAGAGATGAGCCTGCAAGAATGGCGCAACCACTGGTCTTGAGAAACGTTCGTCTGGTTTGATTCATACTCTGCCTCTTCGCGTATCACGTTGTTGAGACAAATCGGTTTTGTATCCCGAGGTTATTTCTTCAACGTAGGATCTCAAACTTTGTGAAGGTTTCGACTTTGTCATCAGATTCCGTGATATCAACAGAGGAAATATTGCCGTCAAACCGGTTTCGAATTGCGGAGTCAAATCGCTTGAACACTTCGGCTGAGCAGATGGCGAACATTTCAACAGTTCCGTCTGATAAATTTTTGACGTAGCCGTTGACCGGAAATCCTTTCGAGAGTGTCCAAACGGTGTAACGGAAACCAACTCCCTGCACTGCTCCGTGGTAGATGACTCGATATGAATCTCGTTCTTCACTCATCTTCGGCTTGCTCTGTCGCAGCTTCGAGTTGATCGAGGAGATCCTGAATCTCCCGATGCGCTCCCTGAGATTGCGTGATCACGAGCATGTCTGGAAGAAGTTCGATGTCGGCGTTAGGTGGGTCAGCGTAGTGCATCATTTCTGTCCCGGAAATCAGCGTATGCGCGGCAGCGACTGCTCCACTCGAAGCGAGCTGTCCCATCGCCTTGAGCATTGCCAGGTCAACGGTGGTCGTTCCGGATTCGGAACTGTCTGAAGTGTTTTCCGCGCCTGCCACGACCCCGGCCAAATTAAATTTGATGTTGGGAATTTCGATCGTCTCCGGCAAGTCGGCGGAAACCTGCTCAACCAGACTGTTAATTTGACTGCGCCAGCTCCAGGGGCGGATCGTCTTCGTGATCACATTCATCAATGCTTCGTCTTCGATCCCGTTTAAGTGTTTGACTGAATAGACCTTCGTTGTTTTCTTCAGGTTGGCTGCCATGACGGTCGTGATGACCACGTGGTCTTTTTCAAGGAGCAAGGTCAAATCGTAAGCATGTGTGTAAGTGAATGGGATTGGCATTTCTCCTTCAATCATCATTGCATCATAGAGCGTAGTGACGCGTTCAAGAGCATGCGTTAGCACCGATTCCAATGATGCATCCGCCGTGTTCAGTCCAATTGTGGAGATTTCCGTTTCCAGCAGCATTTCAATCACGCGGCTGTTGAGTTGCAGCTGCTTTGGTTCTTCATTTTCTTCAACAGCGATAACAAGCTCTTCTTCCTCTTCTTCGCTGGTAGAGTTATCTCCCTTTGCAGCGACAACCGGCTTTTGAGCCTCGATGACAGTTGGCTGAATTGGTTGAGAGTTGCCAAGGTCACCGGGTGCAGCGACCGGTGCTGTGTATGGCG
>DAOUPA010000703.1 GCA_030626405.1 Planctomicrobium sp.
CTCTTTCAATTCATCACTGAGAGTGGACGATATGCACTTGCCATCGACTTGAACGAGTGCGCCGCCGAACTCACCACGATCCTGCATGAGCGTTTCGAAAGTCGTCTCCGCAGCAGTTGTATCCGCAATGTTGTATTTTTCTGGACGAAAAACTCGCAGGTCGAGCCGTTTGTATTCTTCCGGATCAAGCGGTTCTTGCAGTTTTTCTTGATAGAGCGCAAACGCTTCGCGTCGCGACTGCGTGAGCCAATCTGGCTCTGTACGGGAATCGAGGAAGCGTTCGAAGCCGACTTCATCAAATGTAATCGGGCTTGAGGATGCAGTGGCAGTCATGGGGGTCGTTCTCAATCAGTTGAAAGCTGTTGGACCGAGGAATGTCGTAAAAAAAATTACCACGGAGGTTGCGTCGTGACGTACCTTTTCTTGATTTGGCGATGCGGTATTGCTGGGTCCAGACCCAGCCTGCTTGAACCGTTTCGTTTCTTTCGTGGTCAACTTCTTAATCGCTCAAAGGAAGGCAGGCGGGAGCCTGCCCTACCTTTTATAGCAACCCGTACGTTGTCAGGGTTTGTTTGAGGTTGGCGAGTTCGGATTCGCTGAGTCTGGTGAGTGGCAAGCGAACGTCACCGGTATCTTTTCCGAGTAACTCCATTGCCGCTTTGAGTGGAATAGGATTCGTCGCCAGTCCCAGCATGTCTCGACAGAGCGGGAACAGTTTGTGGTGCAGTTCTTGAGCTTTCGCAATGTTCCCTTCGTTCCAGGCAGCAATCATTGCAAGGATATCCTGCGGAACGATATTGCCTGCAACGGAAACGACTCCACTGCCACCGATGGAGAGGAGTGGAAGTGTCAGGCTGTCGTCGCCGGAAAGGACTGTGAGATTGCTTCCATTCAAAATCTGCGAAGCCTGATCCATTGACCCGGTCGCTTCTTTCACGGCAACAATGTTCTCCAGTTCGCCAAGACGGCAAATCGTCTCCGGCTCGATGTTTTTGGCAGACCGACCAGGGATGTTGTAGACGACTTGCAGAATGTCGACTTCTTCGGCAATCGCCTTGTAGTGTTCGTAGAAGCCTGCCTGCATCGGCTTGTTGTAATAAGGCGCGACGAGCAACGCTCCATCTGCACCGACTTCGGCAGCTCTCTTCGTCAGGCGAATCGCTTCAACGGTGTTGTTGGAACCGGTTCCTGCCATGACTTTGATACGACCGGCGGCTTGTTCACAAACAATCGCGATGACGCGTTCGTGCTCATCGTGACTGAGGGTGGGACTTTCGCCGGTTGTCCCACACGGGCTGACGCATTGCGTACCCGCCTCGACTTGATCATCAACCAGTTGACGTAACGCGGCTTCGTCGACGTTTCCATCTCGAAACGGCGTGATCAAGGCGACGGTTAAGCCTGCAAACATTTCACCCTTACGGGCCATTGTACTTTCTCCAATACTGAGCGAATACGCTCTTGTTTGTCCGAGGCATGGGTACGTTCAAAGTCCCTCAGGCAGCCGTTCAGGACAAAAATTCAGACACCAACATGGAAGTGCGTTCGTGCAAACACATCCCGATGTTCGTCCATCTTAGAGAGATCGCAGGCCAATCGAAAGCGTGGCGAATATTACGGATTAGAGACAAAATCAGCGTAGGACAGGAATCGTCGCGTCCGTCCAGTTGTCGGAAGTTTTTAACCCATCAGGGAATGGACGTGGGTTCTGCGGAGCTATTTTCTCACGCACCGAATCCGATTTCTTTTCGAAGCTAATTGGCAGGATTTTCACCTGATTCGTAGCTTCAATCGGGTCATCAGAGACATCCAGAACAGGATTAGGCCGGGCGATTCGCCCCTTGGGGGCGGACTCTTCGGACTTCACTTGCTGAATTTTTTCAGGGATTTCCAGGAGATCCGGAGCACTTGGGTCCAATGAAAGTTTTTCTGGAGGATCAATCTTCACGGTGTGGTTGGCTGCCAGTTCTCGACCATCGGCCGTTTCCAACTTCATGTGCAGCAAGATCTCTTTCCCATGCGGAAGTCGCTCCCAGGGAAGATCAAAGCGATATCCGGCAGAGAGGAAACCGGAATGCCAAAGCTTCTGTGCTTCCTCCGGGGTGTATTTCCAGCGGCCGATTGTCCGCTGGTCTTCTGGAAGCGAAAGGTCAATCGCCTCAAATTCGACGTTGCCAACGACTTTGACCAGTTCACCAGCTCGATCATATGGAATGACAATCGCATGAAACCGTTCGTCGCCCGGCTCGGAATCTTTATCTTGTCCAGCGGTCAGGAGATTGCTGAACTGCAACCGTTCAACCGATGCGATTGCTTCGGTCGCTTCAACAGCAGGGCTTTTCCCTCCTGCCTTGACTAATTGCTCGCGAAGGATCTTTGATTCCCGCTGAGCGACGGTCAATTGAGAACGAACAAACTCAATTTCGTGCTGGTAATTCTGGACCACGACTTCCTGCTCTCGCAATCGCGTTTCGAGCACATCGACCTTATTCGTACCAGTACAACCTGACAAAAGCGCAAATACACCAATCGAGGTCAGAAATGACCTCGTCGCGGTACTACCAGACATCCATGTCAGATTGAGTTGCATCATACGCTAAAGAGTTTTATTCGCTTGCAGGTCCGTGAGGAAGACGTTCCATGACACCATCGATCAGACCGTATTCTTTGGCTGTTTCTGCATCCATAAAATTGTCGCGGTCGGTGTCTTCTTCGATTTTTTCTAGCGTCTGCCCAGTATGTTTGA
>DAOUPA010000142.1 GCA_030626405.1 Planctomicrobium sp.
ATGGTGTTGAACGCCCCGCAGTTGCAATTGGCTCTGGACGACAACCGCTCACATCTCATCGCACAGAACATGCTCAACGATGGTCATACGCGGGATGAAGCGGAACAGCAAATTGGGATTTTACTTGAAGCCCTCAAGTTGTTTCAGGAAGCAAACCTCTCGCTCACGACCAGCGATTCATCACTCAAGATCAATTTGGGAATTGAATTGAACGAGTAGTAGAATTAGAAGTCAGTCGTAAATTTCATAAGGACTTTGCAAATGATCGACCCAGCATGGGCGTGGTCGCCCTACGAACCAGGTCAAAATTCCTGGACACGTCGGCAGGCAGCACATCTCTTTCGGCGAGCAGGCTTTGCCGCCTCGTCAGAAGAACTCGACAAGGCGATTACTCAAAAGCCGAGCGAACTTGTCAGCAGTTTGGTCAACAACCGACCAGAAACGGATGAGTATCAGCAAGAGGTCAGCGACCTCGCACGTTCGGTTCTTGCGACAGCAGATGTCAAGAAGCTGCCTGCGTGGTGGACGTATCGCTTTCTCACGACCAATGATCCGCTTCGTGAAAAGACAACCCTCTTCTGGCACGGTCATTTTGCCACCAGCGGAGATAAGGTGACCGACGCGAAACTGATGTTTCAGCAGAACGAAATGCTTCGAGAGCACGCCCTTGGCGACTTTGGGGCGATGGTCCACGAAATTTCTCACGACCCGGCGATGCTGATCTACCTCGATTCGGCAACAAACCGTAAAGCTCATCCGAACGAAAACTTCGCCCGCGAAGTGATGGAACTCTTCTGTCTCGGAGAAGGGCAATATACCGAAAACGACATCCGTGAATTGTCGCGTTGTTTCACCGGTTGGGAAATTCGCAACGGGAAATTTCGCTTCAATCGCTATCAACATGATTCCGGTGAAAAGTCGATCATGGGAAAGAAAGGCAAATACGGCGGTGAAGAGGGTGTGAAGATCGTTCTCGATCAAAAATCGGCGCCGTACTTCATCATCGGGAAGCTAGTCCGCTACTTCGTCGCAGATGAACCAACGCCTTCGAATGCTCTCCTCAAACCTCTTGCCGATCAATTTGTCGATGGCAATTATCAAATCGGACCGATCATTTCCAAAATTCTTTCCAGCAATTTGTTTTACTCCGAACACTCCGTCGGGCATAAGGTCCGTTCTCCCATCGAATTCGCTGTTGGCTTTTTAAGAGCACTTAACGGCTCCACGAATCTCAACGAGTTGACGAACGGGATGAGCGAACTTGGGCAAATTCCGTTCTTCCCACCCAATGTCAAAGGCTGGGACGGAGGCCGAACCTGGATCAACTCATCAACATTACTCGCCCGTGCAAACCTGATTCGTAACCTTCTCGACCGCAAGGAAACACGATTCAATCAAGGATCGCTGGGAGATTTCATGGATCATCTTGGTGCAAAATCACCTGCGGAAATCGTCGAATCATGGGAGGAACTCTACCTCGCCGTCGACCTCCCGCAAGAAGTTAAAAACCAAATTGCCAACAAGGTCGAATCCGGAAAAGGAAATCGCGAACAAAAACTCCGCGACGCCCTGCACTTGTTCTGTACACTGCCAGAATTCCAACTGAGTTAATTGTAGGGTGGGTGAAGTATGCGAGTTTCAGAGTTGGTGGTGAATGCAAGTCGGAGTGAGAACAACACGCAAGTTTGATCACCATTCAATCCGCAGACGTAACCCACCTATAATCATCAACCCGTTTCATCCGCCTTCACGAGATTTTTTACTTGAGTCAAATTTCGTAAACGTCTCACCTGTTTGTTGGGTTTCGCTTCGCTGCACCCAACCTACTTATTTCGGCAACACACCCTTCAAAAAATTGATTGAGGTCAGCAACATGCCACTTTCAAGACGACAATTTGTAGCACTCTCGGCACCTGCCATGATGACCTTTGGAGCATCGACTCCAAGATTCCTGGCACAGGCCGCTGAACAGGCGAAACAGAACCGGCGGGAAAACATTCTCGTTGTCATTCAAATGTCCGGCGGGAACGATGGTCTGAATACCGTTGTTCCCTACGAAAATGACGAATACCGCAAGGCGCGACCAACGCTGGCAGTTTCGAAAAATGATATCCTCAAGATCAATGATCAACTTGGGTTTCACCCGGCGGCAAGCGGACTTAATGATCTCCTTCAACAAAACCGACTCGGCATCGTGCAAGGCATCGGATACCCCAATCCGAATCAATCTCACTTCGAGTCCATGGACGTCTGGCACACTTGCCTGAGAAAGTCTGAGAACCGCCCTGATGGTTGGCTCGGTCGAGCGATTGATGAAATGCAAGTCACCCAAAAGAGAGACGTTCCGGCATTACACTTGGGGAATCGCAAGCAGCCGTTCGCGCTGACGTCTCGCACGCATCGAGTGCCATCGGTGAAATCGCTCAAACAGTTTCGGCTCGAACTCCAGCAACGAGAGTCGCTCAGTGACATTCGCAGCAATGTCTCTTTCAGTCGTCCACAGTCGAGTTCGTTACTCAACTTTGTTCAAACCAGCACGGATACAGCGATTGATGTCAGCCAGAAGCTTCAGGCAGTGACGTCCAAATACAAGACAGATGTCACCTACCCGGAAACATCGTTGGGGAATCAACTGAAAACAGTCGCCCAATTGATCGACGCCGATTTCTCCACTCGAATTTTCTATGTTGAAGTCGAAGGTTTTGACACACATTCACAACAAGCCGCCGCCCATACTGCTTTGCTACGACAAGTCGGCGGAGCGCTTTCTGCATTCCTCACCGATCTCGATGAACACGACCACGGCGACCGTGTCCTCACGCTCTGCTTCAGTGAATTCGGTCGACGCGTCACGGAGAACGCCAGCAAAGGGACCGACCACGGCACCGCCGCACCGCTCTTTCTGGCAGGCAACAAAGTCAATGCAGGCTTGATCGGCAAGCACCCGGATCTCGACAACCTCGAAAACGGAAACCTTCGCCACCACACCGATTTCCGGCAGGTCTACGCCGGTATTCTTGAGCAGTGGTTGAACACATCCCCCAAAGAAATCCTGCACGGCAACTACAAACCTGTTGATGTGGTGAAGAGTTAAAGGCAGGGCACCGGAACGGATCGCAATCATTTCAATAGTGTTTTCCCTTGGGAAAGTGCTGTTCTCCGCTATGTTCGATCTTTCCGTTCTTATGCGACACTCTGAGATTTTGCGAAATTTCTGAAATCCCGCAGAGTTTGCTGTCACACATTTCTTTGTTCTCCGCTGAGAGTTTTATCGCCCAGTGAGGCCAACAAAAACTCAAACAACCAACCGGAGACGACCAATGTTACGCCAAATCATTACCTGCCTGATTGCTGTTACTGTTTGTGGAACTCTTAGCATGGAGACCGCTAACGCCCAACACAGAAGCAACTCATCTTCGAATCACCGGTCATCATCGTGGAACCACCGCGGATCGTTTTCTGGGCATTCGAATCATTTTAGCAATCACCGCTCGAATTCCTCTTTTCAGAATCACAACAATCATTACTTCAACAACCACAACAATCATCACTTTAACAATCACCACAACGGACATCACAATACCCATTACAACGGGCACTACAACAACCATTACAACGGTGGACATCACAACAACCACAACTATGGTCATTTCAATAACCACCATTACAACAATCACCACAATGGGCATCACTTCAACTGGCACCACTAAGAGTGCAGTCGTTGTTGGAACCCTGAAGGAGATTTCTTCAAGCCTAACCACTGAGTCAGCAATGATTCAGTGGTTTTTTTGTGTTGCTGTTTGCGGAATGGCAATCACCTGAGCTGCAACATGTTCAGGTTGGAGATGTTTTCTTACCGGATCAGATCAAACCGGCAATCGGTTTACCGTCTGGAAGAATTGGAAGTGGACGACCGCTGTGGTCGTTGAAGCTGCGTTCATAGTCGATGCCGAGGTGGCGATAGACTGTCGCCCAGAGATCGTTCGGGGTGAGAGGATTGTCCTTCGGCTCTTCGCCTTTGGAATTCGTAGAGCCGATCACTTTCCCCATTTGCAGTCCGCCGCCAGAAACAAGCAGCGACATCGCATTTGGCCAATGGTCGCGTCCTGGTTGGGTCACGCCGGTTTGTGTTCCGGTTTGGTTGTTGAGCTTTGGAGTCCGCCCAAACTCCCCGGTCACGACCAGCAAGACTCGTTTATTGAGACCGCGATTGTGCAAGTCTTCGACGAGAGCCGTGACCGCTTGATCGTAAATCGGCAGGCGGATCTTCGCATCATCGAAGATATGGCAGTTCACCGCGTGCGAATCCCAGTTGTATGTCCCTTGCTTGAGCCATTCCACGCCTGACTGATACGGCTTTTCCATGACCATCGTCACAAAGCTGCAACCAGCTTCGACAAGGCGACGCGAAAGCAACGCCCGCTGCCCCCAGGCGTGTCGTCCATATCGGTCGCGAAGTTCATCCGGCTCTTGCGAGAGATCAAATGCGTTGCGAGCCTTCTCACTGGTCAAGAGTTCAACGGCTTTGGTTTGAAATACATCCATCGCCCCCATCAACCCTTTTTGGTCGATCTGTTTGCGCATCTGATCGAACTCGCTTCTCAGCAACATTCGATCATCAAGCCGACCAGAAAGTGACTGGCTCAGCTCGATGTTTTTGACTTCAAACTTCGTGTCACTGGGGTCACCAGGAACATTGAACGGAGCATACGAAGCGCCGAGGTAAGCGGCTCCGAAGCTGTAAACATCGACGCCTGCCCGACCAGGATCGGTCCCGGAAATGTAGTTGGGCAGGCCAATGTTTTGGTGCTCGCGACACTTTGCCACAATGGAACCCACGGCTGGAAAGTCGTTCACAAACCCGGTCGGTTGCTTCGGATCTCGACCAGTCAGAAATCGTTTGTGACCTCCTCCATGATCGGCAAATTTATGAGCAATCGATCGGATGATGGAGTACTTGTCTGCACACTTCGCGTGTAGCGGCATCAATTCGCAAACATCCAGCCCACTCACGTTTGTCCGAATCGGATTGAAAATCCCACGATAGTCGAGCGGAGCGTCCGGCTTCATGTCGTACATTTCCATGTGTGGCGGACCCCCAGGGAGCCAGACGAAAATGACCGACGTGTCGAGTTCCTGTTTCGCTTCACCTGCCTCAGCACGAAGGCGAAGAGCGTCCGCCATCGACAGTCCACCGAGTCCCAAAGTCCCTGCGGTGAGAAAAGATCGACGCGAAACTGGCCCACGACATGATGATTTTGAATGCTTGCTCACATGGTCCTCCAGCAATATTGCGAACTCAGAACAACTCTAGCTTATCCCAGATCAAGCCAAATGCCGAGATCGGTCGACTGATTTTGCAAGAATAATGTCGACAAAAGAATCTATCGCGGAGTTAAAATGGTAGCGGCGAAGCACGTCCAGGATGTGCTTCCACGCCCGGTGCCGACATTTTCAGCATAGGTCAGTAGAGTGGAAACGAATACGATTCGTGCCGTCATAGACTCTTGGGAAGTCACCAGCTACGCTCCTTGTTGGCTCTGAAGAAGTGTCATTTCCTTTTCCGTAAATTCCCTTCAGGAGGAAGCAGAATTTGACGCTCTCAGTTCTGTTGGGGCTCAATGGAATGTCAGATTGGTTGGCGATGCTCAAGCCGGTGCTGACAGTGTTTTGCCTGACCGCCCTTTGGATGTGGGAAACGTTTCTCCCGTTTGCCGAGAGTTCCCCGAATCGTTGGAGGCATGCTGGTCGCAACGCCGTCATCGCGATTCTGAATACGATCATCTTGGGCATCTTGTTCGGTGTTGCAACGGTTGGAGTGGCGGCTTGGACTACTGAAAACCAAACTGGTGTTTTGAATTGGTTAAATGTGCCTGTGCCGTGGCGAGTGCTCCTGGCAATTCTGCTTCTCGATGGTTGGTTTTACGTTTGGCATCGGCTGAACCATCGTGTTCCGCTCCTGTGGCGGTTCCATCGAATGCACCACACAGACACGCAAATGGACGTCACGACCGCCACGCGCTTTCACATTGGTGAGCACATCATTGCGGCGACGTTACGGTTGGGGTTGATTCCGTTATTCGGAGTGACTGCAGTTGAGATCCTCGTTTTTGAAACGCTCGTCGTCGCAGTGACAATGTTTCACCATGCCAATGTTTCAATCGGTCGGTGCGACCCAGCGTTTCGCTGCCTGATCGTCACACCCCGAATGCACCAGATTCACCATTCGCGCTTGCAACCAGAGACAGACTCGAACTACTCGGTCCTGTTCTCCTTCTGGGATCGACTCGCGCGCACATTCCGAATGCGGCAAGGGAATGAAGCGATTGAATTCGGGTTAGATGAATTCGAAGATGATCGCTGGCAGACAATTTTGGGGATGCTGAAAACGCCGTTTGCGGCGAGAGGCCACAATGAGACTGCAAAAGAGAGTCTGCGTACGGAAAGAGTGACCGATGAGAAGGGCTTTGATTAATTTCATCAGGCTGTTCACAACGACAATGAATGCACCTGCTGTGAGAGGGATTCTGCGAGGCTAAACGTCATTCCAATCCAGAATCATCAATTGAGGCCATTGTTGTTTCCATCGTTCTACTTTTTCGTCGTAGATATCTCGCGTGATCTGCATTTTGTTCGGTCGAACTATCAAGTTGATCAGATCATCGACACTGTATGGTGTGTAGAATTCAATGCCGCAGCTTGATGGTCGTATACCAATCGCGCCTGCCGTTGTTGGAAACGATTCAATCGCAGACTCGACATTTGGGTAAGGCCGAATCGGAGAGCCAAACTTCTGCTCGTACCAGAGATGAACTCGTGCTTCATTCGTTACATCGAAGTCGAAATTCAAACCGTCAAACAAATTGTTGATTCGGCGGTGGTGGCGGGATTCTGTCGCTGCCGAAGAATCTGCTGTGTCAAAGTAGATGATGTCGACATCTTTGATCCCGTAGGTCTGCGGGAATTGATGAGCGTGATTCCAGTACGTTTGGACAACAGAACCAGCAACAAGCCAGGCATCGGGCAAGGCGACTTCGTTCCAATTCTCTAAAATATGCGACAATAGTGGACTCGCCAGGAGGACGTTTTCAATCTCGGAGTGTCGGTCTTTGGGCATGGTGGATGTACATTGACAGCCGGTCGTCACGTGGCATCGTCAGGAAAAATGATCGAACAGTTAGGGGACTCAGCTCTGTGCATGTTCACATATGGAATCCCCATTTCCCATTTTTTTGTAGGTACAGAGTGAACTTTCCCTTCCCAAGTGGGAAGTTCGCCATTTTGTCAGTTTCAGTTTTTCTGGGCATCGGATTGACCGAGACATCTGGTTTGACATTCTTCAACGATTCAAAGACTGCAATGATTTGGTTGAGCTTTTTCTCATTTGAAAATCTCTTCGAGAACTGTTGAACCAGCTTGTCGATCTGACCAGCTTCTTCGGCTTTGTAGATTTCGGTGTATCTCTCTTTGATGAGTGTCTCAAATTTCTTCTCTTTGTAGAGTTTGAGAATCTCTTTCAACCCCGCTTCCGGAGTTTCTTCCTCGGCAAAGCATTGGGGTGCTCCGATGAACATGGCAAGTAGAATGAGAGATAAGATTTTCATGGGAATACTTTTCGAAAAATGCAACGTACATACTCGCTGTTGTTTGCAATCACCATTTGGATTCTCGCAAATTCTGCTTCAATAATCGGGGGAAGTCAAGGAAACTACGTCTGTCGCCCTCTTCTCTAAAATTTTCACCGAAACCAATTTCTCACCAGCATCCTGGCGAGGATTTTCGTAGGATTGGTTGCTGGGTCTTTGTGATGTGGTGTTTCTCCGGCTGTGAAGAAAGGTTGTTATGCGTCTGTTTCTGCCGCGTTGGTTGGCTTTGGCTTGTCTTGTTTCTGTTTCGTCAACGGTTTTGCTGGCGGAGAGTGATCGCCAGCCGCAGGTGGGGGAACAGCTTTCTAGAGAGCTGTCTCACGAAGAACAGTGGCAGACGGTTTGGAATCAGGAGCATCGGGTGGGGTACGCTCATACGAGCGTTTCTCGAAAGAAGGTTGATGGCCAGACGGTTGTCATAACCGACTCGCTGCTTTCAATGACTTTGAAACGCTTCAATCAGACGCTGAACATCCGGCAGTCGATGCACATCGAAGAGACGGAGAAAGGAGAGTTGATTCGCTTTACGTCAACGATGGTGAATCCGCCGAATAGTAAATCGTCGATGTCCGGAGAACTTGACGGGACACACATCAGAATGATTTCAAACGTTGCCGGCAGAAAGACAACGAAGGTGATTCCGGGAATGCAGGGTGCGCTTTCATCTGTTTGGCCGGAACGATTCATCCGAGAGGGCAACCTCAAGTTGGGCGACGTCAAAAAGTTTGATGTGTTCGAACCGCAACTTGGTCAGAGGGCGGTCGTGTCGGTCGAGTACGTCAAGGATTCAGAGACGAGTGAAAATCAACTCCGCCGCGAAGTTGTCATCAAACAATCACTGCCAGGGATTCCACCGATTGAAACTCATGTCCGTTGCAATCGAGACTGGTTCATTGAAAGCGTTTCGACGCCTTTGCTCAAACTTGCACTTCTCAAAGCAACTGAAGCCGAGGCATTGGAGCCGCTTGGGGACATTGAGTTTGACTTCGCGACCGACACGATGGTTCGCGTGGTTGGGTTGAAGAACGTCGGACGTGCCAAGTCGATTACGTATCGAATTACCGTGGAAGGCGTGAATCCGAAGGAGATATTCCAGGAAGCGGCAACTCAAAAGACTCAGAAAGTTGATGAGCACACGATTGACTTAACTGTGACGACAGTTTCTCTGAGAAGCTTACCAAAAGTTGAAGGTGAGATCTCAGGTATTGAAAATGCTTATTTGCTACCTTCACAGTATCTTGAATGCGATCTTCCAGTTATCAAATTTCTGGTGGGCAAATCAGGTGGCAGAAGTGGCGAGACTGTCGATGTGGCGGCGAGGATGGAAAAGTATGTCAGAAATTACGTGGTCGATAAAAACTTCTCAACCGCGATGGCAACGGCAGCAGAGGTCGCGAAGAGTAAATCTGGAGACTGCACGGAACATGCGGTCTTGCTGGCAGCGATGTTGCGTGCCGCAAATGTTCCATCGCGAGTTGCGATTGGGTTCGTCTATTCCCCACAACATCAAGCGTTTGTCGGACATATGTGGACGGAAGCCTGGCTGTCAGGCATGTGGGTTCCGCTCGATGCAACATTGGGCAAAGGTGGCACCGGATGCGGTCACATTACGGTTTCGACCTCAAGTCTTGCAGACGAGGGAACAACTCCTGCGGCTGAGTTCCTTCCCATTATTCACCTTCTCGGACGGACAAAGATTGAGATTGTGAACGTTGAAAAATGAGTTTTTACGCGAAGAAAGACTGAGACTGAACCTCGAAACGAAGAACGGACGATGAGAAAATGAATTATCGAATCTCGCAAAAGAGTGATCGTCTTCGCCTCTGCAATCGCTCTCCAGTGCCGTTTCGAATTGCCTGTCCGCTTCTCACTCTTTGTGCCTTATTCGCTGTCGGTTCATCTGGCGTTCTGGCACAGTCGGCATCACCCGATCCTTCTCAATTATCGCAAGTCATCGACGAGCAAATTTCTGCTCAGTGGGAAAATGAAAACGTCACGACTGCTCCTCTTGCTTCTGATGCAGAGTTCATGCGGCGGGTTTATCTTGATGTGTCAGGGAAAATTCCGCACGCCTCCGCCGTTCGTGACTTTCTGAAAAATGACTCTCCGAGCAAGCGACAAGAACTCGTTGGCGATCTGCTTAAGAGTCCTTCGTACATTATTCATTACACGAATCTTTGGCGGGCGGCGATGATTCCTGAAGCGGATGCCGATCCGCAAATTCGCATCGCACTGCCAGGTTTCGAAGCCTGGTTGCGGTCAAGAATTGCAGAGAATCGCAACTTCGCCGAAATCGTTGAAGAGATGCTCACGCTGCCGATTGATCAACAGGCGATTGCCGGGTTTGCTCAACCGGAAGAACCAACACCAGCGGCATTTTACAGGGCGAAAGAAGCGAAGCCGGAACGTCTTGCCGCGGCGACCTCGCGTTTGTTTCTGGGAGTTCGCATCGATTGTGCACAGTGTCATGATCATCCTTTCGATGCGTGGAAGCAGGAGGAGTTCTGGCAGTACGCCGCATTCTTTACTGATATTCCACCGGTTCCGATTCCCGGTCAGGAAATGGTTCAGCGTCAGGAAAAACCGGGAACGATCAAAATTCCCGAACTTGATGAGATTGTTGATGCGACCTTTCCCGGCAGTGCGGATTCGATTTCAGAAGAACAAGATCGAGGTCGTTCGGCGCTGGCGAAATGGATCGTTTCGCCAGACAATCCGTACTTTGCCAAAGCTGCTGTGAACCGCATCTGGTCCTATCATTTTGGTATTGGACTTGTCGAACCAATGGACGATTTCAGTTCTCAGAATCTTGCAAGTCATCCGAAACTTCTTGACGAACTCGCCGCAGCATTTGTCGCTAGTCATTACGATTTTAAATTCATTATTCGAGCGATCACGGGCAGCAAAGCTTATCAGTTAAGCAGTCGGCAGACGCATCCATCTCAAGTGGAAGGAACTCTCTTTGCTCGAATGCCGGTTCGTGGGATGACGGCGGAACAAATCTTTGACAGCCTTGCAGTCGCCACCGGATACCGACAACCCTTCGACCCGGAGCAACCGTTGAATTTCAATAACGATCAGTCCCGGCAAGAGTTCATCGCGACCTTTGGGAATCAAACAGAATCGGCCCCGGATCGAGCTTCAACGATTTTACAGGCACTCACACTGATGAATGGAGACTTCGTTGGAGATGCCACTGACCTTGCCGATAGCCGCACATTAGCAGCAGTTGCCGATGCTCCGTTTTTGAGTCTGAGTGAGAAGATCGAGGCACTCTACCTCACGACCTTAAATCGTATCCCGGCTGAAGCAGAACTTCAGCAGATGTTGAAATATGCAAGCTCTCAGGATGTCTCTGGCACTCGTGAAAATGCATTGACGGATATTTTTTGGGTCTTGCTCAACAGTAGCGAGTTTCTGCTGAATCATTGAGGAGGAGTGTCCCGCCACGGGTCTGTCTCGCCGTACACTTCATGTGTATGGCGAAATTTAGCGACTGGTGTTAGTGATCACCCGTGTACGTGTCGCTTTCGCCAAGATTTCGCAGAAGTTGCGGTTTGCACTGAATTTCTTGTGATATCCATCCGAAATCACCGCCAGTAACGTATCACGTTGCTTGACATAAATTCCCAAGCTGCCTTACGATACGGAATCTTTCGTGGTGGAAGGCAAACTTCGTGTTCCACCACTTTTTTCGTATTGGAAAACACTAAAACAAGAAGGGGATTCGGCACAATGGCTGTTCCCAAAAGACGACATTCCAAGGCTCGTTCACGCAAGAGAAGAAGCCACAACTCATTGAAGCCAATGAAGTTACAGTATTGCCCGCAATGTGGGACGGCCGTGCCTTCACATGTGGTTTGCCCGAACTGCGGACATTATCACGGTCGAACGATGGTTGAGACCGAGGACTAATTAAAAATGAAAATCGCCCTGGACGCGATGGGTGGGGATGATGCGCCTTTGGTGAATGTCGAAGGTGCCGTCGAAGCCTTGAAATCTTTCCCAGAACTGGAGGTGACTCTGGTCGGTGAAGAATCCAGTGTCGATTCGTTGATCGAAAAGTCTGGCTACTCTGGCGAACGGCTCTCTGTCGTTGCGAGCGATGGCTTTGTCGGCATGGATGAAAAACCGACCGATGCGCTTCGGCAGAAACCAAATTGTTCGATTGCAACCTGCTGGAAACTGATGGCGAGTGGCGAAGTTGATGCGCTCGTCTGTGCGGGAAATACAGGTGGCGTGGTCGCGGCAGGCTTGCGGACACGGTTGTTTCTAAAAGGTGTGAAACGACCAGGGATTGCGGTTGTGTTGCCAACAGTCAGTGGACGAACTGTGCTGATGGACGTTGGTGCAAATCCCGGGGCGCGGGCGGAGCATCTCGCTCAATATGCTTTGATGGGAGCCATTTTTGCTCGCGAAATTCTGGAAATCGCTTCGCCACGTGTCGGACTGATGAATATCGGCAGTGAAGGTGGAAAAGGGACCCCGCTGGTTAGAGAGACTCACGAATTGATGATGAATGGCCCGATTGTGGACCATTACATTGGAAATGTTGAAGGGCGTGGGCTTTACCAAGGTGAGGCCGATGTCGTGATTTGTGATGGATTCGTCGGCAACGTCATTCTCAAAGTGAGTGAAGGGATGGCGTCCATGATGATGCAGAAAGTTGCTCATCAGGTCCTCGGAGCATTGAACGGCGAGAAATCAACAGCGGAATTGGCTTTTGGGAAAGTTGGCAGAAGTTTTGAATACAACGAGTACGGAGGTGCTCCACTGCTCGGGATTGATGGAGTCTGCATGATTAGTCATGGCTCCAGCGATGCCCGTTCGATAAGCAACGCTCTTGTCACCGCGATGAATTTCAAAGATCGAAACGTGAATCAACAGATTGTCGAAACATTGTCTGCTCAGGCGGTCAAGTAGGCTCCGCTTTGCGGACCAAAAACAACAGCTCACTCTCGTCCGCACAGCGAATCCTACGGATTTTGCATAGAACACGACAAGTTTGAGTCAACCGAGTAAAAAGTGGAAACGGAGTGATGAGTCGAATTGGATTTCTATTCCCTGGTCAGGGAGCACAGCATGTCGGCATGGGGAAGCAACTCGTTGACGAGTTTCCAGCAGCAGATGCCCTGTTTGAAACAGCAAACGAAATTCTCGGTTACGATCTTCGCAAACTTTGTTTCGAAGGCCCCGCCGAAGAGCTCGATTCTACTGTCATTAGCCAGCCTGCGATCTTCGTGACGAGTCTTGCGGCCTTGGAGAAATTGCGTGCCGAGTCTCCAGATGCAGTTCTGGGATGTGAAATGGCGGCAGGTTTAAGCCTTGGTGAATATACCGCCCTTGTTTTCTCTGGAGCGATGAGCTTCGAGGAAGGGCTGCAAGTCGTTCAAAAACGTGGTCAGGCGATGCAGGATGCAGCGGACGCGACACCTTCAGGCATGGCAAGCGTGTTGATGATGGACTTGCCAGACGTGGAAAAAGTGCGAGATCAGGCTCAAACTGCCGGAACAATCGAGATTGCGAATTACCTTTGCCCAGGCAATTTGGTTCTTTCGGGAGTGAATGCAGCAATTGAGATGGCAGTCGATTTGGCTGAAGAGGCGCGGGCGAGAGTTGTCCCTTTAGCAGTTGCTGGTGCCTTTCATACGAATGTCATGAAACCAGCTGATGACCGATTGGCAGAGGCGCTCGCGAGTGTTGAGATGAAATCACCCGAAATCCCGGTGGTTGCGAATGTGGATGCGAAGACTCATTCCGACCCGGCAGAAGTTAAGGATGCTCTGGTTCGTCAGGTCATCAGCCCGGTCCGCTGGGAGGACTCGGTCCGTTCAATGCTCGATTCTGGGATCGATGAGTTTTACGAAATCGGCCCTGGGCGAGTTTTGACAGGGCTTTTGAAGCGAATTCAGAGAAAGATTCCCTGCACGGTGATTAACGATTCCTGATCCTGGCCTGTTTTCGGTAGCGTGTGACATTTTTCGCCTCTCAGTATTAGACTGTGGAAGCTGTGTCAAATTTTACCCCGGGCACAAAAATACTTGATTCAGGCCCTGCCGTAGGTCCTGTCGCATTGACGTTTACACACTGTTCAAAAGCCGCTATATCTTCGTTTGACCATTGTTTTTGTTGGAATTTGGATTCTAGAAATTCGGTGGTTTGTTGAAAATGGTGGCACCAATGACGGTGTCGATTCCATAAGGAGCAAGACGTGGAAGAAAAAGTTATCGCAATTGTTAGTGAACAATTGAGCGTTTCAGAAGATGAGATTACTCGGGATAGTAATTTC
>DAOUPA010000685.1 GCA_030626405.1 Planctomicrobium sp.
TGTGTTCGACCTGAACAGTGATTTCACCACCTGGTAACGCGGCCTTGGGAAGTTTCAGTTCAATCAACTTACGATTAGTTTTGCGGTTTTGATTCGGTTGCCTTCCTTGCTTTTTCCTTGGACTTCGGGCTGCGGATTCTTTTTCTTTCTCTCGAACATAGGCTTCCATTGCGGCAGCGTCGTCGCGATTACGGAAAGTTTTCAGGCAGTGATCTTTTGTCTCGACCATCACCTGTTCAAGGTTAGATCGAAGGTAGTCGAGATCCGCTGTGACGTTTTGATCATCTATCAAATTCACGAGACAGTCCGGGTCGTCAACAATGTTGTAGAGTTCTTCAACAACTCGATGCTGATAGAGTTCATGTCGCGCCCGAATTTGCTCATCGGTTTGGGCGAGTTCTTTCATCCGGCGATACGTGTTCGTCCCGGAAGTTGCCGTTGCGAAGATACGCTCTCCATTGGACCAGGGATTGAAGAGATAGAGAAATTCCTTCGTCTGAATCGACCGCATCGGATCGCGCGAACGCCCGGCGTTTTCGTTGTACTCCTTGATCACAAAGTCCCGGTCCGATTGAGTCTCCCCCTTTAGCAGTGGCGTGAACGAGCGACCATCGATTCCCTTGGGATGCGACACGTCAAGGATGTCCAAGATCGTTGGCAGCAGATCAACGGCAGAGACCATATGCTCTGTGTCAACAGTTCCTGGCTTTGTCACTTTGGGCCAACGGACCATCAGCGGTGTTCGCGAACTGTGGTGGTACAACTGCGTTTTTGCAAACGGCAGCGGCATCCCATGATCGGAAAGAAAGAGTGTTACTGTATTCGCGGCTTCGCCTGACGCTTCAAGAACATCGAGCACTTCACCGACGCAATCGTCTGCCCGCCGAACCGAAGAGTAGTAGTGCGAGAGTTCTTTCTTAACGACCGGATCATCAAACAAAAACCCAGGGATCACCATCTCGTCCGGCGTGAAAACTCGACTCGGCACGTGCTTGTCTGGAATCGTCGCCCCGCCTTTTCCTTGAGCATAGAACGGTTTATGCGGGTCGGAGATGTTGATCATCATGCAGAACGGTTTGTCTGCTTTTCGCGCGGCAGTGATTCCCATATTCGTAGAAACACCATACGACTTCGCATCCTTAATGTGTGCTTTCTTTCCGTCTGAGAGCGTGTCCAGCACGAGATCCCAGTGATACGGATGATACGGCGTCGAGTGCGAAACCTTGCCGCGAATCGCCGTCAGATAACCTGCCTTCTGCATGACATCAACGAGATGCGAGTGCGTGGCATCTGGCACCTGATAAAAACCTTCGACCCCATTATTGTGCGGATACCGTCCTGACCACATCACGTTTCGAGAAGGCATACAATTGCCGACGACAACATGTGCATGTTCGAATCGCAACGACTCCGCCGCCAGACCGTCCATTCGAGGCGATGTCCCTTTCACCGAACACCCATAGACGCCCATCGAGTCGCAACTCATGTCGTCCACGGTAATGATCAACAAATTCATCGGCCCTGCGAATGCGGACGGCGCGGTGAAGCTAAAGATCAGAGAGTAGAAACCGACAGCGATCAATTGTGAAGTGCGAAGCATCTCGTTCCTTATCAAGAGGATTTACCGCTTTCCAAGATGACCGATCGCGCGAGCAGTTTCAACTTCGTTGGTAGAATGAAGCTCTCCACCGGGCTGTTTACGGTGAGAGTGGAGTCCAAGACACGAGTGGAGAAAACAGAGCAGGCAATTAGGGTGCAAGCCCCTCCCGCAGTGACTGAGATCAAGTCAACATCGTTTTCCCGGACAAACAAAGCTACGTGAAGCGTTGCTACGGCCCTCAATACAGATGTGACCGATTCACTTCGCGGATTCTCTCTAGCAACAGCCGTATTTCCGCGCGGTCCTTTCTTGTTCGTCCTGGTAATGATGAGCCTGTCGTGCTGAATGTCGCTGTCGGAAGTCGGGATGAACTGTGGCCAGACGGAATCTCAGGGACTTCACATTCGAACCGTTCGTCACCTTCGTAGCGGGAAATGAAATAGCGGAGCACCTTTGCTTGCACCTCTTGCAACCAACTCGACTCCCGAGTAGAACCTGCCCCTTGCGACAACCCAGCCAGACGTCGCCTCCATTCTTCGATCATCGATAGATGTTTCACCATGAGAGTCACCTGCCAGATCATTGGTTCATTGCAAAAGATCGTGCTTGTATTGTACACCTCGCCGCTTGGCATTCAAGCTTTGCGTTTGCACCAGAGCAGGAACATTACTGATTGATTTTCGATCGGAGCAGCTTAGCTCTATCAAGTGACAATTGGACCAACCTATTCACCAGAAGCTGGTGAGTCCCCTCTTTGTTTCACTTCACCATTCCCATTCATTCTGAGTACTGAAGATCATCTTGTGGACGAGTGCTCCGAATTGAAGAGGTGACCAAACTTTTGATTTCAAAAGATAACACCTGATTTTCAGTTGTTTTAGGAAATTGAACATATGTAATATAGGGGTTGTACGGATTGTCACGCGGGTATGGATTTTGCGGGTTGTCGTGTTCCGTTAGGTCGTGTCCTATCGGTTTCTCCTGCGCTCTCTGCCCTTCAAACCTTCTAGAAAGGGCAGACAGATGACCAGATTCCTACAGTTCAAAACGTTGCTGCTTACGACTTCGTTTCTCATTCTGTTCGGCCTGATGCCAGATCGCAGCCTCCAGGCTCAGAGTGACTGCCCGGTGGGTCAATCGGGGCCAGATGGTGTCGATCAATTTGCCATAGATTGTCGAGCAAGCACTGTTGATTGTGATATGCCAGCGACCACCTGCAACGGAGAATTCAGTATTGAACTCCTTTCCGTTGATCGTTCCGGCAGCCTCGTCACTTACAATTATGAAATCTGCAAGTTGACTTCCGGTGGTAA
>DAOUPA010000777.1 GCA_030626405.1 Planctomicrobium sp.
GAACTCACGGAGTCTCGGGGTAAGTTGAGTTCACTGGAGTCCCAGCGGGATGCTAAAATCCAGGACATTCAATCTCACAGTCAGCAGTGGCAACTCCATGAGTACTTGAAGAGTGCATTGATAGATGACGCTACAATTTCGAAGATCGGTCCAGAAAGAAAGGCCACGCTTGCTTCATATGGAATAGAGACGGCGTTTGATGTGACTCGCACAAACGTAGAAAGTGTTCCAGGGTTTGGCCCGCAGTTAACCAAGAACTTGGTTAATTGGGGACACAGGGTCAAATCACGATTTCGTTTTGACCCCCGAAAGTCCCAGGATCGAAGTGCCACCGAAGCGATTCAAAAGAGATTTGTCATCTTGCAAAGGCACTGCGAACAAACACTCAAAGAAGGAAAAGTGGAGTTAGAGAAAATTTCAAAAGCTTTCATGAACGAATGCCAACGCTTCGTACGTTCAGCCAAGCCGGACTACGACAAATTTTTCATGGCGGAAGCCCACATCAAAGTGTTCGAAGACAAGTACAATGCTATCAAAGTCAGGCGGGTAGTGTGTTGGGGGCTTTTGCTTTGGTCAATGGTTATTTCACTCATGGTTCTGAAAAAAGATGTCAATGGTTCGACGCTTCACAACACTCAAGACGGCACAGGCAATACAGAAGTATTGGGAACTGAAAGGAGCGAGGCATCCAATCTTACCGAACGGTCTAACGCTGTTGAGTCACGGCCCCTCTCTTCTCCGTCGTCTGATCATTTCACTTATGCTGAAGAAAGACACAGACCGGAGAATTCTGCTGGCGAGACATCAGGTCAACTTATGCTACGACAAGAGATCCGGAACAGAAAAGTGCTCAAGAAGCCATTGCCGCAAAATGACGGTAACGATAGTTCCCGATACTTGCTTCTCCGAGGCAACTCTGCGATGAGCCAGGCCTTTCCGAACGATGCAATCATCCACTGGAGAAATGGAATCGCATCTGAAGGAGAGTCCAGCGACCATTGCGCGAACAATCTTGCATGGTTGCTCGCAACAAGTCGAGATGCTGGTGTAAGAGACGGAGAAGAAGCTGTGCGCCTCGGCGAAAAGCTATTGGAAGCTGAAACAAATTTCGTGAAGACTTACAGGACTAGCCGTCCGTACACTTGGGCAAGATACGGAACTGCTGCTGCTGCCGCCTACGCCGAAATTGGAAATTTTGAGGATGCAGTGAGATTACAAGAGGTGAGTCGAAAACATTGCCCACCGGAACAGTTGATCCACGTGAATCGTCGGCTGAGCTTGTACAAAAACAGTCAACCATATCGCGAAGGCGATTATTCACTCATTCCGTTGGACTTACACAACTAACTCCACACTCTCGTTGTGTTTTGCGATATTTGATTTGAACGCTTAGACATAGCGGAGCCACTCGACCAGAGCGAACTCTCCAACGATGATTTCCCTGCCGAGTGATGTAAGTATTATTACTCCAGGCAGAAAACTGTAAAAAAAGTGGTTCAACGACAAATGATGTGCGCGGGGTTGGGTAGTGAAAACATGGACATGTCGTTCTGATGGGAATGTTATCACGCATTCTTCATCAGAAAGGACAACATGCCCACTTGTTTACTGTA
>DAOUPA010000082.1 GCA_030626405.1 Planctomicrobium sp.
AAAGGTGGTCCGGCATTGCGTTATCCAGGTCGATCAAAGAATAGCCACACCTTTCAGTACCCGCACGCGATCGAACAAGACGGTTCACTGTGGGTCATCTACGGAACGAATAAAGAAGATATTGAAGTCACCGCGTTCTCGCTGGACGATTTGTCGGTGCGACGCAAAGGAGAACATGAGGAATGAGCAATACAATTGCAGAAACAACATCTGAGAATTTAGTTCGTCAGCGATCGCAGCGGGCACAAGCGATCGTCAGCGCTGGCGGTGTCGATGCCGCGTTGGAATCGGGAGCACTCTCGCATCGCGCGGACGTGACTTTATCGGAAGCATTGATCTTAGGGTTGGTACGCCAGGACGTACGGACATTCATCAGTGTTCTTGGTCATGGTTCCACGGACGTTGGTGAAGTGCTGCGAGTTTATGAGGATGCCGGACTGGTACGTACGGTCGGTGTGCGGAACGAAATCGAAGCAAGCCATGCGGCGATGGCCCTGCGCTGGGTGACTGACGAAAAAGCCGCAGTCGTGACATCGATCGGTCCAGGTGCTCTCCAGGCAATGGCAGGGTCGATTGCTCCAGCCTGCGACGGAGTCGGCGTGTGGTATCTGTTCGGCGACGAGACGACGCAGGACGAAGGTCCGAACATGCAGCAGATTCCCAAGCACGAACAACACCTCTATCTGAAACTCTGTGAAACGATGGGGAAGGCTTACTGTCTGCATACTCCGGAATCAGTCAGTACAGCACTGCGGCGAGGTTTGAATACGGTTGACCATCCACATCGAGCAGGACCGTTTTATCTGTTGCTGCCGATGAACACACAACCGGCGATGCTCTTAAACTTCAACATTGAAGAGCTTCCAGTCGGTGCTCCACCACCACTCGGCTCGGCCGCAGATGACGGTGCCTACGGAAAGGCTGCCGATGCGTTGTTAGCTGCCAAGCGAGTTGTCGTCAAAGTCGGTGGAGGAGCGAGAAACGCCGGAGAAGAGTTGAGCGATTTTCTCGATTTGACCGACGCAGTCGCGGTGACCAGTCCGGTGGTCTCAGGCGTGATCCCGCATGACCATCCCCGCAATATGACCGTCGGTGGATCAAAAGGTTCACTCAGCGGCAACTACACCATGGACGAGGCCGATCTGCTGGTCGCCGTAGGAACGCGATTCGTCTGTCAATCCGATTGCTCACGAACTGGTTACCCGAAGGCAAAGCAGGTCATTAACATCAACACCGATGTCGAGTCGGCCACTCATTACGGCCGCACAATCGCATTGGTCGGTGACGCAGGACCGACACTACGCAGGCTCATCGTGGAACTGCGAAATCGCGGACAATCCAAGACCAACGATGAATCAAACTGGTTCTCTGCCTGTCGTGCGAAGCGAGCGGAATGGGATCAGTTCAAACAGAAACGATACGAGACACCCTGCCTGTTCGATGAAATGTGGGGTGAAGAAGTACTCACTCAGCCCTCCACGGTGAAACTGGCTACCGACTGGGCACGCTCCAACGACGCCGTGACCTTCTTCGATGCAGGTGACCCGCAAGCGAACGGTTTTCAAATCGTTGAGGACGACCGCCTCGGTCGCACGTTCACCGAAACGGGAGCCAGTTACATGGGTTTTGCTGTGTCGTCACTTCTGGCAACAGGCCTGGCATCGAAACCGTTTTATGGACTGGCGATCAGCGGCGATGGCTCGTTTACGATGAACCCGCAAATCCTGATCGACGGCGTCGAACATGGTGCACGTGGCTGTATTCTGCTGTTGGACAACCGACGCATGGCAGCCATCTCTGGCCTGCAGGTTGCTCAATACGGAGTCGATCACGCGACCAGTGATCAGGTTGAAGTGGACTACATCGCCTGGGCGAGGTCAATCAAAGGTGTACAGGCACTGGATGGTGGTCGTTCAACGGAGTCGCTGCTCGCTGCGCTCGACCAGGCGAAAGATCACGACGGTTTGTCCTTGATTCACGTCCCTGTTTACCACGGCCCCAATCCTCTTGGAGGCATGGGTGTGTTCGGCCGCTGGAACGTAGGTAACTGGTGCAAGGAGACACAATCACTACGGCACGACATTGGAATTTGAAACCATTAGGCCCCTAAATCACGGAGAAAACTTCACGATGACACCAGAACAACATTTAAAAAGTTTAGGCATCACATTGCCTCAAGCTCCACCTCCGGTTGCCGCTTATTTGCCCTGGCTTCAAACCGGACAACTTGTCGTCACGTCCGGACAACTTCCATGGCGTGATGGCGAAATGGCGTACACGGGAAAACTGGGGACCGATTTAACAGATGACGAAGGCTATCAAGCCGCGCGGCTATGCGCAATTAACGCGATCGCTCAGTTGAAAGAAGCTGTCGGTGAACTGTCGAGAATCAAGCAGATCGTACGACTGGAAGGCTACGTCCACGCAGCTCCCGGTTATCGAGGTCATCCGTTGGTACTCAACGGTGCCTCAGACCTACTTAGCGAAGTCTTCGGCGAATGCGGAATGCACACTCGGCTGGCACTCGGAATCAACGAAATGCCGCTCGACGCCGCAGTTCAACTCTGCCTGTGGGCTGAAGTGCCGGACTAGCCGACGCCGCTGCAAGGCATACTAACAAGACTCCTGAAGACATGGTGATTGAATGAGAACGCCCAACGAACTTTACATCGACGGCCAATGGTCCGCTGCGTCAGATAGTGCAAGAGAAGACATCGTTAATCCAGCGACGGAAGAGACGGTTGACTCTGTCCCCGTCGCAACGAATGCGGATCTCGATAAGACACTGGCCGCAGCCGATCGTGGTTGGAAACAGTGGCGGGAAGTTGACGCGTGGACGCGTAGTGCCGCATTGAGGAAAATCGCCGAAATTGTTCGTGATCGGGTCGGTGAGATTGCTGCAATTTTGACAGAAGAGCAGGGAAAGCCCTTGGCTGAAGCGAAGGGAGAACTGGGAGCGACTGCCGACCTGTTCGACTGGTATGCCGATGAGGCTCGCCGCATCTACGGTCGCGTGATAGATGGGCACAACCGGAATCACCGGCTCATGGTGATGCGTCAACCCATCGGTCCGGTCGCTGGGTTCGTACCGTGGAACTTCCCAGCATTGTTGGCCGCGAGAAAGATCGCTCCGGCCATCGCAGCGGGTTGTTCAATCATTGTGAAGCCGCCGATTGAGGCGCCCCGCACGGTTCTTGCTTTGGCCCAAGCTTGCCACGATGCGGAAATCCCAGCAGGCGTCGTCAACATGGTCACGGGTGATAGCGCCCGCATTAGCGAGTACCTGATTAGTTCCGGAGTGATCCGCAAGGTGAGCTTGACGGGGTCGGTTCCGGTTGGGAAACAAATTCTCAAACTGTGTGCTGATCAGATGATTCCAGCATCGATGGAATTGGGTGGACACTCGCCTGTGTTGGTCTTCGAAGATGCTAACGTGGAAGAAGCCGCCGAAATTTGTGCGCGCGGGAAATTTCGCAACATGGGACAGGTTTGTATTTCTGCCAGTCGCATCTTTGTGCAAGAGAGTGTCGCCGATCAATTTACACAGCGGTTCGTTGAAGTGACAAAGAGATTGAAGATCGGTGATCCTTGCAAAGCGGAAACGGATGCTGGCCCATTGGCAAACCAGCGACGCGTTGAAGCGACAACCGCGTTGATTGCCGACGCAGTGGCAAAGGGGGCAACGGTTGCCTGTGGTGGAGGTCGTCCAGAAGGAATCGAAAAAGGCTACTTCTTCGAGCCGACAGTGCTGTGTCACGTCAACAAGTCAATGGACGTCATGACTGACGAGCCGTTCGGGCCAATTGCTCCAATCACAACCTTCAACGACCTGGATGATGGTCTCGCCAAAGCAAACGACACAGAGTTCGGCTTGGCAGGGTATGTGTTCACTCAGAATACACGGACCGCGTTTCTTGCTTCAGAACGGTTAGAAACCGGAATGGTCGGCGTAAACAATCTTGTCATCTCCACAGCTGAAGCACCATTCGGAGGCATCAAGCATTCCGGATTCGGGCGAGAAGGCGGAACTGAAGGAATCGAAGCCTACACCGTGACCAAATATATCAACTTTCTTTTGTAAGTGAGAAGCATGACCGAAAAGAAATCCGAATCATCAGGCATCAATAAAAGTCTGACCAGTTATGGCGATCCGGAGTTCAGCAAGTACATCCGTCGTGCGTTTCTGGCATCGGCCGGATATGACCGTGACGATTTACAGCGACCGATTGTCGGCATCGCCGATACGTCGTCCGACTACAACACGTGTCATCGACAGATGCCGGAGATCATCGAGGCGGTGAAGCGTGGCGTTTTGGAAGCGGGCGGATTGCCATTCGTTTTCCCCACACTCTCGCTACATGAGATCCTCATGTCTCCGACGACGATGTTGTTTCGCAACCTGCTGGCAATGGTCACCGAAGAAATGATCCGTGCACAGCCGATGGACGCGGTCGTCCTGGTCGGTGGATGCGACAAGACCGTACCTGCTCAATTGATGGCGGCTGCGTCCGTCAATCTCCCAGCAGTCAGCGTTGTGACCGGACCGATGATGACTGGCTCTTGGCAAGGACAACGACTGGGAGCATGCACCGATTGTCGACGTTTTTGGGGTGATCACCGAGCTGGGAAACTCGATGAAACTCAGATTGCAGAGGTCGAGCAATCTCTATGTACAACTGCGGGAACCTGCATGGTCATGGGATCTGCTTCGACAATGGCCTGCGCGACGGAAGCAATGGGAATGATGCTGCCCGGTGGAGCAACACCCCCATCCGGGACTGGTGATCGATTGCGGAATGCAGTTGCATCGGGACGCTGCGCTGTCGATTTGACTCGCAACCCCCGGCGACCGAGTGACATCCTCACACGTGCATCGCTGCTTAATGGCGTTACGGTACTGATGGCAGTTGGCGGTTCTACAAATGCGATCATTCATCTGGCTGCAATCGCTCGACGGCTGGGAATCGACTTGTCAATGGATGACTTTCATGAAGTCGCTCAACGAGTACCGCTGCTCGTTGATTGTAAACCGGCGGGTTCGGGCTACATGGAAGACCTGCACCGCGCGGGCGGAGTTCCAGTCCTTCTCAAACAATTGGAGCCGCTGCTTGATCTTTCTGCAACAACAATTACCGGTGAAACCCTTGGTCAATTATTAGAACATGTCCCACCGGCAGCCGATTGGCAATCAACAATTCGATCTTTAGACAATCCACTCGGGCCAACAGGTGCGCTAGTGACGTTGCGAGGTAGCCTCGCACCTGATGGGGCTGTGATCAAAGCCGCGGCAGCCAGTGCAGAATTGATGTCACACCGAGGACCGGCGATTGTGTTTGAATCTCCCGAAGATGCAGCCGAACGTATTGACGACCCGTCACTGAAAATCACTCCCGATCATGTGTTAGTACTGAGGAACGCTGGACCAGTTGCTGCCGGTATGCCTGAGTGTGGTTCGCTGCCGATTCCACGTTATCTGGCGGAAGCAGGCGTGCGTGATATGGTTCGCATTTCAGACGCTCGTATGAGTGGGACGGCCTTTGGTGCTGTGGTCTTGCACTGTTCGCCCGAAGCGGCAATCGGTGGTCCGCTGTCACTCGTTCGAGATGGCGATATGATCGAACTAAACGTGTCACAGCGCCGCATTGACCTGCTCGTCGACAAGGCGGAACTCGAACGACGACGCACGGAATTCGTTCCACCGACACTTCCGGATCGGGGCTGGCAACGATTGTACGCCGAGCATGTCACCCAGGCACACCAGGGAGCCGACATGGACTTCCTGGGGGCCACATGCAAAACATTGAGATAACTGGTGTATTCACTCGGTGAAACGAACTTCGACGCAGTTGGCAAGTGGCGGACTCACGCGGTCGTCCGCATGTTTGGCGGTGATAGAAACATCGGATCTCCGATTGATGCCCAGGGGCGATTGCCAAACTCCAATCAATCGTTCCGAGATCCCAGTGAATTCCGAGACGTCCTCATGAAAAGTCAGGGAGACCGAATCTCTCTCAATGTTACCGAACAAATGCTAACCTATGCGCTCGGTCGTGGCCTGGAATTCACCGACGAAAGTGCGGTCGAAGAAATTGTAAAATCACATCAGTCACGCGGAAACGGACTGTGTGACCTAGTTCATATAATCACTCAAAGTGAGTTGTTTCGACGAAAGTAGTGAGAATAATCAGCAATGAAGAGCCTTCGCTTGTTATGCATCACAGCAGTGAGTGCCGTTGTCGTGGGTGTATGCATTTCTGCAGACGCCGCTGAGAGTGATCATCAAACGCGGTTCGCGGAACGTGTTCAACCTTTCGTGAAGAAGCACTGTGTTGGTTGTCACAACGACAAGGATCTTGAAGGGGAATTCAGCCTGAGCAAAGTCACGGGCGGGGTCAAGACCAAACAGCAGGCTGTGCTTTGGCAGAAGATCAGTAAAGCGATCAGTTTGGGAGATATGCCCCCGGAAGACGAACCGCGCCCTGACGTGGCGGAATTGTCGGAAGTTGTGGATTGGATTGGGCAGAGCCTGCGCGTCGCCCAGCGAGAATTCTCCGGGCAGAGTGGTCAGGTCGTCATGCGCCGGCTGGGACGTTACGAGTACGAAAATACATTGCGCGATCTGTTTCAACTTCCTCGGTTGAGCGTTGCGGATCTCATTCCGGAAGACACCAAGAGACACGCATTTGATAACAATGGGCTCGCGCTGGACATCGGCAATGCTCACTTGAAGGGTTACATGGACGCGGTTGACATCGCCATCGACGAGGCTGGAGTTTGGGATCGCAGAAGCGGTCGCGTGGGCAAGCCCCCTTACGCAACGGTGAAAAACGTTTACGGTCTGATTCCGCAAAAAATCGATGAACAGGCCTATGAAGACGACCTCGCGCGGCATGGTCAAAAGTTGAACGCGACCCCGCCATTGCCTTATGCGAGACGGTCGATGTATTTTAACTCGTTCAATTTCAAGCCAAGAACAACAGGGACATACCGTATTCGGCTGAAGCACTATTTGCATCGGCTCGATGAACGCTTGGCGGACGCGATCGTGAAAGATAAAAGTCCGACCGCCAAGGTAAAGTCCCGCGTTGTCGATGTGTTCAAAGTGCTTCCGGGGAGCCCTGAGCAACCGCAGGAGTACACGCTGGAAGTCTATCTGACGACAACTCAGTCGCTCGTCATCACGGTCGGTTCTACGCCGCCCACCGCTGGGTTGCCAGGTTGGTATCAGCGGTTCAAGACGCCGAAAGAGGCAAAGGCATATTTCGCGAAAGGGCGGCCCGACGATGAATATCAACAGGCGCTGAAGATTATCGAGGAGAACAAAAAGCTCGGCTGCTGGGCGATCATGAGCGAGACGGTCGAAGGTCCTCTGGAGGACAAGGAGCAATGGCCACCTGCAAGTCATGTCGCTTTGTTCGGACAGACACCGAAACGTGACGATGTCACTGAAGACGAAGTACTGAAGTCTTTAGAAGCATTCATTCCACAGGCATTTCGACGACCAGTGGAACCGGAAGAAATGATTCCGTACCTGAATTTGGTCCGTAGCGAAATTCAACAATATAAGGCCAAGCCATACAAGGCCCTGGAAGTCGGCTTGCGAGCGCTGCTGACTTCGCCGAGTGTCTTGTATTTGCAGGAAGGCGAGGGGAAGCTCGATCAGATTGCTCTCGCTTCACGATTATCGTATTTCCTGTGGTCATCGACACCAGATGCAACTCTGCTCGCTGATGCTCAGGCGGGTCGATTGCATGGAGATGGCCTGACGAAAACGGTTGAGCGAATGCTGGGCGATCCACGATCACATGCTCTGGAAGAACGATTCCTGACACTGTGGCTGGATCTTGACATGATCGATGACACAAATCCCGATGCCGTGCTCTATCCGGAATTCACCGACACGATCAAGCAATTGATGCTTCAAGAAACGAAGCTTTTTTTCCGCTACATGCTTCAGGAAAACCTGAGCACCTTGAACGTCGTCGATTCCGAGTTTGTGATGCTCAACGAGGAACTCGCTCGCTATTACGGCATCGAAGGCGTCGAGGGTTATCACTTCCGCAAAGTCGCCTTGAAACCCTCAGACCACCGAGGCGGGATGATCACTCATGGCAGCGTTCTCAAAGTGACAGCCAACGGGACCGAGACTTCACCAGTCCTGCGCGGTGTCTGGCTGTTGGATCGCATTCTCGGAACGCCTGTTCCGCCGCCACCAGTCGCTCCCCCTGCGATCACACCTGACACCCGCGGTGCCGTGACCGTTCGTGAGCAACTTGCTCTGCATCGCAATGTTCAAAGCTGTAACGCCTGCCACCGCAAGATCGATCCGTTGGGCTTCGCCCTGGAAAGTTACGACCCAGCTGGCAGCTTCCGCGACTTCTACCGTACAACCGGTGAGGCGGGGAAACCGATCAAGGCCAAGGTCTACAGGACTTTGCGAGAAGACCGAATGTGGCCCGTCAAATATCAGCAAGGACGCGATGTCGAAATCGGTGGGCAGTTCCCTGACGGTGAAACGTTCAGTGACATCACCGAATTCAAACGCTTACTTGTGAAGCAGAAAGAAACAGTGGCCCGCAATGTCGTCCGACAACTGTTAACTTATGCCATAGGCCGGGAACTCGACTTCGCCGATAGTCAGGCTGTGGAAGAGATCATGAAAACCGTCGAGCCGAGTGACTACGGTATGCGGAGCATTATTCACAGCGTCACACAATCTCAACCGTTTCAAACCAAGTAAAGCCAACCATCAACATCTTCGGAGATCAATGATGCCAAGCAATAATATCAGCAGGCGACAGGTTCTCAAAGCTGCAGGCGTGAGCATCGCCCTGCCGTGGTTCGAGTCCGCTCGATTAGCACGCGGAGCGGGTACGGTTCAGATCAACTCCGATGGACCACCGACGCGAATGGTGCTCTCCTGGTATGGCCTTGGATTCCATACGCCCAATCTGTTTCCCGAAGTTGCAGGGCGCGACTACGAGCCATCACGTTACTTGAAACACTTCGACGGTCTGCGACAGGACATGACGGTCATTTCCAAACTGTATCAGGACGGACGCCGGGGCGGACACGGAATCAAGTCGTATGCTTGGAGAGGAATCCCCGAAGGCAACTATCTGGAATCGTTGGACGTTTTCGCCGGACGGCGGATCGGAACAGAGAACCGCTTCCCAAATCTCTGTATCGGAAAAGGTGGAGGAGGGAGTTCGCAATCTTACATGGCCAACGGCGTTCCGGTCGCACCTTATACGAGACCCTCGCAAATCTTCGCAGCGTTGTTTGTCGAGGAGACAGGCTCTGCCCGCGTCGAAGCGATGACGCGTATCCGCCAAGGCTACAGCATTCTGGACAATCTTCGTGAACAGGCGCGTGCGCAAAAGAGGCAACTTAACGCCGCTGATGTCCAAAAGATGGATCAGTACCTGGAAGCGATCCGGCAATCGGAACGCGACCTGAAGCGACAGCAAGAATGGGCGGACATCCCGAAGCCCAAAGTGAAATCACAATCCCCCAAAGACATCAGCGATAAAGCTCAATTCGTCGGGCAGGCAGAGCAATTGTTCGACATGATGTATCTGGCACTGGCGTCCGATTCGACACGCGTCATCGGTAGTATCATGCCGAACTACAACGTCGTCCCACAGGGAATCAAGAGTGTCGATGGAGATCATCATGTGTTGACTCACCACGGCAACGTTGAAGAAAAAAAGCGACAGTTGAGTTTGATCGAAGACGAAGAAATGAAGGCCATCGCAACGTTTCTGCGAAAACTGAAAGAAACACCCGAAGGCGACGGCACGATGCTCGACCATACGATGGTCTGCATCGGCAGCGAATCGAACGACCTTTCGCGACACGCGAGCGAAGAAGTGCCGATTATCCTCGCTGGCGGTCCCTTCAAACATGGTCAATTCCTTCAGAAAGAAGCCTTCACCCAAAACCTCTACCTGACAATGCTGCACAAACTCGGCATCGAAGACGACTCCTGGGGCAATAGCACGGGAGATCTCAGTGAATTGGGTTGAGTGAGGTGAGCGTGGAACGAAAGCAATCAAGACATAGAAAATCACATGGACTCGCTACGCTTGAAGAAAACGATGAATTTGAAAACGTCCATTGAACTTTCCTTCAGCGGCAAGCTGATTCTCTTGCTCCTCGTGTTCACCTTTTCTGGTACAGACATCACATTCTCGGCTGAGTCGACTGGCGTCATCGTCACTCTTGAAGACTATGATGGACCGGCAACTGTGAGCGTTGAGTCTCTCGAACGATTCAAAATCGAGATTCACATTGATCGAAAAACGGATCGAAATCCGCTGACTCTTGTTGTTCAACTCCCCAACACTGGACGCAAGACGTGGCCCTTCTACGAAGTCGTCGTGCTTGATTCGTCAGGCCAGGCTGTCTCCGTAAAACGTGCCGGCATCGCCTGGCACAAGCTTTGGATCACCGCGCCAGCCAACCAGAGCGATTTCGTCATTCGAGCTGTCAACCGGCCAAGTCAACAGCCAAAAACGTTCCCTGAAAAGGACCGATATGTCAGTGACACCACGACCGGATTGAGCGCCATGATCAGTTTGTGGCCCGATGGTCGCGAGGCAGCGCTGAGTTTGCGTTTCGATGATTCGCATCCAACGCATCTGACCAAGGTGATTCCCATCCTCCGCGAATACGGATTCAAAGGAACTTTTATGGTTAACCCCGGCGGAAGGGATGAACACTCTGCCAACTCTCGCTCGATGTCAGCTTTTCAGAGGCACTTGAGCGAGTGGAAGGCGGTTGCAAAACGGGGTGACCAGGAATTTGCCAACCACACAGCGCATCATCGTGGTGCGAAAAACAATGCGGAGATGGAAAGCGAGATCGGTGACGCTGCCAAAGTGATCTGGGAACTGTTTCCCAACAAGAGCAAGCTGCACGCCTTGAATCTAGGCGGTGGCACCTACTGGGAAACAAGCCGGCCTTTACGATATTACCTGGACAAGTATCACGCGTTTGATGTCTCCGGGTCACTCGGAATGGATGATGTTTACGGCAATCGGGTGCAAGCGTTTCGTCAGCATATTGAGCGTCATGTCGAACGTAAACTGTGGGCCAGAGTTCATTTTCATGATATTGGTGACAATCACGGCAGCAGCGAAGAGCACTTTCGTGCCGCAATGGATATCGCGAAAGAACACGAGACAAAATTGTGGATCGCAGGCATGGCAGACATCTACAAATACCAGACCGAACGTCGCGCGGCGACTTTGGCCCTCGAAGAATCACAACCAGGTGCAGTAACTCTCAGACTCTCATGCTCAACAAGGCCGAAGCTGTTCGACCAAGCCTTGACGATTGAACTCTCCCTGCCGAAATCGTGGGCCAGGAGTCGCGTCATTGTCCTGAACGCGGGTGGAAAACAGATCACCACCAGAGAGCGTCAACAAGAGGGCGCGGATCAACTGTTGTTTAATGTCCCACCTACGAATGGCCGTTTCAGTATCACCAGAAATCCGTGAGAGAAATTGGGATTCCAGATTGACATACTTCGTAAACAACAAAGTGGCGGTAGTCGAACTATAAAACGCAATGAGGATACGACATGCAAGACCTCCACCAACAGCAGTACAAACGGGCTAAAATCTTACTCGTTGTATTCACAACGATTCTGAGTTCGGTCGCTTGCATGTCTCAGACATTTGCAGAAGAGACCACTCAGGGACAGGATCACTTGAACATCCTCGTGTTTGCACCTCATCCCGATGATGAAGTGCTCGGCTGCGGAGGTGTTATTTCACAGGCGCTGAAACAGGAGAAACGAGTCGGAGTCGTCGTGCTGACTAATGGAGACGGATTCCCGAAGGCTGCAGCTGTCGTTACGAAGAAACCACAGAACCAACTCACCCCAGAGGACTTCCTCAAGCTCGCCCGCGGGGTACAAAAACCTTAAACACCTATGATCAGGAGAATTTCAGTTCGAAACTCGTAGGGAGGTTTGAAACGTTGAAGGTTGGAATGAATGGTTTCCAGCTGTCAACAGCGCAGGAGCGATTTTTCCGTGTCACGAATCCTTACAGCGCAGAGCGCGATCCCTGTTGACTATCGGCGACAAACTCTGAACACTCTTGGTTCGAGAAATCGAGTCAAGAGTGTTCATCAGTTCGTATTACGGTCAGATTCGGGGAGTGCAGTCTCGCGGAGATTGATTAGACAACAGCGTGCCCAATACACTGCGTTCGCTTGAATTAATTAGGTCGACGTTTAAAAGGCAATCTCATGCGATTTCCATCCATGCTGTTCGCGGTTCTGGTGATTAGCTGGGCGACTTCTCTCATTGCAGAAGAAGATTTCGAAGTTCAGTTACAGATCGCTGGAAGCAACCGTGACGAGATTCATACTGCACTTTCTGATGCTGACGAGAAATATAGAACTGCGGTTCAGTTCCTCGTACGGAACATGCCTGATCATGATTTGAAGACGCTTTCTGCAGATTTTCTGCTAACAAACACAAAGTTGGCTTATGACACGTGGCAGAAGGCACCTTGGTCCACGTCAGTACCAGAAGAGGTTTTTCTGAACGACATTTTGCCGTACGCCAGTATTAACGAACGGCGAGACAACTGGAGAGTGGATTTCCACAGACGCTTTTCTCCACTCGTTGCCAATGCGAAGTCGACGAGTGACGCGACGGTGATTCTGAACCGCATGATCTTTAGTGAACTCGGAGTCAAGTATTCAACAAGACGAAAAAAGGCAGACCAAAGCCCATACGAATCAATCGAGGAAGGGACTGCATCCTGTACAGGACTATCGGTTTTACTCATCGACGCCTGCCGCGCTGTTGGAATTCCGGCGAGGATGGTTGGCACACCATTGTGGAGTAACAAGAGTGGAAATCACTCCTGGGTTGAGATCTGGGACAACGGATGGCATTTCACAGGCGCCTGTGAAGCAACGGGAAATGAATTAGATAAAGGTTGGTTTGTTGGCCGTGCTGCGACCGCTCAGCGAGACCATCCATTACATGCGATCTACGCCACGAGTTTTCGAAAGACATCGTTGTCGTTCCCATGTGTGTGGAACCGAAAGGTTAAGTATGTCTCAGCCATCAATGTGACGGATCAATATGTTGCTTTGAGACAAATGCCTGAATCGGGCAAAGCAGTCGACCAGCTCCGAGAGTTTTTGAACACGACGCGAAAGGACGCTGGAGCGGCAATTTCTCAACAGCCTTTTGCGAGCGTGCCGCTGACGAATGCGGATGCGGTTGTCGCCCGCAAGCTGTTGATGGCTGATCGAACTTCGCAGTTGCAGGAAGATCGTGCAGCAGAAATGAAAGCAGGCGTGCTGTCGCATGGGGATTTGAAAATGCCCTTCTTTTTTAAACGATTTGGCAAAAAACCTGCAAACGGTTGGAGCATGTATATTTCCCTGCATGGCGGTGGCGGCGGTCCTGCTGCCATGAATGACAGGCAATGGGAAAATCAAAAGCGACTTTATGCTCTAAAAGAAGGGATTTACGTCGTCCCGCGTGCGGCAACGAACACCTGGAATCTTTGGCACCAAGGCCATATTGATTCGATGTTTGAACGTCTGATTCAGGACTTCGCTGCCATTGAAGACGTCAACTTCAATCGTGTTTACGTCATGGGCTACTCCGCAGGAGGAGACGGTGTCTATCAACTTGCGCCACGGATGGCAGACCGCTGGGCTGCGGCAGCGATGATGGCTGGTCATCCCAATGAAACTTCCCCGCTGGGTCTGCGCAACCTGCCATTCGCTCTCCAGGTCGGCGGCAAAGATTCGGCATACAATCGCAATAAGGTAGCAGTTGAGTGGAAACAAAAACTGGCTTCCCTACGTAATACCGACCCCCAGGGATATGAGCACTTTGTAAAGATTTATCCCAACAAAGGCCACTGGATGGACCGCGACGATGCCCTTGCAATTCCCTGGATGGCGAAATACACCCGTAACCCAACACCATCAAAAATTGTCTGGAAGCAGGACGACGTCACTCATCGTCAATTCTATTGGCTGGCCGTGGACAAGCCAAAGCCGCGAAGTGAAGTCATTGCTGAACTCGATGGGCAATCGATCCGAGTCCAATCTAAGGATGTCAATTCCGTAACGATCTACCTTGATGACCGGATGATGAACCTTGACTCGCCGGTGAAAATTCACTCGGAAGACCAGACGCTGTTTGAAGGCAAAGTCTCCCGGACAATTGCTTCTCTGAGCCGAACACTCGATGAACGAGGTGATCCGAATTACAGTTTTTGCAGTCAAGTGAAAGTGGCTCTGCCGAAGCCGTTTCCAGCAGTCTTTGTTCCTGCAAATGAGATCCCGCGTTATACAGCCCATCGTTGCAAGACGGCGCCGGTCATCGATGGAAAACTTGATGACGATGCGTGGCAAAATGTGACAAAGACGAGTTCCTTTGTCGACTTGATCAGTGGTGCAAAGACAATTCACGAGACACGTGCCGGTATCCTGTGGGATGACAAAAATCTTTACGTTGCGTTCTGGATCACTGAGCCAAACGTGGAGGCGAAGTACCTGAAACGAGACGACCCAATTTACTACGACAACGATGTCGAGATCTTTATTGCTGGCCAGGACGCCTACTATGAATTCGAAATCAACCCGCACGGCACAGTTTACGAAGGCTTCTTTATCTGGGAAGACGCCTACGAAAGCGGTGGATACTCAGTCGATCCACAACTCAAGCGGTCACTGCCCAAAGTGCAGTCCTTCAACGGTGTCGGCTTTAAAAAACATCCTCGTGGTCAACGAATCGCATTTCTCGGTTATGATTTCCCGAACTTCAAATCAGCCGTGTCAATTGATGGAACTTTGAACGACAATTCCGATCAGGATCGCGGATGGACAGTCGAATTAGCTTTCCCATGGCGAGAGATGAAGTGGCTTGCCAAAGGTGATGGTCGGTCGCTACCACCGAAACCAGGTGAGCAATGGCAAATTGATCTGTTTCGCTTCAATACATATAAGGCGCCTGAGCCAGCCGTTGACTCGGGAGGCTGGGCATTGGGAAAACACGGAGTCTGGGACTCGCACATCCCTGAGATTTTTCCAAATGTGACGTTCTTAGCGGAATGATTGTCCAGTGGAGCACTACTTCACCCTCTTTGAGTAGGACCGTGATTCTAAACTCGCAGGGAGGATTGAATCGTTGAACGTTGGAATGAATAGTTCCCAGCTGTCAACAGCGCAGGAGCGATTTTTCAGTACCACGAATCCTTTCAGTGCAGACCACGATCCCGGTTCTTGTGATTAATTCATGTAGAAAGACGCTTACACTGCCCGTCGCCAGTAGTGTTTCAGCAGTCCACCGAGCCTTGTTGAACAGGCAACGTCTTTCAGTTTGATGGTCTGCACTTCTTCGGGTTGTTCACTCCAACTCGGTTGAAGATTCTCTCTCGCCGATTTACCACGTTCGTTGTTGTACCAGTCCTGGGCTTCACGGCAGATGAGGTTCAGATGCTTTTCTGAGACCACAACAAATTCATTCAATACTTCGTGTTTCATCGTCTGCACGACCCGTTCCACATGTGCTTATAGATTTGGTGATCAGATACCGAAGTCGGTCGAGTCCGGGTTACGCAGGTGTTGAGGCGACTTGATGGTGCGAGAGAACGGACGAAGTGGTTGTGTCTGATCTCGCGCCTCGAAACGCAGAGCTGTTTGGCATCTTGTCGCAAAGCTCCATTTCATTGCGTCCCCATTTCGGATAGAATCACGGGCTCAGTTCTAAAACTCTTGATTTAGATTTCTGGATACTGTTGATTCAGTGTTTTAAGAATCTTCGGGATTGTTCCCTTTCATTTCAGGACCGGCTTCTCGCTGCGTGTTGAAAAACGAAAAGGCAGTCTGTTGAAACCTTTTCAATCACGGAGGATTACATGAGGACTGTGAATTTACCTTTGTTTTCCAACAAGCTTCTAGCATGAACAAAACAATCGACCGTCGCCGTTTTTTCATTCGATCCGTTGCCGGATCTCTCGCTCTGCCTGGACTGCCATCCTTGATGGCTGGATCGGTCGGCGGGAAGTCGCCAGTTGCGGAGTCGCGCGGTGCGGGTGTTGGATCTCGCCGGTTTGTTGCGGTCGGTAACTTGCTGGGTTTTCAGCAGAAGCAATTCTTCCCAGAAACAAAGGGAAAAGCTTTTGAAGAGACGACACTGCTCAAGCCTCTCGCTGCGAACCGGGAGCAGATCACGATCTATCGCGGACTTGATCACGGGGTCCGCGGTGGTCATTTCGCTGTGCATACGTTTCTCTCTGGCTTGCTCCATCACGAGTCAAAGAACCGATCGGATGGTAACGTCACCATTGACCAATTCATTGCTGATGAGGTTGGGAATCAAACGCGATTTCCATCACTCACGGTCGGATCTGAAGGCGGCATTCATGGCGGGTGCCAGCTCTCGTGGACCAAATCCGGCGTTCGCGTCCCACCGATCACTGGCCCGGCGGAGTTGTTTCAAAGACTCTTTGTCACTGAATCGAAAGAACGTCATGCTCAGAAAGTGAAGGCGAACTCTTTACAGGCTTCCATTCTCGATTCGATCCGCGAGGAGGCGGGCTCACTTTCAAAGCGAGTCAACAACGAAGACAAAGCGAAGCTCGATGAGTATTTCAGTTCGATTCGCGACGTCGAAAAACGACTCGAACTCCGCCAACGTTGGGCTGATCAGCCCAAGCCGAAGTCACCTTTCGACAAGCCAGCCAACCAAAATACGGTCGAGGATCTTCCAATGCTTTATGAGTTGATCGCGCTCGCATTACAGACAGACTCTACACGAATCGCAACTCTGGAAATTGGCGGCAGTTTTTTGCCCCAGCACCTTGGAATTGAAAAGTCCTATCACGGTCTGTCACATCACGGCAACGATGAAGAAGCAATCGCACACCTCGTCACTCTCGAAAAGTATCAACTGGAACATTACGGAAAGTTCCTGTCCCGCCTTGCCGGAATCCACGATGGTGAGCAAACGCTGCTTGATTCGACAACGGTGCTCTTTGGCAGTGGTATGGGAAGTGCTAACTCTCACACCAACACGGACCTGCCGATTGTTTTAGCCGGCGGTGGCTATGGAAGTGGAGAATTCAAGAAGGTACCTTCCAGAGGACCTGGCAAGGTCCCCTTATGCAACCTATTCCTTGACATCGCTCAGCGAATGGGCGTCCAGAAGGAATCATTCGGAACTAGCACCGGAACGTTCTCGTAAACATGAGCATGTCTTTCTTTGAGTCTGTCCGTCCTGGATCATTTCGTGCCCCTTGGATCATCGCCTTCTGCCTTGCAGTGTCGTCATCGATCTCTGGGGCTGAAGCGGATTCCCAACGCAGTGTGGTGCAACACAGTGCAGTAGTTGCCAACTTTCTCGGTAAACACTGTCTTCAGTGCCATGACGCCAGCACGGCCGATGGAGAACGTGAGTTCGAATCGTTCTCGCTACCGATCAAAACCGAGCAGCATCTGATCACCGCCGATGAAATTATTGATCAAGTCACGCACCGGAAAATGCCGCCCGAAGATGCGGAGCAACCGACCGATGAACAGCGTCTGGATTTGGTCAGTGCTCTGCGAGACAGCATCCAAGAATCTCGTAGCCAATTTGAAGGCTCGGGGTCACGCACTATCATGCGTCGGCTTTCCAATCGCGAATATGAGAACACGCTGGCTGCTCTTTTCGGCCGTCGAGTCGACACGCTCGGGTTAACGGCGGACTTCCCAAAGGAAGAGACCAGTCAGCACATGGACAATATTGGCGAGTCCCTGGTGACATCGGGATTCCTGCTGGATCAGTACTTTCATGCAGCCACGCGACTGGTCGAGGCTCGTCTTGGAAAAACTGCGATGAAACCTAAATCGTGGCACTTCACCGACAATTTCCGTCAATATGAAGAACTGACCGGCGCTCACAAGAGCGTCTTCAAATTTGAATATCTCTGTCTCTACGAGCAGCCCAACACGGATACACGGCAAGGCGGCTATGGACACATCGAGGATTTCCTGGAGGGAGTGCCAGTCTCAGGACTTTACGACATCGAAGTCCACGTCCAAGCGATGCATCGAGACACACACTACGATCCGAAGATTTTCCGGATCGACTTTTCAGAGCCCTTTCAACTGGCGATCGTTCCCGGCGATGCGACAAAAGGACATATTCATTACCCGCAAGCCATCGAACCGATACTGGGAAGTACCGTTGTCCCGGATGACCAACCGGAGTGGTTGAGCTTTCGTGTCTGGCTTGAAGCAGGGCAGACACCTCGCTTCATCTTTCCCAACGGTCCCTATGAGTCACGGGCATCAGTCATTGAAGTCAACAAGCGATACAAGGATGAGTTCAAGAGTCCCAAAGTGGGGGTCAGTCGTGCTTCACTCCTTCGCGAAGGAGCACTGCCTCATATCAAGATCGGAGAAATCAAAGTCCATGGACCGGTTCAGGAACCCGGCGGAGGAAAAGAAGAACTTGCTGTGTTTGGTAAAGAGGGGTTTCAGAGAGACCACGCTATTGAGCAACTGTATGCCTTCGCAAAACGGGCCTACCGGCGTCCGCTGAACGAATCCGATCAACAGAGGATAGAAGCCCTTTACAAGCAGCGATTGTCCGAGCAAGCCACACCACGTCAGGCGGCACTCGATACTTTGAAGATGATGCTTTGCTCGCCGTCTTTTCTTTACCTCAGCGAGATCACTCCAGAGGAAGAAAGCGAGTTGCAACCATATGATCTTGCCTCCCGTCTTTCTTACGCCCTTTGGACAGCGCCTCCCGATGACGAGCTTTTCGCCGTTGCCGCGTCCGGTCGTCTGAATGATCCTTTCGAATTTAAAAAACAGGTGCGTCGCCTGCTCAACGATCCGCGTTCTGATGAATTCGTCAATGGCTTTCTTGATAGCTGGCTCAACCTGCGAGACATCGGTGATCTTCCTCCACCCCGAAAAGCTGCTTGGGAGTACTACG
>DAOUPA010000597.1 GCA_030626405.1 Planctomicrobium sp.
AACTTGCCCATTGCGACCAGGTCAGGCTTTCCGTCTTCCATGGGAACCCACTGATCGACGCCGGTGATGTAAGGAATCTGCTCTACGACCTTCGTGCCGACCGCGCCTCCAAGAGTGCCCCAATGAGGCTCCTTTGAGAGCCTTACATCGATATGCCACTTGGCCTTGCGACCTTCGTCGGTCAGCACGCCGAAGACCGGCACTTTCCCGGCGATGGCGCACAAGACTTCCATGCCGGTTGCCATCCGGTTGACGCGCAGCCCGAGCACCGAGTTGCCGTAGTTCACGGCCGAGGACTCGGCCCAGGATACCACCGTGCCCGGCTCGGCGGTGTTGCCCACTTCCGGCAGGTAGCACGCGCAACTCCAGTTGTCGAGTGAGCGGGCGCCGAGGCGGGTGTGCACCTGAATCAAGCGGCCCTGCAGCGGGTAGCCTTCAAGCATCATGTTCCGCTTCACCGGGTCCTGCCCGACGGTGTAGAGATCGAGGGGCATCGGGTTGACGGTGTAGGGAGCGTGTGCCTTGAGGCCGGCATCCGCGATCTCCTCGAACATCTCGAGAACCGGTTCGACCCACGGTGACCCGGTGTAGAGCGACGAGTGCGGCGCTCCCCCGCAGTCGGCCAGTCGCTCGGCCCCGAAGAGTTCGCCGTGCATGACGATCGTCTTAAGCACCTTCGCCATCACCGGCCCCTTGCTGCCGTTGAGGATGTCCTGTTCATCTTTGGTTAGCTTCATCTTGTGGGGTTTATCGGAATCGTGCTCCTTTAGGCCGGCATCGGAACCCGTTCCGGTCAGGCCTTCCGCGATGGGATTGCCCTCGGAGTCGATCCCGAACTGGTCACAGTGGACAGAGTCGTAAGCACCCGGGTCGTCGTGAGTCTTGTTCGCGACACTGAAACTCTTGGATTGTTGAGGACTCTTCGCGCTTTCTTGCGTGCCGGCGCCCGACTGTGTCGCACCAGCGGCTTCAGCACTCTCGGCAGTGACACCGATGGCTGTGGGCAACAGCGCTGCTGCCGGAATGGTTTTGATAAAGTCTCTGCGTTTCATGGCTTACTCCTTCTGTTTCTATTTGCGCTGATGATCTATTGCTCGACCACCCTGATGATGGCCGAGCCTTGCAGGATTTCGGATCACATGAAGCTCCATCCACCGTCGATCGGGAAAAACTGGCCTGTTTGGAATGTCCCATGGCCGTCAATCAGTGTCGCGACGAAATATGCTGCCTCCTCGGGCTCGCAGAGTTTCCGCATTGGTAACTGATCCGTGACTGCCTTGAGCTTTGCCGGGTCGGTATCGGCACCCACGTCGTGCAGGAAGCTGGGGTAGTTCATTGCATAGGTTCCGGTGCCATTGACCGTGACCCCGTGCGGCGCTACATCAAGCCCCGCGGCCTGAATAAGTGCGTTGGCCCCAGCTCGCGTTGCGCCATACAGTGCAAACCAATCTTGTACCCGCGCGCCAGCGGCGCTGGTATTGATGACGACTTGCCCCGACTTCTGTTTGACCAGAGGTGGCAGCAGAGCCTTCAGTGCATAGAACACCGACCGGAAATTTCCTTCGTACTGGATCCGGCAGTCTTCAGCTGTTGAATCCAGAATGCTTCCAGTCCCGTGCGTTCCAGTCCGAATACAGGCAGAATCGAACCCACCGAAGGCGTCCATGGCCCGGTCGACCAGTTTCGGGATCGTGTCTTCCTTGGTCTGGTCCGCCGTGTTTGGCACGACCTCTACCTTCGCGCCCAAGGCTCTCAACTCGTCGGCCAAGCCGTCCTTGGCGTCGCCCAGAACAAGGTCGTGATCCCGACGCGCCATTTCACGTGCCAGGGCGGGCATCATATGCGTCTTCGAGTCGGCGAGTATCACAACACGCTTTTTGCCTGAACGACTTTCCTGCGCTTTCACCTGTGAAGGCTCAATGCCCAGCGCGGCCGCGCTGGTAAGGCCCGCCAATCCTATGCTCCCCCGTCTCAGAAACTCACGACGAGAACCCTCGTCCATAGGTCGTTCTCCCTGCGCGGCCACTGTGTCCTTCTCATTTTTCATAGTTTTCTACTCCTCAAAAGGTTCTAAGTTGTCTTCGAACTATTCGACTGCGCGAAAGACGACGTGCAGAGAGGAACCACGATGAGACCGATACGAAATAAACCGCACTGCATGCGCGAATGTGTGTCACACGGTCACAGTATTGGCTCTCGTCGGATGCATTCCACCCGATGTCATCTATGAAGCAGTTATTGTGCCATCAACCAGACCGAGAAAGTGTGTCGCTAGTGAGTACGGACAGCCGCAAACTTCAAGAAGTGACAGCCCCACTTCCAACTCGGAGCCCCCTATCGTCGAGTTGATGACGCAAGAGTTGACCACTCCCGAACAGCATCAGACTCTTGGCGTGAGTTGGACCTAATTCCGAAGAAACGTTGGGAAAACGCCTGTATGTTTTACCAGATTTCAAGGCTTCTCCGGATCGAAGCAAAATTAGCCCAGATTCCGAGAAAACGTATGGCGTACTTGGGACGAATTCGCTGACGCAAAAAACGTATGGGTAACTCGGACTCAAATCAGAAAACGGTGGGTTTCTCGCTGAGCTGTCAATCGGTTGAATTGATGAGAATTTCAGCGTGTTTGACGATACGCTCTTGGTGATATTCCCGTCCAGCGGTGGAAGGCGCGGGTGAAGTGAGGTTGATCGGAGTATCCAAGTTGATGTGCGATTTCCTTGAGGGTGAAATCACTATGAGCGAGCAGTCTTTTGGCCGATTCCATTCGCGCTGTCTCAATGACTGTTGAATACGTTGTGTTCATTTCCGAAAGGCGTCGTTGTAGAGTCCGCACACTCGCTCCCACAGCCTCGGCAACGGACTCAATCTTCGGAGTCCCTTCTACAAACAATTCGCTAACAATCAGATGAAGAGCCTGAGGTATTTCGTGCTCCAGAGGATCGTATTCGATAGAATCAGCCGGTGGTGCCAATTCAGGGAGTCTCTCAGCAAGAAGATGCTGCGGAACTTCAAACGATGTGACTTCATTTCCAAAATGAATCATCGAACGTGAAAACAGATGGTGCTGTTCAACTCGACTTGAGTCTTTCGTCTGGAGATGAACGACACGTGGTTGCCAATCTTGTCCCGCTGCCAGCCTCACCGTGGCGATCATCATGGTCAGGACCAAAAGTTCGACATGTTTCTTTTCAACTTCAGATCCGTCAATGGGGCCACGACAAAAACAGGTCGAATGTTCTGACCGCGAGACATAGAAATCGGAACGAGAATACTCACAACACGCAAGCTGGCAGAACGATTCCAGGGCCTGATTCAAATTCGGAGCCTGGAGCAGACGCTTAGAAAACTCACCGTACTCTTGAATTGGAACCTCACCCGCCACGAGACCGAGATCGTCGATCCCTTCCATATCAGCGACGGACCCAATGAAGCCCCATGCCTGATGAGCTGGAATGATAGCCTCGGGATCTTCATACACTCGCTCAGAAAGACCGGCTCGTTCAAGTAAACGTCGTTTGGATGCCCCAAGTTGGTCCAAAACCGCCCCGTAGGCATAGACGTATCTCGCTCGGACTAACGGGATGTTTTGCATAATAACCTCCGTCGATTTTTTTCGTAAACCTCAATCGCTTCAGTGACATTGGTGGGCGCGTTGTCATCTTTATCGGAAATTTAGCGTCTCTTCACGAACCTGGTGAATCAATTCCATGATTCACATCGATGTTCCCCAGTTTCTATATGAGAACATTTCGTGGCACGAAATGGCAACGAATTGAATGAAATTCTCTGACGCCAAAGGTATTATCAGATGTATC
>DAOUPA010000506.1 GCA_030626405.1 Planctomicrobium sp.
CGCTTTTGGAAGCGAGAAGGCCTGGAAATGGCTCAGAAACAACCGAAACGCCGTCGGCTATGGTTCAAACGACGGCTCGTCACTTTGGTCGATCGCCGTAATGACAGGACCTCGCTCAGGCGAAGTCGGCTCGCCGGACACGCTACTAATTGCAACTCGACTTTAAAGATCTCTACCGCGCTGCATTAGTAATGTCTATATGATGTTGGTAGAACGATTATTGGATCGTCATGCGTCTCGCACAAGCTTTTGGATTCGCCGGAGGAAGGACCACACCATGCCTCAGGATTCTGATCCCGCAGTGGGTGTTTCCATACTGCTGGCGGAGATTCACAGCGGAAACGAGTCGGCGCGCGAAGAGTTGTTTCAGGTGATCTATAATCGCCTGCGCAACATTGCTCGCGGACAAATGCGGCAGGAGCGCGTCGATCATTCTTTGGGGGCAACTGCGCTGGTCAACGAGGCGTGCATGCGGCTCGACGGTGTCCTTGACTCCGTTGAAAACAAGCGTGAATTGTTCGGCGCGGCGTCAGCGGCGATGCGACGAGTCCTCATCGACCACGCTCGCAAACGAAACGCAGACAAGCGGCAAGGCAAACTCGATCGACAACCGTTGGACGATATCGTTGATCAGTTTGAATCGAGACTGAGCTGTAGCTTGATGGATCTGGAGCCAGCGCTGACAAGACTGGCAGTGGAGTCACCACGTCAGCGAGACATCGTCGAACTGAAGTTTTTTGCCGATCTTACCACGGCTGAAATCGCTCGGCAAATGGACTGCTCTCATTCGACAGTCGAAAGCGACTGGAGATTGGCTCGGGCAAAACTGTTTCAATGGTTGTGTGGAGACACTGCAGAACACGAGGACTGATCTCACTCAGCGAACGGTCGGCAGGCGTTACTGAAAGCTCAAAAGCGGAGGCGAAAACATGACTCAGGATAGCATCGACAAACTTTTCAAACAGGCTGTTGAGCTTAATCAGGCAGATCGGATCGAGTTTCTGGCAGCTCTCCCGCCAGCGATTCGAAATACTCTTGAAGGCCTCTTGAATTCCGATATGGCGGCAGAAGCACAAGGCTACATGGAGCCGAACAATTCGCTGAAGCCCAGGGCGGATCAGGTTCCCAACCAAACCGCACCAATGCCTGACCAGGTCGAACCATTACCCGATCAGACTGAATCGATGCCCGATCAGATCGGTCCGTACAAGATTCTGCAACCCATCGGCAAAGGTGGGATGGGGCAGGTCTTTTTGGCTCAGCAGACGGAACCAATCAAACGTCGGGTCGCTATCAAGATCATCAAGACCGACACGCCGACAAAGGAGATCCTCGCTCGGTTCGAGGCCGAACGGCAGGCTTTGGCAATGATGAATCATCAGAACATCGCCAAGGTCCTGGACGCAGGCATCACGGAGGAGGGCCGACCTTACTTTGCCATGGAGTTGGTGAAGGGCATTCCCATCACCGAGTACTGCGACATCAACAAGCTCAAACTGAACGAGCGGCTGGACTTGTTCGTCCAAACCTGCCGAGCTATCCAACATGCTCACCAGAAGGGCATCATCCACCGGGACATCAAACCTGGCAACGTGCTGGTCACGCTGTACGACGGCAAGCCAGTTGCAAAGGTCATCGACTTCGGACTCGCAAAAGCTCTGCAGGATGCCACGCAACTCACCAACCGCACGCTGTTCACTCAGTACGGTCAGGTCGTCGGTACGCTGGCCTACATGAGTCCCGAGCAGGCCGAAATGAACACGCTGGATGTCGACACGCGGACCGACGTGTATTCGCTGGGAGTGATCCTTTACGAACTCCTGACGGGTTCGACACCCATCACGCGCGACAGCATGAGGAACGTTGCGTTCGACCGTATCCTCGCCATGATCCGGGAAGAAGAAGCTCCCCGACTGAGTACTCGGCTGAGCGAATCGGGTGACGAAATTGCCGGCATTTCGGAACAACGCAAGACGGAACCAATGCGTCTGAACCGGTTACTGAAAGGCGACCTGGATTGGATCGCAGTGAAGGCATTGGAGAAGGACCGCACCAGGCGTTACGACGGACCGTCTGCCCTGGCGGACGATGTGCAGCGATATCTGGAGGACGAGCGGATTGAAGCTCGACCGCCAACTTTTCGTTATCGGATGCAAAAAGTGTTTCGAAAACACCGGGTCACGTTCATCGCGGGTACGGCGATTGTGGTGCTGTTGCTTGCCGGATTGGTCGGAACCGGGACGATGTGGCTCAAAGCTCGGACGGCGGAATCGAATTCTCGGGCATCCGAATCGGATGCCATCGCCGAAGCCGGGAATGCGCGTGACGCGGAGTCCGAAGCAGTCAAAGCACGAATTGCACAAACACACATGTCGTTCTCAGCGTTTCTCAATCAAGCCCGGGCTCAAAGATGGAGTCGGCGAACCGGACAACATTTCGCCGCCGCTGATGCGTTAGCGCAAGCGGCCGAACTACTGCCAGACCTGGAGTTGGAAAGCTCAGACCTGAAACAACGTCGGCAGGTGTTGAGAAACGAACTTGTCGCCGGGATCCCTCTGACTGATGTTCGGGCACGCCCCGTACAAAATCGCGATCCACTGTGGGCAGAGTGGGAAGCTCTGGCCCCAGACTTCATTCGACGGGCGGAATCGAACGCAGCGGGAGACATCCGGATTCTTGAAGCGTCGAAAGTGTTGTGTTCCTTCGATGGTCCCCGAAAGATCGAGCGATTGGGTTTTGGTCCGAGAGGAGAATTCCTGTTCGCGAGATACTGGAACGACAAGAAACTCCAACTCTCGATTTGGAGCGTGAAGTCCGGTGAAAAAGTGTTGCATGTTGACGAGGATCTCAACGACCGTACGCCTGTGACGATTTCGAAGTCGGGGCTGGTAGCAGTTGGGGCGCGCAGTGGCATGGTCCGTGTTTATTCGCTGGATTCCGGAGCCGTCGTCAATGAACGACAATTCGACTCATTTCCATACTGTGTGGCGTTCGCGAGCGAAGACGCCGACAATCTCGCGGTGACCTCCGGTAAGAAGCTTACGATTTGGTCGCGCTCAACTGATTCCACCCATGAAACCGTGACGTCGAATCGTCTGCTGACGTTAGCGGTTGCTCAAGGCGTTGTCATGGTGGGTGACAATGTTGGACGCATCCTGCAGTGGCCTCTGGATCGTCTCGATTCTGAGCCGAAAGAGTTCGTGGGACACACGGGATTGGTCTGGACGTTGTTCATCTCTCCCCACAACTTGGTTGCTTCGAGTTCGTGGGATGGAACGTCGCGATTGTGGAACCGCACAACAGGCGAGGAACTTCTGCGAGTTACGGGATCTGAACTCACAGGCGACCTCAGCCGGCAGGGTGAAATCACGTTCTGCATCCCCGGATTCTCCAATGATGGCTTGTTAGTTTCGACTACTGCTCACCCTCAAATCAACGCATTCGAAGTGACTCACAGTAAAGCAAGACGCGTACTTCGGAATCCCAACAGAGGCGGCAGGGTGTGGGATATTGCGTGGCATCCGTATGAGCCGCTGTTAGTTGTCACGACAGACCGCGGATTTGGCGTCTGGAGTTCGGAAGAGGGGCGCCTCCTGAAACAGGTTCGTGGCAATTCTGTCAGGACAACCGTGTTCGTCGAAAACGGCGCACACCTGCTGACTTCGGGCGTCGCTGGGGTTCAGAAATGGCCGATAAAGACTCTGGAGACTGACGCAGGAACAACGCTTAAATTCGGCGAACCAGAGCTGCTTGCGGCGGGGGTTGTCGATCGTATTAGCGTCAATACTGGCCTTTCGATCGCCGCGATCGACCGTCAAAATTCGCTTGAATTGCTTTCACTGGACGGAGCGTTCGAACTTGTTCGTATTAAGGAGGTTAGTGGGCTGAATCGGGTGGTGTTAAGTCCGGATGGCAAGTGGTTGTTCACAGCAACATGGGGCGGATCCGGAATTCAAGTCTACGACGTCGTTGAGCGACACTACGTCACCACGCTTGCGGCAAAGAGCGGCAGCGCGATGATCGCCGTCAGCCCGGACGGTCAACTGCTGGTGGCGTCGATGAAGTTGCTGCCGCAGCAGGTCTGGAAAATCGGGAGTTGGGAAGAGCTGACGACTCTGGAGCGGCCGCATCCGGAGACTTGGCCCGGAGCAGTCACGTTTTCTCCCAGCGGACAATTGCTAGCCATCACCAATGACCGCTTCTCCGCCAGAATCCTCGAAACTGATCGCTTTGCCGACGGTGTCACACTCCCCTCCAGTACGCAGCAGCAGAGCCTCTCGGCTCTCGCATTTAGCCCCGATGGGACGCAACTGGCGGTCGCCTTCGACCAAGACGTCGAAATCTGGGATCTTGACGAAGTCAAGCGACGGTTGAGAGCACTTGATCTGGATTGGTAGCCGCAATCAAACAAGCGCCCCGGCAGTCCCTGCAAAAGGCGATAACTGTGCGTTCTGCTGCGCGCAATACCGTGTTTGTGAGGCACGCGGGGTTTGTGTTCACCCTCAATCTCGTCCTGATTATCAGTGACGATCAGGTAGGGACCGACTACGTTTTATCAGCCATCCCGAAATCCAGACACCCAACCTCGACGCGCTGGTAGAACGGAGTCTGGTGATGTAGCAAACTGCGTCGCCTTCAGGCGTCGATCTGCCGCAACTCCATTTCAATTGATTGTCCGAGAAACTCCATACGTTAATCGACTCAGCCAAGAACTCACAGTTATTCGCTTCGATTCCGAGATTCCCATACGTTTTCTGCTTCAACGAATCTGTCCCAAGTACTCCATACGTTTCTTGAGAATCTAG
>DAOUPA010000056.1 GCA_030626405.1 Planctomicrobium sp.
GGGCCTGGAAGCAACGAGTGAGGCATGTCACCATCGCTGATTTCGAGCAATCCATTTTTATAGTATTTCAGTTTGTCTGGATTCGTAATCGGCACGAGTCGAATCTGATCGTCCAGGTTGTTTTGTGATCCGCTTCCATCAATAGTCCCCACTGTCCCGTCAAACATGACAGAAATTTGAAATGTAGACTCAGGTATTGTGATCGGCGGTTGCAGAACATATTCCGCATCGGGATCAACGAGACAGAGTTGCCGATCAGCGTTGAGGGAAAATCGACCGCGGCGTGTCAGGTACTGCTGACCTTCGACGTCCGCGACAAGAAACATCCCGCCTCCTTCAATTTTTAAATCGAGAGGATTTCCTGTTTGCTCCGACTGCCCTGGAGTGAAGTCAAATTCTTCAACCAGTCCAGTGATCGTGGGAACACCATCAACGATCTCTTCGGTCAATCTTGGAACAATCCGGAGGTAACCGAACGCTGTCGCCATCAGGACATTGCGACGGTAGATTGAAATCGCTTTTTGCAAAGCAAGTGTGGTGTGATCACCGCCGACTGTTGCGGTGAAGATTGGCGTTGGCAGCGATGGTTTTGATGTCGATGGGGAAAGGATGAGCGAGTCTTCGCCGAACCCTGGAATTGGTCCCCCGATCGCTTTCCACATTCGAATCACGCCGGTCGCGTCGCCGATGTGCATGTCTTTGAGGGATTCGAACCAGATGTCCCGCTGTGCCTGTGGGGTATCAGCGAGTTCTTTATCAATGACCTCACGAATTTCTTTGTCTCTTGCTGCTCTTCTGCTAAGGTCAAGCTCTTCGACTTTTTGAAGGATTCCAATCGGGGCCGCCCCAGCAATATCCAATGGATTTGGCTCTTGAGCGGAATCCTCGGTTTCGATCACTGCCAGTTCATCACTCACCGGAACTGTTTCAACTTCTACAGTTTCAAGTGCGATAGCATTGGTGAGCGGAGACTCAACTTCGCCGAAATCGTGGTACTCAGGTTCAGGGTATTCTTGGGTTTCTTCAGGGAAGAAAGGGAGTTCCGCCGATTTTTGACCGAGGTCATACGACATGCCGTTGGGCGCAACCTCTACTGAGGAGTAGGATTGCGTCTCCACTGAGGGATCGGAATCAACAAACCTCCAGATCGTCAAGTGCCCAAAAACGGCACCCAGAACGATTCCGAAGATGGTTCCAGACAGAAAAGTTGAGTGTGAGGAACTCATGACAGCCTCCTTGCAGCCACGAGAGGAATTCGACTTCTTCGGCTCCAGATGACTTCACTGGAACCGCATCAGCCCCGAAAGTTACGGAATTCGGGAATGTGCCGCAAGATGAGACATTTCGTACAGGAATTTGAGCCTGTTTGGTTGCGGAATCTTTGATCTCGCGAGAGCATGGGAGAAGAGAGCACTTTCAGGGCGATGGAGCGGAAAGACTCTCCTCGGCCCTCAATTTCTTGCAGTGTTTGTTTTTCAGAATTCGAAAGCTTGTCACCGTGTCCCACGATATTTATCAAAACCCTCTCAATACTCGATATGCCTCTGCTGAAATGAGCGGCATCTGGTCGGCCCAAACCAAGCACAGCACTTGGCGAAAGCTTTGGCTGGCACTCGCGGAATCGCAACAGGAGTTGGGGCTGAACATTACTGATGCTCAGTTGGACGAACTACGCAACAATGTTGAGAACATCGACTTCGAAAAAGCTGCTGAATACGAACGCGAAGTCCGCCACGATGTCATGGCGCATGTGCATACCTACAAAGACCTTTGCCCTCAGGCTGGGGGAATTATTCACCTGGGCGCGACTTCGTGTTATGTGACTGATAATTCGGAACTGATTCAGATTCGCGACAGCCTGAAGCTGATTCAAACGCGGCTCGTTCAAGTGATCGATGCCCTCGCCCGTTTTTCTCAGCAGCATCGCGATTTGCCTTGTCTCGGTTTAACGCATCTTCAGCCAGCACAGCCAACCACGGTTGGCAAACGAGCAACTTTGTGGTGTCACGATCTTGTTCTCGATTTACAGGAAGTGGAACACCGACTGGCAACGCTTCGTTTTCGAGGCGTGAAAGGAACGACCGGAACTCAGGCAACATTCCTGAGTTTGTTCGAAGGTGACCATGAGAAAGTTAGCAAGCTCGATCAGTTCGTCTCGGCAAAGATGGGATTCGATCAAACGTATCCGGTGACAGGGCAAACATATTCTCGCAAAATTGATGCTCAAGTTTTGGCGACGCTCAGCGGCGTTGGACAGTCGGCACACAAAGCTGCGAGTGACTTGCGACTGTTGCAAAGTTGGAAAGAGATTGAAGAACCAAAAGCGGACAAGCAGATTGGATCGTCCGCAATGGCCTACAAATTCAACCCGATGCGCTCGGAGCGAATTTGCGCTCTTGCCCGCTTTGCGATCAGCCTGGCGCAGAACGGAGACCAAACCGCAGCCGTGCAGTGGATGGAAAGAACTCTGGACGACAGCGCGAACCGACGGCTGTCGTTGCCGCAATCGTTTCTGGCGATTGATGCTGTGTTACTCATTTACCGAAACGTTGCTGAAGGTCTTCGTGTCTATCCGAAAGTGATCGAGAAACGTCTGAATGATGTCTTACCATTCATGGCGACAGAAGAAATTTTGATGGCTGGTGTCAAAGCCGGTGGAGATCGACAGGAACTTCACGAGCAGGTTCGCATTCACAGTGTTGAGTCCGACAGGCAAGTGAAGGAACATGGTCGCGATCACGATCTCATTGAACGGCTCAAAAGTGATCCTTTGTTTGCGAACGTTGATGTCGGCGCAGCTCTCGATGCGAAAAAATATATCGGGAGAGCACCAGAACAAGTCGACGAATTCATTGCAGGTGTGGTCGCACCTATTCGTGAGCGTTATTCAGACCTACTCGGCGGTGATGCCGAAGAGTTGAAAGTTTGAGAGTTCGCGCCGGAGCCGGTGTGTCTCATTCGGAGAAGCGAAGGTGTCAATCTTCAGAGATGAGCGGAAGATCACTTTCGCTATCAACACCGCTATCGATGCCAACAAGCTCTCCGTCTGACTCGGCTTCATCGATCATCTTCGGAAGCGAAAGTAGCTTCTCGGTGTGATCGTGGCCAGTCAGTTCCCCAGGACCAAGGTGAATTCGAAATTTCACGTCAGCGAATGATATTTCGTCGCCAGGCAGTAGTGCTCCGCGAGAAACTCGTTGACCATTCACTTTGGTTCCATTGGTGCTCCCCAAGTCACGGATGAAAAGAAGTCCGTCCGTCTTTGCAATCGCACAATGAACTTTAGAGATGCTCGAACTGTCTAGAACCAGATCACAAAGCCCTTTTTTTCGTCCGACAATAATGAGATTCCGAGCGATTGCAATGGGTTCAGAGCCATCGATTGGAATCAGTTTGGCAATCATGAGCAAAACTGAGTTTGTGAAATGAGAAGGATAATGAGGGACTCACCTCATCCTATTCTGTGGTGCCGTTACCGCTTGTCAACTCCAGCTTTGCAAGAACGACCTCATTGAATGCGGATTTTTGCAAATCTTCCGGATTTGGGGACAATCTTTCGACCGACGACGTACTTCGTAACGGTCAGAGTAATTAATTCGATGTCTGAACATACGCGGAATGATGTTAAAGCGAGCTTTTTTTTTCAGCGTCATCGCTTGTCTGATGGCTCAGTTTAATGTCGTTCAACTCGACTGATTCTGGTCGGTAGAAAAGCACCAAAGGTAAAATTAGCAACGCGGCGGCTCCATACATAACATTGTAGGGAATGTAGACATCCATCCTGGCAAAGATCTGGTTCCAGATCGAATAGTAAACTCCGGAAAGGGCGAGGCCGATCCAGTTCGCCAGATTCATCGCCCCGATCACTCGCCCGATGTGATCGCGTGGTGTGGCGGCTTGAAGCAATACTTGAAGTGGCACCGTAAACAAACCTGCGCAAAAACCCAACCAGATCAGCGCCATGGCGGCACCTTGCCATCCGATGGCAATGGTCTCTTGCGTTGAGCCTGGAATGGCGAGTATCACCAAACCAACGAACATGCCTGTTGATCCGAAACGAGCGAGCCGTGCATCGAATTTGCTACGGGAGAGATAGCCAGCAACAACGCAACCCAGAGCGATTCCAATTCCAGTACAGGCCGCCAACCGTCCGGTCGCGGCATCTCCCCAACCAAACTGTTCTCTGCCAAGATCATTCGTCGCGTTGGGAAAAACAACTCCGCCTGTGATCCAGAAAATTGATGCTGCGACCAACGTCCAAAACAACCGAGGATCTTTTCGGATCACTTTCCAGGTGTCGTGCCTGACTGCCAGCGCAGAAATGTGAAATGACATCTCTGGATGGGCAATCGGAGTTCGTCGAATGAGCAACGAAGTCAGAGTTCCGACAACGGCAATTCCAATACAGAGGAGCGACACTTTCCAAACTTCGTTACCGAGTGCTTCTTTGACTTCACCAGAAATCCAGAATGCCAGAATGATTGACAGGAAGGTTGTCATTAAGATCATGCCGTTCACTCTTGGCAAATCACGACTCTCAAAGAGTTCAGGCAGAATGCCGTATTTCGATGGGCCAAACAGGGCACTTTGTGCTCCCATGAAGAAAAGAACAACCATCATCACGGCGATGCTACCGGACATGAACGCCATCACTCCCAGGGCCATGACGACAATCTCCAGCACCTTGCTGATGACCACAATATCTCGTTTGCTCTTCTTATCTGAAAGATATCCACAATAACCGGAAAGCAAGATAAACGGGATTGCAAAAATTGTTGCCGCTACGCCTTGAAGGTTCTCTTCCCGTTTCCCGGCTGCAAGATCAATACAGATCAGAAGCAGAATTTGCTTGAAAACATTGTCGTTGAACGCGCCAAGGAATTGCGTCGACAGCATCCCAATGAAAGAGCGGTTCCGGTAAATCGATTGGCGACCGCCAGGCGTTTCATCGGTCATTGTGTGATCCATTGGTCCGTGAATAAAATGTACTGAGTCTTGTTGTTGTATCGTGTGATGCCTCTCGAAGTCGACGGCAGTTTGCGTTGAGGATTGAGGAGCCAGAGTCTTGGTGTCCGCGAAAATATTCATCGCGAGCACCTCACATTTGGACTTCGGTGATTCAAAGAGAGGGAGAGCCCCGTTCAAGCGTCAATGACAAGACTTTGTTACACTGATCACTGCTGCGGATCAAACTCAGAAAGAGGTTTAAATGTGCCAGCGCTACATCGAATCGTTCCAGGTGAGACTGTCGATCTCTCACAGATCACGACTCTGGGGAAAAAATTCCACATCAGTCGTCGTCAGGCGGAACAAGAGTTGAAGAATTACCGGAAACGAATGATGCAGCTTCAGCCGAAACTGTACTCAGAGAATCGGCGGAAGCTTCTCATTGTGTTTCAGGCACTCGATGCAGGAGGCAAAGACGGCACCACTCGTAAAGTGTTCCAGGGTGTGAATCCACAGGGCGTGCATGTCATTTCGTTTAAGGCACCTTCGAAACGAGAACTCGCGCACGATTTTCTTTGGCGAGTGCATCAAGCGGTGCCACCGAAAGGAATGATTCACGTCTTTAATCGTTCGCATTACGAAGATGTTCTGGTCGTGCGGGTAGAGAACCTGGCTCCGAGAGTCGTTTGGGAACAGCGGTACGAACAGATCAATCAATTTGAAGAATACCTCACAGAGACCGGAACTGAAATTCTGAAGTTCTATTTGCACATTTCCAAAGAGGAACAAAAAGAACGCTTTCAATCGCGACTCAACGAACCAGAAAAGCATTGGAAGTTTTCGCTGGCAGATTTGGAAAAGCGAAAGCAATGGGACGAGTATCGAACCGCGTTCAACGACGTACTGACTCGTTGCTCCACCGAATATGCCCCTTGGCACGTGATTCCTGCCGATCAGAAATGGTATCGCAATTGGGCCGTTAGCCAGATTGTCTGCGAAACTCTGGAAGCCATGAACCCGCAGTATCCACCAGCAGAAGAAGGACTGGAAGCTGTGGTGATTGATTGAACGATCGCGTCGGTAGTATGCCACGTTATGAAAACTAGTTCTTCGGTGATTTTCGTGGATCGGTTCTAAGGCGAGAAGTTCGGCATCACTCGATGAATACATTTGGACCAGTCGATGTGCGTAACTCAAAACGTTGCTCTGGTAACGTTATCGAGAGACGGGAAATCAAGAGGTCTGGCGAGCGGAGAGCGTCAGTTCCCTGTGTGTTACGCATCGACGCTCTTTCCGGCAGACCTGTTTTAAAAACATAGCGTCACAGATGTCGAAGAGAAAAGAGCCAACGAATCACACGTATGAGCAATGTCACGATTCAATGCTGCACAAACATGGTTCTGATCGCAGATCCGTTCCATCCGTGTTCAAAAAAACGAATTGATAAACTAGACAGCCGCCCCGTGGCGAATTCACTGTTCACCCACTAAAAATTGCGAAGAACCATCTTTCCAATACCAATAATAGACATCTTCGTTCAAGCCTTGATTGAAGCATGAAGTCGCCTTGCAACGGCGATCAAAAGTTTCGCGTTGTCAGACATTCCGCAGGCCAACGCATCGCTGAAACTACAGTGTGGAGAAAATCTTGTTATGCTTTCTCTCAGTGACTCCTCATGACAGTTTTACACTTCCTGAACTCGATTCAGCATGTCTCATTCTCCTGACGATAGCACGAAGAATTCACCGCTCGAACTGACTCCAGTTCAGGATGTGGAAGAACTGGAATCATCTCGTGGTTTGAGCCTGCGTTCGGGGCGGGTGCCGAACAGTGTTGGCGGTTACGATGTTTTACGCTGTCTCGGGGAAGGTTCGTTTGGGATGGTCTGGCTGGCTCGGGAACGTAAGACCGGTCGGCATGTTGCGATTAAGTTCTTCACAAATCGTCGCGGTCTCGACTGGACTCTGCTGACAAGGGAAGTCGAAAAACTGGCGGTTCTGGACGCATCGCGCGATGTCGTGCGACTACTCGATGTTGGTTGGGATCACGATCCTCCATATTTTGTGATGGAATACCTGCCGCACGAGTCGGTGGCGAATCTACTGGAGTCGGGACCACTTCCGGTGAAGCAAGCGGTCGAAATTACGAAGTCGGTCGCGCGGGCGCTGGTGCATGCGCACGGGGCTGGCATCCTGCACTGCGATATCAAACCTGCCAATATATTGCTTGACCATGGTCACGAAGCACGGTTGGGAGACTTCGGGCAGTCGCGTCTCTCTTCGGATCAGTCTCCGGCTTTGGGAACCTTTTATTACATGGCGCCGGAACAGGCGACTCTGGATTCGATTCCGGATGTTCGCTGGGATGTTTATGCCTTAGGGGCGGTCTTGTATCATCTCCTCACAGGTGATCCACCTTATTGTTCCGAGAATGCACAGCACCGAATTTCGAATGTCGCGACGCTGGCGGAGCGACTCTCGGAATATCGAAAAACAATCGACCGATCTCCGGCACCGAACGAACATCGCAACGTTTCCGGCGTGGACAGGGAACTCATCACTCTTGTTGATGATTGCCTGAAAACTGATTCGGCGGAACGGATCCCGAATCCGCAGGTCATTCTTGATCGTTTGGAGCAACGAGACGTCAATCGCGCCCGGCGTCCGCTCATGTGGTTAGGATTACTGGGACCGGTTTTGTTTTTATTAATGCTGCTATGGATCTCCAGCACGGCTGTCCCTGTGGCAGTTCGTGAAGCGGAGATGAATCTTTATGAGAGAGCACTCACCAGTGATGCCGCAACCGCTCGGCTGTTGGCGGCGAGCATTGATCAGGAATTCCTTGAGCGAACTGACGAACTCGAACGCCTGGCGAAACGACTGCCTGCGTTCGATGGGGAAGAGACACTCGATGGGTTTCGTGAAGACTACGAAGAGATTCTGGACGATTGGAAAGCGGAGGCGAACGAACGGTTCGAAAAACAGCGACGGACCATCGACGCAAGCCTCTTCTTGACGGACCGTGAGGGAGTACAACTTCACCGAGCGCCGTGGCACGATTCGGTCGGTCGAACTTTTGCATATCGAGATTATTTTCACGATCTGGGACGGGAACTACCCAAAGAAACAGAAGTCGGCGGCGAAGTTCAACCTCGCAAAACATCCGGAGTCTCACTTGCCTTCCGCAGTAGTAACACAATGCAGTATATGGTGGTGGTCGCCGTACCGATCTGGGACCGATCGCACGAGGAAGTGATTGGCGTCCTGGCGCGTTCGATTCACCTCACCGATCTACTCAGTCAATGGGAACAACGCATCCAACAGAATTCCATGTCAGATGATTCGCAACCGATTCAGGATCGCTTTCTTTCGCTGGTCGACATGCGTGAACAAAAACCGTTCCTGCTCGATCACAATTGGATGTCTGAGGAAAATCTCTCCAGCCTTACGGATGACGCAGAGCTTAAAAAGCAGATTCAGCTCACCGAGACCGAACAAAAAATACTTGTCGACGCGGTTCAGGGAAACGGAGTCATTGCGAACTATGAAGACCCGCTTGCAGATGTTGAAAAACAGTATTCCGGGGAATGGTTGGCTGCCGTTGCCGAAATCGGCTCCACAAACTGGATTGCCATTGTTCAAGAGCGACGCTCCGATGCTGTCGCCCCGATGCATGAACTGCGATCAATTTTTATGCGATACGGTCAGTTGCTGATTGTGGTTTTTGCGGCGATGTTCGTGATCCTCGGTTTGCTCATCAAGCGACTGACCAGCCGAGTGTGAGAATCCTTGATGTCGCGTAAGCTCTTTGCAGGGAAAAGACTTACGTTCACGATCGGTCTTTAGGATTGATCGTACCGTTCGAAATTGAGTTCTTCAGAGCGGGCGGAAGTTGAATTTCATCTTGCTCCAAAACAGCAAGTCTCGATACAACATGGAGTTAGTGTATTTCGACAACGGCGTCGGCAGGGGTTTTCACTCCGTGAGGAGCGATGTGTCGGGCAGTTTTGCCTTTCAATGCTTCTCGTTCTGCACCAAACATAGACAAACAATTTTTACGGATGGACTGTAGCAGGGATGCTCAACAGGCTGCGCGACTGGCTTTGCCCGGACCTCGGGATTGACCTCGGCACGGTGAACACATTGATCACCTTGCGGGGGCAAGGTGTCGTCGTTGACGAGCCAACTGTGGTCGTGCTCAACAAGAAGACGCGGCAAATTCTGGGTCGTGGTGCCGCCGTCGGGAAGCTTGCGAAGCAAATGGTCGGTCGCACGCCCGGTTCGATTGAAGCAGTCAAACCAGTGCGCCATGGAGTCATTACTGACTTCCAGCTTTGCGAACAGCTGCTGCGATATTTCATTCGAAAAGCTGCGGTTCAAAAAGGAGGAATTCGTCCGCGCGTTGTCATCGCGGTCCCTTCGGGGATTTCACCTGTCGAAAAGAGAGCCGTCTTTAACTCCGCTGAACGCGCCGGTGCCGGACGAGTTTACCTGATCGAAGAAGCCAAAGCTGCAAGCATCGGAGCTGGTCTTCCGATCTCGGAACCACTCGCAAGTATGGTGTGCGATATCGGTGGTGGAACAAGCGAATCTGCCATTTTGAGTCTGGGTGAAATCGTCGTCAGTCGGTCGAGCCGCATCGCTGGCGAAGCGATGGACGAAGCAATTGTTGACTATGTTCGCCAGAGGTACTCATTGCGAATCGGAGTCGCAACGGCAGAGCAGCTGAAGATTGATATTGGGAGTGCGTACCCACTCGACACAGAATTAAACGCTGAAGTTCGCGGACTTGATGTAATCAGCGGGATTCCGCGCAAGGCGATCATGACGAGCGAAGAAGTTCGTCAGGCTCTTGAAGATTGCCTGTGGAAAATTGCGAACAACATTAAAGCTGCAATTGAAGTTTGTGATCCGGAATTGATTGGAGATCTGGCGGACACTGGACTCGTACTGACCGGGGGCGGAGCGCTACTCAGAAATAGCGACTTGTTCTTTCGCGAACATTTAGGAATTCCAGTTCGCGTTGACCCGGAACCCTTAACGACAGTCGCACGCGGCACGGCGATTTGTCTGGATCACCTACAACACTGGCGACGTCAATTTCAAACAGAAGGTGTTGGATTTTAGGAAATGTCTGGTAGGGTGCGTTGCAACGCACCTTTCTTGATCTCAGGGAGATAAAATTATCGATGACTGTGTCGCGTTGGCAACATCCTCTGCTTGTTTGGGGTGGTTGGATTCTGTTTGCGATTTTCGTGAAGTTTGGGCCGACGTTCGTTGAGTCAAAGCTGTCGAGCTGCATTATGGATGGGGCAGGGCAGTCGTTGCGAATTGTCGATCAGGCACAGCGCTGGGCGAGAGCCTCTTCCGGGCAGGGAGTTGCCCGAGCCGAAGTCATCGCAGAACGAGATGGTTCCACCGAATTACTGCAAAAACAGAATCGTGATCTCGCTGCAATGATCGTGATGCTTCAAGCTGAGAACGAGAGACTGAGGTCAGTCCCAAATATTCCGGTGGAAGACAACGAGCAATCTCTTCGGAAAACGACAGCGATACAGGCCAATGTGATTGGACGACGCTCTGGAAGTCAGCATCTGCTGGTTTCACTGGGAGAGCGACACGGTCTTCTCAATGATGAACTGGTTCTGGAAGGTGAAGGTGTATTGATCGATCAAGGCTCATATGCTGACCTCACCAGGGATCAACTTGTTTCTCTGGGGCGATCACTCTTTGGCAGGACAGTTGAAGTTGGACGCTGGACGAGTCTTGTTCAACCTGTCACACACCCTGAATTTCGTACCGCTGTGCGACTTGTCAGAGTTTCCGAATTCGGAACAGTCACCGGTGCTGAAGGGATCTTGAAAGGAACAGGCACTGGCTGCGAAATGATCGAAGTCGTCGGCACACATCCAGTCGCTGTCGGCGACTTGGTCTACACCGACCCGCACGTCTCTCCAACATCAATTCCGATCTATTGTGGACGTGTCACTCAGGTGAACATCGCCTCCAATGATTCACACTGGACCATCATCGTCAGCCCACCACATCCGGTTGATTCAATTCCGATTGAACTCTCGGTGCTCAAGGTTGAATTAAACGTTTCGGAATCCCGGTAGGGTCCGCTTTTAGATTATTTTGATTCATAGACGGCAGCAGAATATGCGGAGAAGATGTGCATCAGCCAGCCGAGAAGGAACATCCAGAGAATGACGTCAATGATGAGGTGAAGAGCTGCTGCCACGAGTCTTCCCTGTAGCAATTGTCCCAAGCCAGGGATAAAGAAGCTGCAAAGTGCTGCGAGGACATTTCCGTCACTTCCACGCTGGGTCATTGCTCTCTCTCTCTCTCTCTCATTTTTTTAAGCGGTGCGTCTCGATTTGAGAATCTTTCACAATTCTATGACTTCTTTGTCAGAAGTCGAGAGGTGAATTGAATCAGCACAGTGTATATCCACCATCGATGATCAAGGCAGCACCGGTCATGTAACGTGAGGCGTCGCTTGCCAGGTAGACGGCGAGCGGGCCTAAATCTTCTGGTTGACCATAGTCACCCATGGGGATTTGCTTGCGGAAGTTGTCAACCACTTCAGGATGAAGTTCCGACCAGCGAACGTTTGGTTCGGTCATGAAGCCGCCAGGACAGATTGCGTTGACTGTTATTCCATGTGGCGCCCAATCTACGGCAGCCGCTCGTGTGAATTGAACGACGGCGGCTTTCGCCGTCTCGTAATGCCGACCATGGATGAGCTTTGCCGCCACGAAGGCGTTGATTGAGGCGATGTTGATCACTCGCCCACCCTGACCCGCTTCGATCATTGCACCGCCAATGATTTTCGTGCAGAGAAAAACGCTGGTCAAATTCAAGTCGATTAACTCCTGCCATTTCTCCAGCGGCATTTCTTCAATCGGAATGTTTTCACGCCGACCACCGACATTGTTGATCAGAATATCAATCGGCCCATGATCCGCGACCGCACGTTTGCAGGTCGCTTCACATTCAATCACATCACTCATGTCCGCTTGCATCGTCCATGCCTGTCGTCCAAGTTGACGAATATCAGCGGCGGTCTTTTCGAGACTTTCTTGATCTCGTCCGACCAAAATGACGTCTGCTCCAGCATCGGCAATTGCGAGCGACATCTCGCGACCCAAACCACGGCTGCCACCGGTAATGAAAAGCCGCTTGCCATTCAGTCGAAATTTGTCGAGTACACTCATGTTAAATCAATCTCTGGAAGTGCGAATTTGGTGAGTGGGTAGTAGATAGTGGATCGGAAAGGTTGCTTCGACGCCGTTTAGTTTTTTTCTTACCCACTACCCACTGATTAGCTTTGAAAACACGATCCATTCGGACTGACCAGAAGTGCAAAACAGGGAAGTTGGCTTTCAAGCTTTTGCTAATCCACCCAGCGAATACATGAGGGCATCGGCATCGAGATTGGTTCTCCGGACTTCGTGAGAGCACCGGTCTTTGAGTTGATCTGAAAGACTGCCACGTTATTGCCAGGCATGTTGGCACAGATCAACCAACCACCATCTGGCGTGATCAACAGGTTCTGCGGGCCTTTGCCGAGGCTCGGTTCGATGCTCAGCAATTCCAACATCCCATCGTCACCAATTCGGTAGCACGCAATGCTGTCGTGCCCGCGATTCGTACCGTAAAGGAAACGTCCGTCAGGGGTGATTTTCAAATCGGCGGTGTGACTCGTGCCGGCGAAATCGGCAGGCAGTGTCGGAATCGTTTGTCGCTCTGTGAGTTGACCGGAATCCGTTTTGTAATCAAAGAAAGTAACAGTGTTCAATAACTCGTTGATCACATAAACACGCTTCCCATTGAGGTGAAAAATCAAATGACGCGGGCCAGAGCCTGGCGCAAGTGGTGTGAATGGATAAGCTTCATTCGGCGATAGCTTTCCAGTCGCGGCGTCAAAGCTGTAACACATAATCTTGTCGATGCCCAGATCGGCTGCGAGGACGAAGCGATTGTCTGGGCTGAAAACAATACTATGCGCCTTCGGGCCTTGTTGACGTGATTGGTTGACACTGGAGCCTTCGTGCTGAATAAACGAAGTTGCTTTTTCGATAGAACCATCCTTCTTCACCGGCAGCGATGCGACACTTCCAGACGAGTAATTCGCCACGACCACGGTTTTGCCTGTGTCGTTGACATCGAGATAACATGACGCCGAACCTCGCGCGGATTGCTGGTTGATGCGTTTCAGCTTGCCTGTTCTTCCATCAATGGAAAACGCTGTCACGAATTCATCCTCATCACTACCGAATGCTTCAGTCTCAATGGAGTAGAGAAATTTTTGGTCGGGTGAGATCGCGAGAAAGAACGGATTTGAGATGTCCGGCGTCCGGTGCAGTGGCTTCAGCTTGCCAGACTCTGAGTCAAATTGAAATGCGTGAATGCCTCCTTTCTCGCCGGTCGCAAAGGCGGAAATGAAGACAATCGGGTCATCGGCACGTGCAGAGGTCGTCATGATTTGTAACAGACTGAAAGTGAACACGAATAATTTGAACATGAGAGATGGATTCCCCGTTGATAGCTGATTTGAAATGTTGAGAACGCGTTGGACCGGTCACAATACCCCGAAAGTTTCATAGGCTTTGACCGCTTTCATACCGGTTCGGATGGCGTCTCTGACTTCGTTTTCGGCATGAACCTTCTCCCAGGCAAGCTGCAGCACTTCCGCTTCAACTTGCTGTGGCACAATGACGATTCCATCTTCATCAGCGACGACCAGATCGCCGGGGCAAAAACGGACGCCTCCGATTTCGACCGGCACGTCCCGATCAACAACGCGCTGCCGGTCCTTGCTGTCGTAAAGACATGTCCCGCGAGCAACGACCGGAAAGTTCATTTCGCGAATTTTTCCGACATCACGCACGGCGCCATCAACAATCGCGCCAAGACACCCGCCGTTGGTCACAGCCGTCGTGAGGAGTTCTCCCCAGATTCCAGATCGCATCGACCCACCAGCGGCGTCGATGAAAACATCGTCCGGTTGGCAACTGTCGACCGCTTTCAGTTCTAAATCGTAGGGTTGCGGGTCTTCATGAAACATATCCGCCCACAAAGTCGTGCGGCACCGACCGACAATCATCTCGTCACTCGTGAGTTGGTGCAGCGGTACGCGCGGAGACTGATCTCGATATCCGGTCGCATCCAAAGCATCGCAAATCACCGCCGAATAAAGGTGGTCACGAATATCTTGGAGAGTAATCTTGGCTGGTGGTAACGTCATCGCTCGCTTTCGATGTCATGTGAGAGTTGTCTTGTCTACGGAAGGTAACGAATGCACCGGAAGAATTGTAAGAGTTCGGCGACACTTCGATTCACTCCAGAGGTGACGTGCGTTCTTGACTCCTCGGTTTTCTTCTGTTCGACTGTGCTGACTGCCCTCATCGGTAGGAAAGAGACAATTCACACTCAATCAAGACGACAGCCATGCGAATCGGCATTATTGCGTTCCTGCATGAATCGAACACATTTTCGCGTCAGCCGACGACGGTGGGTTCGTTTCGGCAGAATTTATTATTGACTGGCGAACTGATTCGAGACGCATTGGCCGAGGCCCACCACGAAGTCGGTGGTTTTTTCGGCGGACTAGCTGATGCTGAAGTTGAAGCAGTCCCGCTGTTCGCCGCCAGAGCATTGCCATCCGGCACGATTCAGGCAAGAGATTTCAAATTTCTCGTCGACGAGTTGTTGGAGACTGTTCGCAACAGCCGACCGCTCGATGGAATTCTCGTCGCTCCGCATGGTGCGACAGTCAGTGAACAATTCCCTGATGCTGATGGCTACTGGCTCAGCGAACTTCGAGCAGCGGTTGGACCTGAACTTCCAATCATCGGGACATTGGACGCCCACGCAAACCTTTCTCCATTGATGGTCGATAGCTGCGACGCACTGATCAGCTACCGAACAAATCCTCATCTCGATCAGCGTGAGCGAGGCATTGAAGCAGCGAACTTAATGGTCCGAACACTTCGACACGAAATTACACCGATGATGTCCGCAGTCTTCCCACCAATGGCAATCAGCATTGAACGGCAATGCACCGAGGAACCGCATCTGAAACCGCTTTACGAAGCCGCGGATGCTCAATTGCAAATTGATGGAGTCCTCTCAAACAGTATTTTGCTCGGGTTCCCCTACGCTGATGTCGCAGAAATGGGGTCTGCTGTCATTGTTGTGACAGACAAAAATAAGCAATTGGCGGATCAACTTTCTGAAAACTTCGCAGCAATAATGTGGGACATGCGACACAATTTCAGCGGCGATTTCACATCCGTTTCAGAAGCACTGCAACAATGCGAAGGAGCAACAGAGCGAATCTGTTTATTGGATATGGGGGACAACGTCGGCGGCGGTTCATCGGCGGATGGGACAGAACTTCTCTCTGCGATTCACGCCAAAGGAATCGGTCCTGCCTTTGGCTGCCTCTACGACCCTGAAGCGGTTGCAATTTGTGAGCAAGCAGGAGTTGGTTCACGAATTAAAATCAAAGTCGGTGGAAGGACGGACGATCTTCATGGTTCTCCAATTGAGATTGAAGTTGCGATCCGGTCCTTGCACGACGGCAAGTTCCGCGAACCGTTGCCGAGACATGGTGGTATTACGGAATTCGATCAAGGTCGAACAGCAATCTGCGAAACCGACAGCGGTCTCACGCTCATGCTCACCTCGCTACGGATGGTTCCGTTCAGTCTGCAACAACTGATCAGTTGCGGTCTCGACCCAGAGAGTTTTCGAGTACTCGTCGCCAAAGGTGTCAACGCTCCCATCCCTGCGTATCGCGACGTGTGCGAGACATTCATCCGCGTAAATACAAAAGGCTCCACCTGCGCCGATATGAGTCGTTTGGAATACCAACATCGCCGCCGACCAATGTTCCCGTTAGAGCAGGACGCCTCGTTTTCCATAAATGGATCGACTTGATCACGGCCCACTTTTTTACCCAATCTTGCGATTCGCATTGATCCCCAAGGCAGCGAGGGCGGCGACGATGTAACCGGCGGAGAACAGTAAAAACGCTTCGTGCCAATCGCCATTTGTGTCCCAACGTTCAAGAACAATCGGAACAAGTAGCGGTGTTGTCGCGGCTCCAAAATTCCCCCACATGTTGCCCCAACCGAAGACCGCAGCGGTGTTTTTTCCGCCAACGTCTTGCATGTAAGCCCAGATCGACGGCACACTCATGTCGGTCATAAATGCAACCACTGACGCAGCTGCGATGAACGCCCAGGCAGACTCCAGATATAAGCACGACAGATAAGCTGCTACAGCGATGCTGTAGCAGACCACCAATGGAAGCGAACGTCCCCAGCGGTTTCCGAGTCGCTTTGTGGCAAGATCAGCCAGCGGACCGCCACACAACATTCCGGCGATTCCGGCGACGAGAACGATGGTCGACATGAAGCCGCCGATTGTTGGATCGACCTGCTTGACCTCTTTGAGATAAGTCGGCAGCCACGTCACTAGAAAGACCCAGCCGACGTTGATTCCGAATTGTAGCGAACACATCAGCCACATCGTGGGGCTTTGTATCAGCAGTAACACCGGTGGTCGCTCCGGCGGACCAGATACTTCCTCGTCAACATTATGAGCACGTATCCATTCACGTTCGGCGTCGTTGCTTTGTGGATGCTCCGCAGGTGTATCACGGAAGACTCGCCAGAAATGAATTGCCACGAAGAAACCAGACATGCCATAGAGTCCCAGCACCCATCGCCAGGAGAGGTAATCCCTGAGCAACCACGCAGTGAGTAGCGGCGCAGCGGCTCCTCCCAAGCGACCTCCGAACGCAACAATGCTGCTGGCGGTTCCACGGGCAGGCAACGGCATCCAGCGTTTGATCAAACTGCTCGCCGTGGGATAACACCCTGCCTGAGCCATGCCAAACATGAGCCGAGCAATGATTAACATCAAAAACCCGTTGGCGAGACCGGTGAGCATCGTGCACAGCGACCAGACAGCGATATAGATCGGCAGCATCTTCCTCGCCCCGAACCGATCTGAAAGCCAACCGGCAGGGACTTGCCCCAATGCGTAAGCAAGAAAAAAAGCAGAAAGAATCATCCCAGTCTGTTTTTCAGAAAGACTGAGCGTCTCCTTGAATTCATCCAGCTTCGCAATTTCAGCGATGCAGATGCGGTCGAGGTACAGCAACACCGACGTGAGCGTCGTTGCTCCCATGATGTGATAGCGAACTTTGGTAGGCATAAGGAGACGATCTATTCGGTTCGGCGGTATCGGCTTTGTCCAGGCTGAAACAACTCTGGCAGCAATGCCGTTCCCAAACCAGGGTCGGAAGGAAGCAACAACCGACCATTTTCGATGATCGGTTGGCGGTCGATGAGTCGCTCGTAAAATGTGCGGATGTGTGCTCGGACTGTTTCTTGAAAAACAACATTTGACGAAGCTCCCGCACAATGCAACCCGGCGTAGAGCGTCAAAGGTCCGGTGCAATCGTGCATGGTGGCAGGCACGTTGTAAGCTTGAGCAAGTTCAATGATTCGTCGGGTCTCACTAATCCCACCAGCCCAGGTTGGATCGACCATGACATAGTCAGCGGCGCCAGCGTTCAGTAGAGAGAGGTGCGCCGTTCGCCCCAACAGCATTTCGGTTGCGGCGATGGGCACTCCGGATTGACGACGAAAATCGGCGAGCGTGTTCACGTTGTCGACTCGCAGAACGTCCTCCAGCCAGAGCGGGCGGATCTCTTTCAAAGCTTCCGCGAGTCGTAATGCAGCGGCGAGTTGAAAGAAGGCGTGGCCTTCGATCATGATTTCAATCTTGTCTCCGACGCGCTCACGAATTTCTCGCAAAGGTTTCATTCCAGCTTCAATATCAGCAGCGGAAAGATAGAGACCCCCATCGCGATGCACATAGCGGTCGAACGGCCAGACCTTCATTCCAGCGATGCCTTCGGCGACCAACTCCTCAGCGAGGTCACCAGCGGCATGAATCGATGACCAGTTATCTTGAAGCGGTCCCGGTTCTCCTTCGTCCCCATACCCAGGCCAGCCGGGATGCTTTGCCGTCTCACTTGTCACTTGTTTGATGGCACCATAACCGGGACCACCGCACGTATTGTAGATCCGCACACGCGGCTGAACGGCTCCACCGAGTAACTTCCAAACCGGTTGCCCACAGACTTGTCCGAGAATGTCCCAGAGCGCGACATCGATTGCCGACAGTGCTCGCATTTCGGCACCTGGCGCACCGAATGCCGTACAGCGTTCGTAGAGGAATCGCCAATGCGCTTCGATGTCGGTCGCCTCAGCACCGATGAGCCGCTCGGCCATCCAGTCGTGAATCAAAGCTTCAATGGCATGTGGCGTGTAGTAAGTCTCGCCGCAGCCAATCAATCCATCTTCCGTATGCACACGGAGAAGAATCAGATTTGGCATAATGTCCGAAGGGATGACGGTTTCAATCGCAGTAATCTTTGGCATTCAATTTTTCTCGAAAGGCGTCCGTAGAAACTTCATTCAACAGTATCTGTTCCGTGCAGTAGACCACGAATATAACCATAAGCGAACAGCCTTCCAAGCATTGTGTAGCCAGGTTCGCCTTCATCTTCACCATCCAGTTGCGGAACGTGATCCGGTCGAATCGGGCCGGAGAAGCCGATCTCTTTGAGTGCACAAATCGCGGCAGCCATATCCGTTGGGCCGTTGTCGTGAAACGTTTCCGCAAACGAATCCGCCGTCCCGCGGACATCGCGGAAGTGGACATATTGAATGTGCTTCCCCAGTCGACGAATCGTTTGCGGAATGTCGACCCCCATCGTGGCGAACGTTCCTTGGCAAAAACATATCGCATTCCTTTCACTGGGAACCAATGAGACTAGTCGCTCGAACCCTTCCACCGAATTCATGATACGTGCCTTACCATTGAATTCCGGCAGCGGTGGATCATCCGGGTGCATCACCAAAGTCACTCCAGCGGCTTTGGCAACTGGGATCACTTCTTTCAAAAAGCGTTCAAGATTCTTCCAGAGTTCGTCAGCTTGAATCGGTGTCTGAGAGATTGACTCAGTCGGAGAACTCAGCGAAACCGCCTGCCGGGTGTCTGCCAATTTGAACGCCGTGACCTTCGCTCCACCACGTTCCGGTGCGTCGACTTGCGTACGCACCCAGTCGGTGCCTGCCATGAAGTTGTAACAGAGCAGCGGAACTCCCGCCGAACCCAAATGCCGAATGAGTTCCTTCATCGCTTGCAATTCGCTGCCATCGTCATCGGTGCCAGTTTTGATGTTCTCAATTGGCAAATACCCTTCGACAGCGAATAACTGCAAACCCTGATCTTCAATCTGCCGCTTCACGCTCAATAAGTCATCCAGCGTTGGACCAGGGTATCGAGTCACCACACCTTCCACTCCACACTGAACGGCAAGCCGCATGTTTTCTACGTTCAGGGGAGTCAATACGCTGGCAAGTTTCATGTGAGATACTCATGCAATGACGGTGACATGTCTCGTAGCAGACGAAAAAGTTGCAGGCTTTGAGATTCCTGTTCAGGAGGGGTTCGAATTAAAATCCTGATACTCGGTCCCTAATGGCTCGTTGAGTAAGGTCTGAACGGTTGAATCAAGACGCTCCACGATGCCATCGAAGAGTTTCTGGCCTTTCTCTGCCGATGCCAGGTCAGGCCGACCGGTGAAACCTTCGTTTGTGCGTTGGAACATATCTCGACTGACGAAGAGGCCATCTATCTGATCGGTCACGAGGTTTCCGGCATCGGTCAGTTTTTCCTGATCAACCAGATCCGGACGTAGATGCAGAATCAACGATGTTTCGAATTCACAGGCATGGCCGACGAATTTGTGGTCGCCTTCGAGTGTCTCTTGAATCAAATCATCCGCGACCGACCAGTACGAGCCACCTACCAGAAGTGCGTCCGGATAGGCTGGTTGAATTTCACGCAGTGCAACTCGCAACGGGTCAACGTTTCCTCCGTGACCGTTGACGAACAAAATGCGGCGGAAGTTATCGTCAAGCAGCGAAATCGCAATGTCGCAGAGCGTGGCGATGTACGTTTCGAGGTCGGAATTGAGCGTCGCTCCGAAGCGCAGGTGATGTGCGCTGGCGCCCAACCAAACGGTCGGCGTGACCAAAATCTGGTCCGCCAAACGCTTTTCCAGAGCTTCTGTCACGGCAGTGCAAATGATCGTATCAGTTCCGGTCGGCATGTTAGGGCCATGTTGCTCCACTGCCGCTATGGGAACAACAACGACGGTTTGGTCACGATCAATGGTGGACAATCGAGCCGAAGTCATTTCGTAATATTTCATATTAAACCTTCTTTGATCGCATGATTTGACGAAATGTAAATCCCGTTTCCCGGGCTGGTTGCAGGTAACTCAATACGTATCCCAACGACAAAGCCGACCCAAAACCGATGGGCCAGTACCAAACAGCAAACCAATCCTCTTGTGTGTACATTAATCCGAGAGTCACAGAAGCGGAAATCAACACGCCGAACAGCACTCCCAGTGATGTCGTCCGTCGTGAGAAAAGAGCCAGGACAAAGAGCGCCAAGAGCGGCCCACCAAATGCCGCTGTCAGTTTCTTACCGATATCGAAGACGTTCCCCAATGGTCCGACAAAGCAGGCAAGCGTCACTGAAAGGATTCCGATTCCGAGTACCAAAAGGCGAATCGACCAGAGTTCACCCCGGTCCGTTTTCGGACGAAGAGCGGGACAGAGGCGATCTCGAAAATCGACGACGAGTGCGGTTGTGACCGAATGAATCCCGGAATCAATACTCGACATAATCGCTGCCATTAAAGCCGCAAGAAACAGTCCCGCCAGACCAGGTGGGAAGTGAACCCGCACAAACTCCGGCATGGCCTTGTCCGCAATTTTCGGGTTTTTCGCTAGGATTTCGGTCAGTGTTCCACTGCCGAGCTCCGCCGGATTGTGAGTGAAGTACGCGAACAACCCAACACCAATCATCAACAACCCCGGCAGCACTATCCACATCCCAATGAGATTGAGCAGGGCACCGATTTGCGATGTCCTCTCTGAGCGTGCGGACAGATATCTTTGCACAGCGACCTGATCGACACCAAAAGCAGACAACGCTTCGAGAAAAACGCCAATCAAAATTGCCCAACTTCCATATTGCAGTGTCATCGACATTTCAAAATCAACAACCAAACCTTCACGTCCATCGAAATACGTTTTGAGAATTTCTGAAACACCCAAGTTGCTTTGAATCAAAATCAAGATGAGAGCCGCAAAAATCGTTATTGCGAAGACGAAGAACTGAATGACGTCGGTCCACATCACTGCTCGCAGACCTCCGATCATCGTGTAGCCAATCGAAAACGCTCCCAACCCGATGATCACACTGGTTTGTGGAAATCCGGAAACGCTTGCCACGACCAGCGACGCCGCATACGTCGCCGACGCCATCCAGCCTATTCGCAGCAACACGAACAGACCTGCCGCAAGTGTGCGGACGGAGACATGAAACCGCATTTCCAGATACTGGTAAGCTGTCTCTACTTTCAACCGCGAGTAAACAGGGATGAAGACCCAGACGACAATTGGAGTCATTAAGGTAAATGCGACTAAAGAGAGACCAATACGCAAGCTGTTCCCGAAAGCTGCCGAGGGATAAAAAACAAAACTGTTCGATGAGAACAGCGTCGCCATTACGCTCAGACCCACGGCAAGCCATCCCATCGATCCGCTCGCAACGAAAAATTCGCGGCGCGATTGATGCCGTCCAAATGAAATCCCCAAGCCGAGAATCGTTAGCAGGTAGACAGCAATGACAACAATATCGAGTACGTGCATATCGCTCGGGAATCTTTTCGTGGAAGGTCAGGAGTAAAAGTTGGTTGGGTTGGAGTTCGCGGATCTTGAGTTTGGTGGGTTACGCAAGTGAAGGAAGAAACAACAATCAGAGTGGATCACAATTCGAATTGCGAATGCAACCCACCTTTTTCTCTAGGCTTCACCCACCCTACGGTCACTGAAAAAACCGGACGTTTTTTTATCGCAGCGACTTCAGCATTCTCTTGCCTGCGCTGGCGAGTAGGAGTGTGTCGACACCTGCGGTGATGAGCGTGCAACCACGGTCGATGTATGGCTTGACGGCGTCTGAAGATAAACCGAACCAGCCGATGGCGATTTTCGCGTTCTGGCACGTTTGAATCACGTGATCGATGGCCTCGACGACTGCCGGGTCGTCGACTTGTCCCATCTTCCCCATGCTGGCAGCGAGATCGTACGGCCCAAGCTGTACAGCATCGATGCCTTCGACTTGAACAATGGATTCAATGTTTTCGATAGACTTGTAATGCTCAGCCTGAACAATGACTGCAATTCGGTCGTTAGCTGTTTCTACATATTCTTGAAAGCCAAGTCCGTAAC
>DAOUPA010000130.1 GCA_030626405.1 Planctomicrobium sp.
ATGACTGATGCCGAGGCAAGTTGGTGCGTGACCGGCTTGCCTGTTTGCGGGCTGATCGTATGCGAGTAGCGGACGCCCTCTTCTTCGAAATAGTTTCGATAGTCTCCCGACGTTGCTAGAGCCGCATCGGCGAGTTCAACGGTCGCGTGCAAACTTTGGGTGAGAGCCTCGGGACGTTCGATACCGAGCTTCCAGGGGGCTCCATTCTTTGTGCCTGAGACTCGGACCTCGCCACCGATTTCGACCATGCAATTGAGGATTTTCTGGTCGGCGAGCAGTTGAATCGTCGCATCCACACCATACCCCTTGGCGATTGCTGAAAGGTCAAGTTCAACCATCGGGTTTGACTTAGAAAGTGCCGGTGGTTTCTCGCGGACTTTGATGAACTGGTAGCCGACTGACTTCAGAGCTTCGTCGATTGCTTCTTGTGACGGGGCGGCGTTTGTGCGGGGATCGCTTCCAAAATTCCAAAGCCGCACAAGCCGTCCGACTGTTGGATCGAAAGCACCTCCAGAGAGTTCACTGATGTCGAGTGCCGCTTGAACAACCATCGCCGTCTCGTCTGAAACTGGAAACCAGTCACTCTTCTGATATGCGTTGAATTTCGAAAGTTCCGAGGTCGGGTCGTATGTCGACATCAACCGGTTGATCTCTTCCAGTCGGTCATCCACGAGTTGCTTCAACTCTGATTCCGCACTGATGTCCTCAACCCACTTAATACGATAGGTCGTGCCCATAGTCTCGCCGGAAATTTCTTGAATCTCACCAGCAAACGCATCGGGAGACACCAGTGCAAATACCAAGCTGGCGAGGAACGCGAACGAAAGTCGAATTGAAGAAAGCATGGATCGAAATTGGGGCAAGAGGTTGAATGACAGCAACTTCAATGATAGTCACTCGCGAATAACGGAATAGTCGCCAAGCGGCACTGGAAGGAAATGTTGTTAAAATGAAACGCGATGTTTGATTACATCAATTGTGTTGACATTTCAGGACACCCACTGGTTCAACAACCGTTAATCTACAGAGGCTAGGTGCTTTGCAACACGTTGTCCCTCAACGGCTTGTGAAAAATGGGCGTAGTTTTGAATTTCGACTATTGAAAAAGGCATGAGCTTTGCCAGATTGGCAAGTCATGATTAAGTTCTCCTCAAAATCACTCCCGTACTCGGAACGCGTTTACATTGCGTTGCGAATTGCCTTTCTGGAAACTCAAGAACGGCTTGCTCTCGCCGAGCAACTCGAACTGGATGACCACCGCGCATTCGGCTTTCTCACTCAGGTTCCGTTCCTGAAGTGTGTTCCTGCCCAAGTGCAACTGGACCTGCTTCTAGACCTATGGGACAAACACCTCAGCAAAGAAACGTACTCCGCAACGTATCTCGACGAGGCGATTGTCTACGCAGCTTGCGAAACCGCAGCAAAGCTCGTCCGTACGGAACCGCAGCACGTGGAGCGAATTCTGGCTTCGGGACCGCTAAAAAGTAGTGTCTCGGTCACACAGGAGTTTTCAAATCAACTCCAGGAATTGCATCTCGATTTCGCAGGAGATGGGCATTTTCTGCTCATGAGTCAGTTTCAGGACCTTCCCCCGGAACAGGCAATAAAATTCAAAGAGGAATACGGAATCATTACTGGCAAGTGTGACAGCCTGTACGACGCTTTGGGGCGATGGTACGTTCGACCGGACTTCAAAGATCGATCTTGTGGTCTTCTGACAGACGATGAAGCCCAACAGCTCGCAACATTGATTGATTTCACTAGATGTTCCGGGAAAATGAGTCAATAACGATGACTTTAGAGTACCAGACATTAAGAAGACGACGATTTGCTATCGTTTTGGCTGTTATTTGCTGAGAATTGAGCGTTTTTTTCAGCCAATCGGATTTGCTTTATTTCACAAGCTCTGTTCTAATTCGGGTTGACTTGATTTTCGGTCGAAATTTGTGCTGGCTCCAACCGTTATCTTTGGGTTTATTTTTCACCCAATTTCCTTTGCGGTTTTGATTTTCAACTACAAATCGCCCGAGTACGTGATTGGGAATTGTTGCTTTGCTTTCTGTAAATTTGTGCGACTGTCGGCCATTCTGGCCTCAGTTGTCGTACTTGCGGTCACCAGCGTTTTACGGGCGTTGGCCAGATGTCTTTCTTTTCGTTGGACGAATTGCCTTCGTCTCTTCGACTCTTGGACAAGAGCTTCCGCAACCGCTTTCCAGTAATGTGAACCGTCAGTCTTCACCTACACAATTATCAGTGAATTGGTGATGTCTGTCGTTCTGTTTTACAAATTGTCTTTGCACCGCAGCACTCCGGTTACCTTGTTGAACCAGGAAGAGCGGAGTGGCTTCGACTCGAGTGAGACAGACCACTTTTTAGTAATGTTGTATACGAACAACGTTTAAAACCGTTCGTTTAAATAAGAAACACCATTCACGGCTAATTTGCATGTTGTGAAATGGGGATTATGTAAATTGAGTGGCTCACAGCCACACTGGGAGCAACAATGTTTCGATGTCAATTGTGCCAGTCGGTCGTTCCTGCCGGGACACGTTCCACGAAGGTGATTCTAGTTACTCGGGAAAAAACTTATGGAGAACGTGGAGGTGGCGGTCGAGACGCTGCACGCGGCGGTTTCCGTAAACGTGGCGGAGGAGGTCGCCGTAATGCTTCTCCCAAGAAAAATTACGACAAAGGTGGTCAAGGGACAGAGATCGTCCGTGAGGCGATGGCTTGCCCAAGATGTGCAGAAGACCATCAGAGAAAACTTGATCAAGAAGCAGCGGCAGTAGCAATTGCAAATGAAACTGTTGAATAGTTTCGTTTTGAATGGGTGTGACACTCTTACCCAGCAGTCTCAAACTGCGAAAAATGTGTCGAACTTTATTGTGGGCAGTTTCACAGCCCCGTTTGTTTCACTTCGGCCCTGTTGAGACAGGACCAACACTTTTTTATTTTGGAGAGTACTGAAATGGCCACTGGTCGCATTCGCAAACTGACTGACAAAGGCTTTGGTTTCATTGAAACCGACAAGGGAGATCTTTTCTTCCACATGTCCGCAATTGAAGGAACTCGCTTCGAAGACCTGTCCGAAGGACAGGAAGTTGAATTCGAACGAGGACAAGGTCCAAAAGGGCCTCGCGCAGAAAATGTCAACGTCGTTGGCTAATCTTTCAACGCTGCGTTTTGACTCTCGGTTGATTTTCGGCATATATTATTGATGTGTGACGACAGAGACATCGAACGGTTGTGAACGAACAGAGTCACTGATTTGGTTACTCTCACTGTTGAAGAAATCTTAGGGGTGGTCGATCAATCTGATCGACCACCCCTTTTTTGCGTCTGAGCAGTTTCCGGTGCAGCATGGAAGAGTTGATCCACAGAAAGAATGTGAACAATTTATTCTTCCACCTGAATCGGTCGAAGACGGTAACAAACAAAGACTCGCAGTGTGCCTACTGCGAGCCTTTGTGGTGAGTGACCCAGACAAGGTCAACGTAGAAGAGTGCGAGTCGATCGCAGAGCAGGGGTAGATAGGCAACGAAATATCTTACACCAGTTCCATGCGTCCATCTGTATGTTGCCGGAGCGCGGGACCGATGGGATTCGGAGGAGTGGCGTGGAGTTGGAGAAGAACGGGTTCGTTTTGAACTGTTCCCGAAATGGTCATGAACGACAAATCTGAAGGAACTTCTGTTTCGACCGGACTGTTCGGAAAAGCATTCCAGTGGATCGCTTCCACTGTTTCAAATTGCTCAGTGATACCGGTGACATCAAATCGAAAGTTTACCGGCAGAAGGCGACCATCTTCGGCACCGCCGACCAATTCAGTTTCGCCCAGGAAGATGGAAATTTCCCAGCCTCCGTCCGAGAAGGCGCACTCGTAGCCAACGCGTGCCACTCCACTGAATGGTTCAAATCGCTCAGAGATATCATCCACGAACTTAGAAAACCAGATTGGGATGATTTGCTTGCTGATTCCTTTTTCCCGTTTAATTTCAAGTTGTCTTAATAAATGTCGTATTGCCAGATAGGAACGACTCAAGAGTTCATCTCCCCTCATACTTTTCTTGCTGATGCAATATGAACATCAGCTTGTTGCACTCCTGCCAGGCCTGTTGACCAACTACAAAGTTCCGTGGTCGTATCCATTTCCTGCTGGAAATGTCTATCGAGAAAAACGTTGCGAGGTTCGCAGAGATTTGTAGAAGTTGCACTTGGTTCGACCGCATTCAGGTCTTGTGCGCCGAAAGTGCGGACAGTAGGGAGGCAACGGTATCAACCGTTACGGTTAGTGGACCTGCTCCCCTCGAATCGTCTGCAATCACGGCACCAATCACAAGCACATTGTGGCTTTATTGGAATTGAGCAAGTAAAGAGATTGCATACAGTTACACCTGCGTGCAATGCTTCCAAATAGAATCTCTCGACGCTCTCTTGTCGAAGACGATGGCGGTCCGCTACGGTTTCGCAGTTCAATCAGATCTTGCAGGTTGTCAGGCTCCAGAACAGGTACGTTGTGCAAGGATGACGTCAATTCACAGATTGACTTGATTCAGACATTGAAGGATGAAGTGATGTTCGATTTCGAGAAGCTCGGCGCATTCTACCTAGGTCGTGAATATGACATCGATCAGTCGAAGACTCTCCCAGACTATGTGATGTACGACTCAAAAGATTTGACGACGCACGCCGTAATCGTCGGGATGACCGGGAGTGGAAAAACCGGCTTGGGGATCTCGCTTCTGGAAGAGGCAGCCATTGATGGCATTCCGGCGTTGATCATCGATCCGAAGGGAGACATGGGCAATTTACTTCTGAACTTTCCAAACCTGAGCCCTAATGATTTCCTCCCTTGGATCGAGAAAGATCAGGCGACTCGCAAAGGAATGACTCCGGAACAATACGCTGCTGATCGAGCCAAACTATGGAAAGATGGCCTGAAGCAATGGGACCAAGGTCAGGACCGACTCAAGCGACTCAAGGAGGCGGCAGAAGTTGCGGTTTACACCCCGGGCAGTAATGCCGGTTTGCCACTGACGATTCTCAAATCGCTCGATGCTCCATCGCAAGAAACACTCGACAATTCTGATGCCATGCGAGAGCGCGTCTCGACGGCGGTTTCAGGTCTTCTCACTTTACTGGGCGTTGACGCCGACCCGCTCCGCAGTCGCGAACACATTTTGCTTTCAAACATTGTCGACACGGCATGGCGGCAAGGACGCAACCTCGACATGCCAGCACTGATTCGGGAGATCCAGGAACCGCCGTTCCAGAAGATTGGCATCATGGACCTGGAGTCGATTTTCCCGGCGAAGGATCGACTTGCGCTGGCAATGACTGTGAACAACGTGCTCGCATCGCCAGCGTTTTCAAACTGGATGAAGGGTGAACCTCTCAATATTCAGCGACTGTTATACACTGATGAGGGGAAGCCGAGGCTCGCAATCCTCTCGATTGCTCATCTGAATGATCAGGAGCGGATGTTCTTTGTGACACTGCTCCTGAATGAAGTTGTTTCATGGATGCGAACTCAGCCTGGAACGTCGAGCCTGCGCGCCTTGCTCTATATGGACGAAGTGTTCGGCTATCTTCCCCCCACCGCGAACCCACCGTCAAAAACGCCTCTGCTCACACTCTTAAAACAGGCAAGAGCCTATGGTTTGGGAGTAATACTCGCGACACAAAATCCGGTCGACCTCGATTACAAAGCTCTTTCGAATGCTGGAACCTGGTTCTTGGGGAGATTACAGACCGAACGAGACAAACTCCGCGTCCTCGATGGACTCGAAGGGGCATCTGCAAACGCCGGAGTCCAATTTGATCGACAACGCGTGGAGAAAATTCTATCCGGTGTCCGCAGTCGCGTATTCTTGATGAATAACGTTCATGAAGAACAACCGGTCATTTTCCACACACGTTGGGCGCTCTCCTATCTCAGCGGTCCAATGACACGTCAGCAAATCACAAAACTGATGGCCCCCTTCAAAACAAAGAGAGCAAACACTTTTCCAGCCGTGGTTGTTGTCAGTCCGAAATTGAACACTCAGGAGAAGAAAGTTCTGAAACAAGAACCGGCAACCGCTCAGGCACTTCCGGTTCTTCCGACAGATGTTCCTCAAAAGTATGTCGCCGTCTCAAGGAAGACACCGCGCGAGACAACGATTCTCTACCGCCCTGCCCTGTTGGGTCAGGCTGCTCTTCACTTTGTTGACTCAAAGTCTGACATCGATCTCTGGAAGGACGTCACCTTCTTGCTGAACATTCGAAAGAACACAGATTTAGATCGCGACCCCTGGGAAGATGCAGAAGTGATTCCAGATGACCAGTTTGACTTTGACCCAAAACCGGTTCCAAATGCTCGCTACGCAGAGATCCCCTCCAAGTGTTCGAAAAAGATATCCTGGCGAAGTTGGGGAGCGTCTTTTAAGAAGTACTTGTATCGCGTCGAGCGACTGACCCTTAGCTTCAGTCCAGACTTAAAAGAGTATTCACGCTTCGATGACCGGGAAGGTGACTTCGTCGCTCGAATCAGACAAATCGCTCGTGAAAAGCGAGATTTGGAAATCGCAAAGCTGCGGAAGAAGTTCGAATCCAAATTTGAAACCCTCACGAATCGCATTCGACGTGCGAAAGGTCGTGTTGATGAAGAGAAGGAACAAGCCAGTTCCGCAACGACCTCTGCCATTGTTTCGATTGGAACATCGATTCTCGGTGCAATGTTTGGTCGCAAAAAACTCAGCGTCACGAATATTTCACGAGCAGGAACCAGCATGAGGTCTGCTTCGCGCGCAGCAGATCAAAGAAGTGACATCAAACGTGCAGAAGCCGAAGTCGTTGAACTCGAAAAAGATTTCAAAGAGTTGGAAGCGAAATTGGAATCAGCTGTCAATCAAATTACGGAAGAATATTCCGCAGACGAAATTGAAGTGAAACCCTACGAGATCAAGCCACGGAAAAGTGACATCTCAGCAGATCCAGTCACTCTGCTATGGGTGCCTTACCAAATCACAGACGATGGTATCGCCGAACCTGCGTTTGAAGAATGAAGTTCTCACGGAGCAAATGGAGTTTTCGGACCGGTAAAGGAAACTTCTTCTTCCTGATGATCTTCCAACAGAGTCGAAATTCGTGGCAGGTTTAAAAAGGTCGCTTTGCTGTGACCCTCCTTGTGCGAAATTGGCTGCACTGAGATTTCGTTGTCCCAGTGACTCGCTAGCTGCTCTTCGTGGGTGGCTGGCTCAACTTGTGATGTTTTCCGAGGCATTCGAAGATCGAACCCGAAAAAAGGCATCGGGGAGTTACTGCTCATTTGAAACCAGGAACGGTCAAGCGTACACCCAAGTGAGGTACAGCAGGCAATGAGGAGCAAACTCGGCAATAAAAACCGGCGCATCTTGATAGGTGCCCTCTATTCACTTTGTGCAGGCAAACCCGCACTTCGGGAAATATAAGGAAAAACGCCAGTAGTTTGGCAGCCCACTGCGGTCATCACCAATCCGAGTAATAGGATCAGTGCGAATTTTCGCTGCATCTCCGCCTCCTGCGGTTGGGATGAAAAGCTCGTGAAGCTTCGATGGACATGATCTCCTCATCGCTCTTCATGAACGACAAGAATTGAATTGATACTGATAAAATGGCCTACCGAAGGGCATTAGACTAGCACGAATCCGGGCATTGCGCGAACCCGAATACTTCTGAGTGGGGCACAAACCGTCCGGTTCTGCCGAAGTGAATTGTGTTCCCCAACTTTCCGTGACGCATTTCGTTTCGTATAACAGGGGATTCACTGTAGAAATGGCGGTCGAAGTCCATAAATTTTTCGTGCTTTCATGGACATCGTCTGGCTGCAAAAGGAAATGGCGAAATGATTTGCGTTACATTGGGCCGAAAACGTCACAAAATGATGCTCGCCGAGCACCAGAATCTGGCCAAACGAGGCGCGGAACTGGTTGAGTTACGGGTCGATTGGATTCCGCGAGGATTGCGATTGGACCGACTGCTCAAGGATCGACCAACTCCGGTCATCCTCACTTGCCGCCGACCAGATGATGGTGGTCGATTTGGCGATTCTGAAGAAAAACGCCAGACAATACTTCGTGAAGCGATTATTGCTGGCGTGGAATATGTTGACCTGGAAAGTGACATTGCGGGGTCCATTCCGCGTTATGGCAAGACCAAGCGAATTATCAGCCACCACGACTTTGATAAAACTCCCGACGACCTCGAAGAGATCCACGCAAAACTTTGTGAATGCGATCCTGACATCGTCAAAATCGTCACGATGGCTAATTCGCCAATTGACAACATTCGCATGCTGGAACTTGTGCAAAACTCAAAGGTCCCCACCATCGGATTTTGCATGGGGGAATATGGAGTTGTCAGCCGAATTTTGTGCGGAAAATACGGTTCTCCATTCACATATGCGACGTTCAGCAAAGAACGCGTCATGGCACCAGGTCAGCTTTCTTTTGAAGAAATGAGCAAGCTGTATCGGTATGATCAAATCAACAAAGAGACGGCGGTCTTTGGCGTGCTGGGCGATCCAATTGGTCACAGTTGGAGTCCGATTTTACACAATGTGGCATTCGCGAAGATGAAGATGAACGCTGTCTATCTCCCGATGCGAGTGGGCGTCGAAGAATTTCAAGAGACACTCGAAGCATACGAATTCCTAGGCGTACGCGGCTACAGCGTCACGATCCCTCACAAGCGAGCAGCGTTAGACTTTGCAGCGAAAACCGATGAAATGACAAAGGAAATTGGAGCAGCCAACACACTCGTCAAAAGTACTTCTGGGAACTGGCACGCGAAAAACACAGACTACCAGGCAGCCCTTGATTCCATAAAAATCGGCCTCGCTGCCAAAGGAGAGGCGAGTCTGAACGGTCTGCGAGTTTTGATGCTGGGTGCCGGTGGAGTTGCTCAAGCGATCGGGTTAGGTGTTGCACAGGAAGGTGGAATCGTCACCGTGGCAAATCGTTCCAAGGCGAGAGGGACTGAATTGGCAGAAGAACTGAACTGCCAACACGTGACATGGGGAAATCGTGGCTCTATTGGTGCAGATGTCCTGGTCAATTGCACGCCAGTGGGGATGTCTCCGAATATGAATGAGAGCCCGTTCGAGCAGCATTGGCTGCGCGACGAAATGGTGGTGTTCGATACGATCTACAATCCTGAAAACACGCTCTTTCTCAAACAGGCAAAAGAGCATTTGTGCCATACTGTCAGTGGGATTGAGATGTTCATTCGTCAGGCAGCGGCTCAATTCAAACTGTTCACTGGCAAGGATGCATCGCTTGACGATCTCAGAACGACACTGAGACGCGCGATCTCACCGGTTCGCATCAAAGTCGGAACAGGACACTCCACTCCCAGCGAGCAGGTAGAGAAATCTCAGGAACAGAGGAAAAAAACGACTGAAGAATGACTTGAAGAAGTGCTCAACTCGTAACTCAGTCCCTGTCCAGCACTCTCAACAACCGCTGATCACCCCGAAATGAGGTCAAAGGACCACGTCTTCAGCAAGAACTTCGATTCTGTTTCCGGGGAAACCGATTGACTGAACTTGAATTCCTGCTTGATGTTGCCGAGAATTCAGGTTCCCGTTACTGGGTTATCAATAAAACTTATCAATGAGTTCTGTAGCAGGCAGAAGTTCCTACTTTCAGACCATTTACGTCGCGTAAACCGATTCAATTTCGACCACTGGAAGGTAGTGACCTCCGATGCTGATCGCCGATGCTGAAGTTCTTAAGAAGCAATTGACCGATAAGTACGTCGTTGTCAATCAAAGTGTTCCGGAATTGCGTCGATTTGTCGGACTGACAGGCCGCGTAAAAACGGTGAACATGAATTGCCGGGCCTTGGTGGAATTCGATGGACCCGTCGATATTAGTTGGTACGACATCGATCCAGCATTTCTGACAGTCGTGGATGCTCCACAACCAAAGGAAAAGGCGAAGCCAAAGAAGGCCGCAGCAGCCAAAACGGCGGAAAAGAAAACTCCCGCCAAGGGCGCAAACCCGTTGGAGATGGCTCGCAAACAAGGTGCGGCAGCAGCCGGCAGTGGAGAGAAGAAGCTCTCGCCGTTGGAAATGGCTCGGCAACAGGGAGCCGCTGGAAATGCTCCGGCAGCAGCATCTGCAGAAAAGAAGCTCTCGCCTCTCGAGCTTGCCCGTCAACAAGGTGCGGCAGGTGGAAAGTCCGCTGATTCTGCACCGAGTCCGGCACCTGCCCCAGCAGCCACAGAGAAAAAACTTTCACCGCTCGAACTCGCTCGTCAACAAGGAGCTGTGAAGTCGGAAGCGGAAGCAGCAGCACCTGTCGCTGAGCCCGCCTCTGAAGAACCTGAAGCCGCTGTCGCAAAAGAGGCACCAACACAGGCAGCCTCGGGATCACTCGAAACACCTTCTTCAACCGAAGGAATCATCGCCCTGGCTCGCAAGCAAGGTGCCTTCCAAGGCTGATTCGAACCTCTTCTTGCAATGTGCAACTGTTCAACCTGCCTTTTTTTTCAGGTGTAGCGATGTCCTCGGACTGGTATGAGATGGAGCTTCGCGTCCGTTACAGCGAAACGGACGCGATGGGTGTTCTGCACCATATGAATTATCTTTCCTACTTCGAAGTCGCACGCACAGAACTGTTTCGCAATCAAGGTGGCGACTATCGAGCACTTGAGGAACGCGGCTTCTTCCTTGTCATAGCGAAAGCGGAATGTAGTTACCGAAAACCGGCACACTACGACGACCTGCTCACATTGAGAGTGAGAGTCTCTAAAATGTCGGGAGCCAAACTCGCACACGACTACGAAATCAAACGCGATCAGACACTCATCGCAACTGGATGTACTGTCCTTGCGTGTGTCGATGCCGAGGGAACAATCCAGCGGATGTCCAGAGAGTTACTGCACGGTGAATCACCAGAGTAATCAGGCAGGGTCCGCTATGCGGGCCACTGAAACGAGAGTTCACTATCGGTCCGCACAGCGGATCCTACTAGAACATCTATCACTAGATGTCACTTAGATTAAAGTTCTGAAGAGCGACAACGGAGCGGAATTCGCAGGGAGCAGCCTGACATTTAAAGCTCGACAGAGCACTACGATGCTGGGACGAGTCCCAACCTACTGATTTGTGAGCTGTCCCTGAATGTCTCGAAAGGAGCGACGGGAATGAAAGTCGCGTATCTTGAATGTGCCACTGGAATCAGTGGAGACATGACCCTCGGTGCTTTGATTGATGCAGGAGTCGATCAGCAGGCGATTCATGAAGCGATTGCATCACTCAACCTGCCTGGAGTAGAACTTCAGATCAATGAAGTGATGAAAAGTTGCTTCCGCGCGACTCACATTGTCGTGAATCATCCGGAGCAGCATGCTCATCGCCATTACAGCGACATCGTTGAAATTCTCAACAAAGCTTCGGCACTGACACCTTCCCAGCGAGCACTGGCACAGGAGATTTTTCTGGCCGTGGCACAAGCAGAAGCAACAGTCCATGGAACGGACGTTGAAAAAATTCATTTCCATGAAGTCGGAGCAATCGACTCAATTGTAGATATCGTCGGTGCCGCTGTCGGTTTTGATTTATTGGGTTGCGACCAGGTTGTTTGCAGTCCGATTCCGACGGGCCGTGGACAGGTTCGAATCGACCATGGCATTTGTTCGGTTCCAACACCGGGGACTGCTGAATTACTCAAAGGGATCCCACTTGCAGATGTTCCCATTGAAGCCGAATTGACGACGCCCACCGTTGCCGCCATTGTCAAAACCATTGCTGATCGATTTGGACCACTTCCGGCAATGACAATCAGCTCTGTCGGATATGGTGCTGGAACAATGGAGTTTGCATCACGGGCGAATCTTCTGAGACTGTTTGTCGGAGAATTAAACGCTCCACGAGAGACCGACGAAATTTGCCTGCTGGAAACAAATCTGGACGATGTGAGCGGCGAGGTCATCGGTCATACGCAAGAGCGACTTCTCAACGCCGGTGCGAAAGATGTTTATGCAATTCCAATCCAAATGAAGAAGAATCGCCCGGCAGTGATTTTAAGCGTGATCTGCATTCCCTCAGATCGTGAAAAGCTGGAACAGATCATCTTCAACGAGACAGGGACTCTAGGAATTCGGAGACAGATTCTCTGGAGGTCCACTTTGAATCGACAAGCGCATACAGTTCTTACCGAGTTCGGACCGATCTTGGGAAAAGTTGCCTGGAAAACGAACGGTGAAGCGGCGTTCACCCCCGAGTTCGATTCATGTAGTCAAGTTGCTAAACAAATCTCTCGGCCCATCCGTGAAATCTACCGGTCGGCGATGACGGTATTTGAGCAACAACAGTCTGACTTACTGTCAGAAAATCCGGTATCGTCTGTAAGTGAAGTAAAGAGCGATCATCATCACGATCACCATGGCCACGATCACGATCATCACGGACACGACCACGGATAGAGATCACGGGAGCAAGTTTCGCGTGGGGAAGCGTGAGTCGCGATATTGAGATTCAAAGCTTCGTCACAGTGAGCACTCTTTCCCTTGCCCAGCGGCAATGCCACTACTTGCTATTCCGCCGATCTTCGTCCATCTCCCGCCGGAACTCAGCGATTCGAAATGGGTCAAGATGTTTTTCGGCCGAACTGGAAATACCGGAGCAAAGTCGTTTCACGCGAATTTCCGCCACACGATCACGAGCAAGTTTGGCTGCCTGAACCGCCCGTACCTGAAGCGAATCAATTCGCCCAGTAAATTCTGTCAATGTCGGAAGATCTTGCAACTGGTTTAGAAACTTACTGACATTATCCCATTTCTTGGTCTTTGCCGCTCCTCGTGTCCGAGCCATGAGCACCTCGCGGGTTGCAACGATATCGATCAATTCGCTTTGCAGTAGAGCGACTTCTCCTTCGACATTGAGCCGCGCCCGGTCGTTGGGGACTTCGACTTCCAAGCGTGGTGAATTCCCTGGGATGAAAGGAAGCTTGGCTAACAAAGCCTGTCCACTATAGACATAAAGAAACTGAATCGGAGATTTTTTAATGACAGGGACAGTCACGATTCCACGGCGGTCAGTCTCTAATTTCAGGCGGTCATCCACTGGATCTTCTTCGGTGGGTACCCGGTCCATGACTTCACACCGCACTCCGACAAGTGGATTCTGTTTTTCACCGCGAGGATAGATGAAAATTTCGGTCGCCGGGAGATAAGGGCGAATCCGAATCGCTCTCATTTCAACGCGCCGTCGCTTCCCTGCAACAGGATTCCCGAAAGCCGACGTTACCGAGACTCGTATCCTGCTGCGAGTGACCGATTCGACTTTCATGTAGGTCCACGGAAGTTGCTGAATCTTCTGAACTTCTCGTTTTCGGTTCAAAAACCGCATGTAAGGAACGAGATAGTCGCCCTCTTTAAATTGCTGCATGTCGGGATTGCGAGGTAGAAATTCACCTCCACGTACCAGGAATTCAATCACATTGTCGTTCACAACTTCGAGGTTTGCCAGAGGTCGGAAGGCTTCGGCGATATTGTGAGCCAGCGATGCGACAATCTCGCGTCGATCAGCAATGACCGAGGTATACAGGCTACCTATTGTCCGGGAATTCGTGTCCCATTCGCGCGAAAGGATCGTAAACTTCCCAGCCTGGTGGGAGACCGTGGAAAGAAAAATCTTATCGTACTCTGAATTCATGAAGCTCGTTGGGATCGACTCTTCGGAAAGGACTGACAACTGCTCAGTTGCGAGCAATGTTTCTCCAGTTCCTCGCGCAACGTCGAGCACCCACATATTGTGGAACTGAGATTCTAAATGTTTTTTTAATCCAAAGGTCGTTGTACTTTGCGTTGTGGCAGGCAACATGGGATTCGTCTCGAACGAGACGTACGCCATCACTCGATAAGGTTGAAGAATCGCTGGCGGTGGCGGTGGGGGAATTTTCACCTCGACAACCTCTGTTACCTCAACAGATGATTCCTTTGAAGTCGAGTCTTTAACAGTCGATTCCTTTTCAGACACCTTCGTGGTGGTCGTCTCGCCAGCCTTAGCGTCAGGCTTTGTGACTTTTTCTTCCGTCTTTTTCGCGGCTGGCTTATCTCCATCTTGCGCTATCGAAAATCGTGCGCTCCAGATCACAGTCATCGCGAAAAGAGACATGAGAGAAATCGATCGCAGCATTGAAATTCGTTTCGAGAATTGTTGAGAGTTACGATTCATGGCAACTCCGTTTGATACCATGCATCAATCATCCACCGATCAATCTGATCGTAGCTGTGCATGAGATTCTTTGGATAACCTTGGACATTCTTCCGAATGACCAAATACCGCTGAAG
>DAOUPA010000648.1 GCA_030626405.1 Planctomicrobium sp.
AATTTCACTACCACGCATTCCGACCGCTATCAAACCACCGACGATGAACACCAACGAAACAACAGCTGCAAGCCGTTTCTTGCCAAGGAAATCGATCCCTTTCGGATCAATGAGGCTCATCATCTTCAAATCAGTGAGCCAGCGTTTTCCTTCGAGAATATCGAAGATCAGACGCCCGATATACAGAGTGCAAAACATGCTGGTCAAAATACCGATGAACAGCGTGACAGCAAAACCTTTGATTTGATCCGTACCAATGTAGTAGAGGACAATCGCTGTCAAAAGAGTTGTGATATTTGCATCGACAATCGTCGAGAACGCTTTTTCAAAACCGTTCTTGATCGACATTCTGATACTTGACCCTTTTGACTGTTCTTCCCGCATTCTCTCGAAGATCAGCACGTTTGCATCAACAGCCATACCGATTGTCAGGACCAAACCAGCCAAGCCTGGGAGTGTAAAAGTGGCATCAATGAGCGACATAGCTCCCATCACCAGTAGAATATTAATGGCTAAGCAGAGGCATGCCACAAATCCTGTTTTGAGATAGTACACGAGTGTGAACGCGAACACGGCAACCAACGCAATAATAATCGCCGTGAAACCCTTTCGTTGAACTTCTTCACCGAGCAGTGCACTGACGGTAAATTCTGTCACGGGTTCTTCAACGAGGGGAACGTCAAGTGCACCGGCACTGAGGACTCCGACCAGAGTGTCGATTTCTTCCTGTGTGAAGTTTCCTTCAATAACACCTGTCGTGGTAATCACGCCATTGACTGTCGGGGCTGAATGAATCGTTCCATCAAGAAGCACGGCAAGATGATTGGAGTAACCCGCACCTTCACGTTTCTGGTATTCAGAAGTGACTTGCCCAAACAGATAGCCACCGCGTTCATTGAACGTAAAGCCCACGGCGAGTCCCCGATCAGTAATGGTTTCCCGAACACCAATCAGGTAACGACCGGTGATTCTTTGTTTGCGAACGACAACCAAAAATTCAGTAATGGGGCTACCATTTTCATCAAGGACGGGATTGCCATTTTCATCTACCGCAATTCGTGTATGAACTGTGCTATCAACACTGCCACCCGAAATTTTAGGATCACCCTCCTCATTGATTGCCGAACGTCGCCACATTGCAACGGGGACAGTGCGATCTTTTCCACGAAAAATATAGTTGTCATGGACGTTCACAGAGTCACTCGCCAAGGCGATTTCTTCCTGATGAAGGACCGTATTGGCCAAAATTGCAAATTCCAAATTGCCGAGTGAAACAATCTGACGCTTTACTTTCTCAACCCGTTCCGCATCGGCACCTGGAACGATCACTTCGATGCGATCAGCACCAACGCGACGGACGGTCACTTCTTCGGTCCCTGTGGGATTCACCCGCAGTTTGACTTTTTCGACCATCTTGTCCATCAGGACAGGCGTGATTTCCTTGCCTTCTCTTTTCGCCGCACCTTTATCAACTTCGAACACCATGTTCGTACCGCCAGCGAGGTCGATTCCGAGATCGATGGCGGACTTCAGATCGTCGCCTCGGACCATTGTCATCACGAATGGACTCGCGCCCAAAGTGAGTGCCAGAAGGACCAAGCTGATTCGCGTAGAGAGTTCCTTCATCTTCAGTGCGTTGGCAATGACACCGCCAAGCACAAAAGGGAGAACCATAATCGCAATCAAGAGCAGGAAGATTCCCCACCCAGCTGCTGAGCTGACTTCGGCTGCTTCATCGACTCCCGAAACGGTGTCCTGAGCCAGTAATAGTGCATTCATCATTAACGGATTCATCCCGTTCGCTCCGTCTCATTCATATCGCTGACAATCCTGCCAGCCGAACGACGTGTTATAAAGTCCAAGGTAAACTGAAGTCTTTCAAAAATCTCTGCGAAATTTGCGAGAGAGCCAAGACCATTATTCACCGCGAGTTGGTTAGTCAATTTTCAAGTTCGTATCGTGTGCGATTACGATTTCTCAGAGTCTTTGTCGGCTCGGGAAACAACTTCCCGAATCGCACTCGCCTGCATTTTCAAACGTGTATTATCATCTACTTTAATTGTGACTGTCTGTTTATCCTCAGAGACAGAAACAACCGATCCCAACATGCCACCAATCGTGACAACCGGGTCGTTCTTCTTAAGGCCTGAAACCAGTTCGTTGCGGCGCGCTTTATCTTTGGAATCGGTCCGTCCGAAGATCGTCTGCATCACAAAAAGGAGCAGAAGAGGGGGGCCAAAGAGGATCAGCATCGACATTATGCCGCCACCAGATTCTTTCTCCGCAGCCTCTTCGGCGAGCATTAAAAACTGAGACATAAAAATTGTCATAAAACTCATCATTGATACAGTTTGAGGTGACTGAGTGGACCTCAATACCGAAAAATCTAAATAGGGTCGACAGCTGAAAAGTGCTCAGCGCACACCTCTGGCTATCCGGAGCAAGCGGACAGTTTAGGGATCACTATGAATCCCGGCAAGATGTTCATGCCGAAACTCTTGGTCAGAGTTCGACTTAATTGCATTTAGGAATCTCAGCAGGGGTCGAAATCAGCGAAAATGTCGACAATGTAAGGACCGTATCGCTGCCAAAACATGAACATACGTCCCCCTTTCCCCTGGCCTACCGAGAAACCAAGGTCCTGGAGATGAATTGGTCCCGGTACTCCTGCGCCGTATCCGCAACAATTGCGGACCTCAATTCCCTGACGACCTTCTGGTAGAAAGCCAGATTATGAACCGACAATAGCATGGGGCCTAACATCTCCCCCACAGAAAACAGATGCCTCAAAAAACCTCGGCTATATCCAGTGCATGCTGGGCACTCGCATTCTGGATCAAGTGGTCCAGCGTCTTTCTGATGCTTCAGGTTCCGCATTTTGACCGTCCCCTGACTTGTAAACGCAGTCGCATTGCGTGCATTTCGAGTCGGCATCACACAGTCGAACAGGTCGACACCGCGCAGCACGCCTTCGATAATGTCAATCGGTCGACCGACTCCCATCAGGTAGCGAGGCTTGCCCACTGGAAGCATTGGAGTTGTGACATCGAGCGTCGAGTACATCTCCTCCGGGGCTTCCCCAACACTCAAACCGCCGATAGCATAGCCTGGAAAATCGAGAGGCAACAATCCTTCGACGGATCGCTCTCGCAACTTCGGATTCGTTCCCCCTTGAACAATCCCCAGCAATGCTTGATCGTCGCGTTGATGAGCATCACGACAAAGAGCAGCCCAACGAGTTGTGCGATCGACCGCTTTTTCTATCTTTGAAACAGGCGCGTCGTGCGGAGGACACTCATCGAGGCACATGATGCAGTCCGCACCAAGATCTTCCTGAATTTGCATCGCTCGCGCAGGTGTTAACTCCAGCAA
>DAOUPA010000027.1 GCA_030626405.1 Planctomicrobium sp.
GCATTTTGCAATCACAACTGTTCGCCGCGGCCCGGTGATGTCGGTAGTTATCCGACTTAGCGTTGCCGGGTGCTTTGGTTGTATCGCGAAATGGGTGCCACGTGCTCTGTGAGCCGTGAGATTGCGGGAGAGGGGCTGTTTAGAATTGTTACTTTTCTCGTGAAGTGTGACATGGAAAAAGTGAGGTTTCATCAGGAACCATCATTTCACCGACGCTCGATTTTTGGTGGTGTCAACGCTCCCGTTCCCACTCTGCTGCGCGATGTGGGCATGGCACGGATTTGCTGCTCCCCAACCTCGATCTAACTCCAATCGAGAATCACTTTGCCGGACTCGCCGGAGTTCATGGCGGCGAATCCTTTTTCGTAGTCGTCGACTACGAATCGGTGCGTGATGACAGGTGAGATGTCGAGGCCACCTTGAAGCATGACGGTCATTTTGTACCAGGTTTCGTACATTTCGCGCCCGTAGATCCCTTTGATTGTAAGCATGTTGAAGATGACCGTGTTCCAGTCAATCGCAATCGGCTTCGGAGGAATTCCGAGCATCGCGATCTTACCACCGTGGCACATATTCGCGAGCATTTCCTGAAATGCGGTTTCATTTCCAGACATTTCCAGACCGACGTCGAAGCCTTCGACCATGCCGAGTTCTTTTTGCACATCGGCAATCTTCTCGTTCCGCACATCAACGACGCGAGTGGCTCCCATTTGTTTTGCCAGATCAAGCCGCCAGGGATTCACATCTGTCACAACGACATATCTTGCACCGGCATACTTCACGACGGCTGCCGCCATGCAACCAATCGGACCGGCACCGGTGATCAATACATCTTCACCGAGGACATCGAAAGAGAGCGCAGTGTGGACGGCATTCCCGAAGGGATCGAAGATCGCGGCGACTTCCCGATCGATATTGTCAGCATGATGCCAGACATTCGTCTGCGGGATCGAAATGTATTCCGCAAATGCACCAGGGCGATTCACTCCGATTCCAGAGGTCTCAGCACATAAATGACGACGCCCGGCCAGACAGTTGCGGCAGTGACCACAAACGACGTGGCCTTCACCACTGACGATCTCCCCAGGGTAAAAATCCTTCACATTGGGGCCGACGTCAACAATCTCGCCGACGAATTCGTGACCGACAACCATCGGGACTGGGATCGTCTTCTGCGCCCAACTGTCCCAGTTGTAGATGTGTAGATCTGTTCCGCAGATGCCGGTCTTCTCGACGCGGATCAGAACTTCGTTCGCTCCAACAGTCGGTTCTGGAACATCTTCCATCCACAAGCCGACCTCGGATTTCTGTTTGACGAGTGCTTTCATTGGAGTGTCGAGCGTTTAGGGTTGAGAGACGAGAGTTGAAGGAGCGGGCGTTCACGATCTTTCGGTCTTTGTATCGGAGCACAACAAAAGGCAGAAGCTCAACAACAACGAAAAACGCGAAAAAACAGATCTGGCCTACTCGCTCGCGCACCCAGGCGGGATTTGTGCGTCTGAGTCAATCTTCAACGTGAAACGATCAACCCCCAACGAACCACCATGGACCTGTCTGTCATTACTGCGACTCACAAGCGACCGGAGTTTCTCTCGCATTGCCTTGATCAGTTTCGCAGGCAGTCGCTGGGCGGACTGCTCGTCGAGCACATCGTTGTTTCTGATGGACCGGATGAATATGCGAAATATCTGGCGAATCAAGCTGGTGCGAGATACTTCGAACTGCCGGAATCTGTCGGGCAATGGGGAGCCGGTGCCAAGGACCGCGGCATCATCGAAGTGCGCGGACGCTATGTCTGCTTCTGGGATGATGATAATATCTACGAATCACATGCCTTAGTCGCATTGTTTGCAGCCGTTCAAAATGCCGAGATCGGCGTCGTTCGCACAGAACATCGATTCCGGCGGCGGCCCGGTTTTATCACGATTCCACGTCGTTGGAATGGTCGATTCGAATTGGGTGATATCGACACAATGTGCGTTTGCGTCCAAACCGAATTGGCACGCAGAGAAAAATGGCAACTGGAGAATCCAACCATTTCGAACGATCACACCTGGCTGATGAATTTGATGAAATACAATCCCCGGATAAACTACCTGCCGATCACAATTGGAAAACATCTGTGATCATTGAGAAACGTTGACGCCATAGAATAAGCCTCCTTCACAGAACCTCATTCACCGACGAGACCATGCCTCACTGGATCGAGATCGCAAAAACAACCGACATCGTTGCCGGAACTGGAAAAGAGTTCACCGTGGAAAATCGCATCGTTGCGTTGTTTCATGTGGATGGTGAATTCCATGCCATCGATGGAATCTGTGCACACGCTGGAGGTCCGGTTGGTGACGGGACGGTGAATGGGTGTATCGTTACCTGCCCTTGGCATGGCTGGCAGTATGATGTCACAACCGGGGCGATGTGTTTGAACGATCAGATTCGCCTCGAATCGTTTCCTGTCAAGGTCGAAGGCGAAACTGTATTGGTGGAACTGCCATGACTGAATCAAGCAATGAAACTCTGGCGGTACCAGCGAAATCCGGTATGGAGCGAATTCTCTTCCTGCTCTCCATCGGCCTTGGATTAGGTGCAGTGCGTAAGGCACCAGGCACGTTCGGAAGCCTGTGGGGACCACTACTTATCTTCGGTTGCCAGAGTTTCAGCTCGCATCCGTTGTTTATGTTGCTGTGCGGAGTGATCTTATTTGCAGTGGGAATTCCGATTTGCGAAGCAGGGATTCGGCACTATCAAACAAAAGATCCCAAGCATGTTGTCTTTGACGAAATTGCCGCCTTCCCCTTTGTCTTTCTGTTTGTCCCACTGACTTGGGGAACAGCCATCGCCGGTTTTTGTCTCTTCCGATTCTTTGACATCACCAAACTGTGGCCGATCAAACGCTTCGAGAAATTACCGGGTGCATGGGGAGTGATGTCCGACGACACCGTTGCCGGAATCCTGGCCGGGCTTGTGCTGTGGGGAGCGTACACGATTAGCGGACCGTTTTGAGTTCTTCACCGGCATACTGAATCGGGGTCGGAACAGCTTTACCATTTGGCGTCACCGCATCGACAGGCGTCACGCGGACGTATCGCACAATAGCATCGTCAATCGTGGTCGACAGCATCGTTTCCCCTGAGTCGGTTTGCTGCTGCCCTCGAATTCGGAGCCAACCGACTCCTCCGTCTGGGTCAACCATCAGATAGTCGCCGTTCCCGATTCCTAGGGGCAATCGCCGGATGTGTTGCTGGACAATCTTGTCCGCCAGAGTCAGCCCTTCCGTTTCGACTGAGATCGTCATCATCATGCCGACCGCGACAGGCTTGAGTTCTTCGAGAACTGGAAGCGAGGGTGTCTTTGCAGCAGGAACCGAGGTCGTTGGTGTCGTGCCGACTTGACTCTCTTTGTCGATCTTCGGTTTTGCCAGATTGGATTCAGATGCGTTCGATTCAACGGCCGCCTCGACGTTGTCGTCTTCCTGGCTCAAGATCGTTGTTGCCTTGGGCGGCTCTTTGAGAGCCAGTCTTTCGCGCGGCTGATCATTGGCCCACGCCCCTGCAAAAAATGAGGTGAACAGGACCAACGCGATAACTCGCATTGCTGATTGAGATGTTTCCGCCATCGTACTTTGTCCAACAACTATTTTACTTGCAGAGAGAAATGACCATTTGATACTCAATTGAGTACCACAAAATCCGTCGCAACTCCGTCACGGTCCCGCAACTCTTGATGTGGTTATCGGCGAATGGATGGTGACATTTTGGGGAATCCGGGCAAGAAGTGCCGATCAGCCCAAGGGACCTGTCAGAAAGGGCAACTGAAACAGCTTTTCCGGACGGTGCGGGTTAGTTCGGCTGTGAGGATTGCGGCTTCCGAGAGAGAGCTTCGCCTCGTATGTCACTCATTATTCAGGCTGAAATTCACTATGGTGGGCAGCGAGAATTACGCCGCAACCTGGTAACACGAGGAATCTTATGAAGCCGTTCTTTCAACTTTTGCTGGTCTCTCCATTGTTCTGGGGAACGTGTTTTGCCAGCGATCAGCTTGATGACCTGATCAAAAAACTTGAGTCGACCGGAGCCAATGTGACCGTTCGCAACGGTGACATTACCGATTTGAGAGCGGACTGTGGTTCGTTTGGCGATGCTGAGTTTGAATTGATTGGTTCGGTCACGTCGCTCAAGAATCTTTCGTTGAGCGGAAAGACACTCACGGACGAACAGCTCAAACGATTATCAGGTTTGACTCAACTTGAAAGTATTCTGTTCAACAACGCTCAAATGAGCGACGCAGGATTTCGGCATTTTGCTGCATTCAAGAATCTGAAACGACTCTCACTTTTTCATCAATCGCGAGACCGCGCGGACTTCAATGGGAGCGGACTGGCACATTTGAAAGCGGTTCCCAAACTGGAACGACTCACCTTTGCTGGCGCAACGACTGCCGATGAATATCTCGAAGCGGTCGGGCAAATCAGACAGCTCAAAGATTTCTCGCAGTGGCACAATTGGGAATCACGAGAAGGACTCAGGCACTTGAGGAAGCTGCCGAATTTAACAGCATTAAAACTCGGACAACGCCTGCCCGCCAGAGGGCGTCCGCTCACACCGAGTCTCGACGATGAGGCGCTTAAAATCGTCGCGCAATTCAAAACGCTCGAACGATTGGAACTCACGGAAGCCCGGCTCGGAGTTGGTCTTCAAGAGTTAACGAATCTTCCGAATCTCCAAACACTTAAATTCAAATGGGTCGACACACCTGATGAAACCCAAAAGCGTTTGCAGCAGTTGCTCCCGGATGCCAAAATCGAATGGACACCCATCACCGACGAAGAACGTGAGACACTGCTCAAGAAAAAACTGAAGCTGTAATGTTCTTGAATGACTATTCAAGATGACCTTGGTCGTAGTCCGCAAGCGTCGCGGGCGCGGTTCAGGACTTCTCTCGCTTTGGTGCGTGCCTTCTCGGCGCCTGCCTGAAGGATCTCTTCAACCTCATTAAGGTCTCCTTCCAATTTTTCGCGACGCTCTCGTGCCTCACCAAAGTAGTCGAGAGCTTTTTCGTACAGCGTTTGTTTCGCCTCTCCGTAACCCATCCCACCAGCTCGGTATCGTTCTGCCAGAGCTGCTTGATCCTCGTCATTGGCGAAGAGTTTGTAGAGAGTGAACACCGAACAGGCTTCAGGGTCTTTCGGGTCTTCAACACCTGTTGAGTCGGTCTTGATTGACATAAACTTCTTGCGAAGTTTTTTCGGTCGCTCGAAAATTTCGATCGTGTTCCCATAACTCTTGGACATCTTCTCGCCATCGGTACCAGGAACCTTGGAAGTTGCCTGGAGGACGTGGCCTTTCGGAAGAACGAAGACTTCGCTTTTGTAGATATGATTGAACCGCTGCGCGATGTCTCGTGTGACTTCCAAGTGCTGAATCTGGTCCTGACCGACTGGGACAAGGTTGCTGTCGTAAGCGAGAATGTCCGCCGCCATGAGAACCGGATAGGTGAACAGTCCGGCATCGGCAGCAAGACCCTTGGCGATTTTATCTTTGTAAGAAACGCATTTTTCAAGCAAACTCATTTGCGTGACGGTCATCAGTAACCACGTTAATTCGGTTACTTCTGGAACATCGGACTGCCGGTACAGAGTCGCTTTTTCTGGATCGAGCCCGAGCGCCAAAAGATCCAGAGCCGCATCCTGTGTGTGTTGTTTCAATTCTTCAGCATCGCGAATTGTCGTGAGTGCGTGTAAATCTGCAATGAAGTAGAACGCCTGACCATTATCTTGCGAGCCGTGCTTTTGCAGTTCGATGTATTGGCGAATTGCACCGAAATAGTTGCCGAGATGAAATCGACCTGTCGGCTGAATCCCGGAAAGAACACGCATGATTAACTCGCAGAAGGAATAACTTTGAAGGAATTAAGGATCAGTTAGCCGGACACTTATAAGTGTCCGGTAAAGTTAAGGCAGGCTCCCGTCTGCCTTCCTCGAACGCAGCTTCATGAAATTGCAATCGTTGATGGCAGGGAGGACCCTGCCCTACATCTTACTGTTGAGCAGTTCCGATGATTTCCGTGACCGATTTGCAACCTTCGGCGTCGAGTGCTTCGTTCAGTTGTTCGACCAGTTTGACGGAAACGCCGGGATTGTAGAAGTTCGCTGTCCCGATTTGAACTGCACTGGCGCCAGCGACCAAAAACTCCAGCACATCATCAATCGTCGCGATGCCTCCGATTCCGATCACTGGAATCTCAACGGCTTTGGCCACTTGATAAACGCACCGAAGAGCCAGTGGCTTGATCGCCGGTCCGCTTAAGCCGCCCAGAATGTTCCCTAAAATTGGTTTGCGTTTTCTCCAGTCTATCGCCATCCCTTGGAATGTGTTCACGCAAGAAACGGCATCGGCACCTCCTTCTGCCGCTGCTGCTGCAATCTTGGTGATGTCGGTTACATTCGGAGTCAGCTTGGCAATGACCGGAAACGGACAAGCTTCGCGGACGGCTTTCACAACATCTCTGGCAGATTCAGGGTTGGTTCCGAAATCGACACCACCCGAGACGTTCGGGCAGGAGATATTCAATTCCAGAGCGGCGATTCCTTCGAGATTGGCCAACTTGCCAGCCATCGAGGCGAAATCAGCGACTGTTCTGCCAGCGATGTTTGCAATGAGTGAGGTATTCAGTCCTGCGAAGTAGGGAACGTGCTTCTCGATGAAAGTATCGATGCCATCGTTGTCGAGACCAATGGAGTTGAGCATTCCGGACGTGGTTTCAACTGTCCTTGGAGGAGGGTTCCCGATTCGAGGCTCGCCAGTCACGGTTTTGGGGACGATGCCCCCGAGCTTTGAAAAATCAACGAAAGCCGCCATTTCGCGGGCGTATCCGAACGTTCCGGACGCGACCATGATCGGATTTCGCAGCGTTAAACGATTGAGTTGGACTTGAAGCTGTGCCATGGGTTTTCAGTTTTGGGGAGTTCTTCTCTTGGGAAGTTGATGCTGCAAGTCATGGTGGAGACCTGCATAATCGTGGAAACTATCTGATCGGCAACAAATTCGCATCTTCAAAAAACGAAAGTTTCCCCAAAAAACGAGTCCGGATTCTCGGATTCGGAAGAAGATTCGTTCGACAGTCGTTCCAACCAAGGCTAAAGTAGGTGGGTGGAATTCCATTAACCTTGCGACTATTTGAAGACTTCTATGGCTGGCTACAACAAATTCGATCCTCGTATTGAAACGCTCATCGTTGAAACGACCACTCTCTGGGAAGAGGGACTCTCAGGTGAGCTATCTGACGAAGACAAAAAAGTCGTGGCGGCAGAGATTCACCGTCGTCCTGAATTGGCCTCAAAAATTAGCTATGAGCGGGCGCATACCGGTTTTACACGGATCATTACCGTCACGGAAGAAGACATCGCTCGCCTCTACGAGCAAAATATTGCGGCGGAGTAAAATGTGAAAAAAATCACGCTGCGAATAGTTCGGGCCTGCGCGTTGTTGGGACTTGTTCTTTCCCTGCAACTTCATTTCATTTTCGCAGAATCGGGCAGTCCGAATCTTCCGAACGGGTTCATTTCTAAAACGTTCTCCGACGAAATTGGAGAGTATCGCTACGTCGTCTTCGTTCCCGAAGGCTATTCCGCCGACAAAAAATGGCCGGTGGTCTTGTTCCTCCATGGGGCAGGTGAAAAGGGAGCGGATGGAATCAAACCGATTTCGGTCGGTCTCGGCACGGCGCTTTGCTCGACTCCGAATCAAAAATTTATCGCTGTGTTTCCACAAAGTGAAAACAGACGCGGGCGCCATCTCACCGGTTGGTTAGCGAAGACTGTTGACGCTCAGCGCGCCGCTCGGATTCTCGACCAGGTCGAAACCGAGTATTCCATTGATCCGAATCGTCGTGTGCTTTGTGGTTGGTCCATGGGTGGCTATGGTGCGTGGAGTCAGGCATCAGAAAACCCTGATCACTGGGCCGGAGTGCTGGCAATTTCAGGTGGTCGTGTCGACGAAACTCTCTCGCTAACGAAACTTGCGAAAAGCCAAATTCCTGTTTGGGCGATCCATGGTAATCAGGATGCTCTCATTCCGTTCGAGCAGTCAACCCAGCTCGTGCATAGTTTGAACGAACTCGGTGGCAACGGAACTGTGACAATCGTTGATGGAATCGGCCATGATATTTGGAGGTACGTTTTTGCAGACCAGCGAGTGATGGATTGGCTCGCAGAGCCAGAAGCAATTGACCCGGCGAAGGTTGACCAGCTCGCTTCCAATAGCCTGTTGCCACGGCGCAGTCAATTCTATCTCGACCAGTACACACAGCTCGAAGTTCTTCCGAATATGATCTCTTTGCGAATGGGCAATAATGCTCTGGAAGTCATTTCTCAAGGTATTCCGGATGTGATTCCAGTGACTGCCTTGCAAGGACAACTCGATGATATCGAGCGAACTTTCGGCACATCTAAAGAGTCCATTAATGTTAAGATTTCTGGAGTTCAGTTTGAGTGCAACGTCGCGGAAACTCGACTAGAAGCAATCTCTGGAGGGCGATTTCGGACTCAGTTCGCACTCAATCCGCTCCGTTTGAAAATTGACTCAACGAGCTTGTCCGCAGGTGAAATTACCGCGAGTACTGGTCGATTTCAAATTGATATTGGGCACCGCAGGCCGGTGGTTCTGGAAGTTGAAATCCAACCCAAAGTCGGCGCGAACGGATTCGAACTCGTTCCGCTTCGACAACGATTCTCCATTGCGGACAATAATTGGTACATTACGCCTCCTACCGATGTGAGTGTCAGTGGGGCTACTTACACGAAAGCAAATATCATTACCGGAATTGTCGGTGGGCTCTATTTGCAGAAGGCGGATGTGGAAGAGGCGGTGCTTGGTGTCGTTCCATCGTTGCTCAAAGTGGTTGAAGAGGAATTGAGATCACGCGAAGCACCGAAACTGGCTAAACTCCTTTGGCCGTTCCCTGCCCTCGTGCCTGAGATCAGCATTTCCCCCAGACAAGTTCGCACCGACACACAAGGGATTTCACTGGCGTTCGACATGCACGTGCGGACTTCAAAATTAGATGTGGCGAATCAGCTTGTCAGCTCCCCTCCGATCACGCCTGGCAACTTCGATGTTCGAAATATGCCCGCTTCACGCAACCTCGATTTTGGCGTTTCGCTAAATGCCATTGAGGCTTTGGGACGTTTTGCGATTCGCGATGGATTGGCCTATCTCAATGTCCTTGACCTTCCAGATGAACATCTAGTTTCACTCACCGAACCAGAGGTTCTGAGTCGTGTGTTCCCTGATGTGGTCGATTCCAACAGCGACGAGATATGGAATGTTGGCCTCCGACTCACTGACCCTTTCACAATTCGTGCCGCGCAACAAAACAGTCCACCAGGACAGGTGCTGATTGAACTCGATGTCCCGAGCGTTGTGTTCGAAGTCTCCAGTAACGAGACCAGCAGCGAAGCGACCTTACGGTTTTCTCTGAAACAAATTCTCCGCATCGAAACGATTGAATCTCATGGCATTCCGCAATCATTTGCAGTGACTTGGCTCCCTGACCCAACTGTTCGCGTTCATTCGAATTCGGCAGTAACGACCGTTCATGGAGACGAGTTTGAAGAATTGTTTACGCAATCTTGGACCGAATGGAGCCAATCTCAGTCAGGAACACAGCAGTCGATCCCACGAATGCAATTTGGGTCCGCCGCTCTTTCTCTGAAAACTTTTCGAGTCCAAGATGATGTCGCTGAACTTACTTTTGCCCCCAGTAAGACCGATGTTTCTCAGCAGGTTTCTACAACCGATGCCAGTGATTAAGAGAGGCTCAACTCCTTGAGCCGCAAAGCGGTCACCCTTTGCTGTTCAGGACTTCTTGGTAAACTTCCCGAATGCGAGCGGTCATTGTTTCGTGACGGAAGACATCGCTGAAACGAGATCGCCCCGTTTCGCCGAGTCGTTTTCGCAGTGCCTCATCGCCTGCGAGTTCGAGTATTGCGTCTCGCAGTTCGGTAACAGAATCACGTGGCAGTAAATAGCCTGTTTCTTGCGGAATGACGACCTCTCTGGCCCCTCCAACATCATAAGAGATCACAGGTTTTCCTGAGATGAGTCCTTGTGGAAGCACACGGGCGAGCCCTTCCCATTGACTTGTATGAGCGACGATGTCCATCGCATTCATCAATTCAGGGATTTCCGTCGGAGGAACCAAACCGGTAAATCGAAAATAGTCCGAGAGGTTCAATTCTCGAATGTTCTGTTCAAACTGTACGCGAAGATTTCCATCACCCACGAAAAGAAATCGGACATTATCATTTCGAGCGATCACATCCTTTGCAGCTTGTATTAAAAATTCGTGCCCTTTCAGGTGAAAGAGCCGACCGATCTTTCCGACGACGATGTGGTGGTCTTCGAATCGAAGTTTCTTGCGAACATCCTCTCGTGAATGCGGTGGATTCAGAAATGGATCAACATTGAAACCACTATGAATTGTGACGTAATTCTCAGGGAACGAGATTCCTTCCGCCAAGTAGGCATCTCGCATGGCATCGGCGACGCAAATGTATTTTTTCGTCCAGCCAGCGACAGATTTTTCTGCGGTAACGAACGCCTGATACGATATCTTAGGTTGCCCATAGTGGAATGCTGCACCATGAATGGAATGCACAACCGGTATGTTCAACTTGCGTGCGGCATACCGTCCGAGGATTCCGGCCTTGGAGCTGTGAGTGTGAACCAAATCCGGTTTGATCTCTCTTAATACCTGAATCAGCTTGCGGTAAGCGCGCCAGTCTCCGTAGGGGCGGATACTACGCTTCATCTCCGGAATGATTTCAAGACGAAATCCACCTTTCTCTGCTCGTGGAATTAAAGACCCTTCAGGTCCTTCGGCTGGTCCGGAAATCAACGTCACTTGATCACCATGGAGCGAGTGCTGATCCTCGACATTGTGTAGAGTGTTTTCCTGAGCACCTCCCAGGATGAGTCGAGTAATGATGTGCGCAACGTTCACAAACGGTTCACTTCACCTTGAATAATATCGTGCCTGCGGAAAAGATTGAAACATCATCACAGTATTCTCCCGCGAGGCAGAAAGCCAGATCCTTAATTCATCGTGGTCCAGGAATCTCAGTCCGGAAGTGCGACAGCTTGCAGTGCATCTTGCCGAGTTTGATAGTGCGGCCAGACATTGAATAATTTTGTCATCTTGAGCAATTCGTACGTCGCCACAGAACACTCGCACAGTGCCGATTTCCCGGGAACTGATCGGCAAAACGAGGAGAGGGATTCGACGATAATGTGTCCGACTGCCTCTGATTGGCTGAACTCGATAACAACGTGTTTGACGTTTCTCTTTTTGATCACATCGAGAACGCGATTGGCTTCGTTGTGAATATCCTGATAGAAGAATTCTTGAGAATCTCCGAGTGGAAAGATAACAACAGTATCGCCATAAATTTGCGTTTTGAAAATTCGGTTTTGCCGAGTCAGAAAGTCGCTGTCACCATCTTTCGTGACATACTGGACAGGCTGTTGCTGAGATGCGACTTCTGGGTACCGTGCGGCCAAAATGTATGGTCCAAGCTTGAGTTCCGCTCCATCAGGCAGCATCGCACATTGGCATTGTTCTCCATTAATGCTGACTCCACCCCTTCCAGCGAGATCGATGACCCATAGTCCCGAAGGTAACAAGAGTAGCGAGCAGTGAATTCTCGAAATGCCTTGATTGAGAATCGTGATGCGGCAACGTTCGTCCCGACCAACAAGTGTCACAACTCGATTGATCGGCCACTTCTGTCCTTTTGCCGTTGTGTTTAATAATTCAAGTTCAGCCTTTGGCAAGACTCCGTATTCATCCCGATGTCCGTCACGTGGGCGAAAATCCATCGGCGATTTCAGAGTTCCATCGTTAATCCAAAACGGATCGAGAAGCTTGATTTCTGCTCCTGGAATCTTGACAACATGATCGTTTGTCAACCATCCAAAAAACTCTGCCCCTTCCCAATTTGTTCCAACCGTACTGAACAGGTCGATAGCAGCCATTCGTTGACCGATGGCCTGAAGATAGACATGTCGTGCCGAGACGCCACTGTCGTCGATAACAATATCGCACGAAGGATGCCGACCAATCACCGCGTACGGCTTCTCAATATCAAGTGTCTCGACGTCTTCTGTGCTAGCCCGATGGACTTCAATGCGCAACGGAACTGGTACCGCGGCTGCGTATTGCAACATTTTTATGAATTGGTCGTCCATTGCCGCAGGAAACTAGATGCGTTCTTCTTTTGACAAATCTGCCCGCCCAAGAGGAACCTGATAGTAGTAAAGGATGACTTCGCTCTGAAATGAACTAGCTAGATTTTTGCAGGAATGAAATTGAACGTCAACATTCAGAGTGCCGTGACTTGAAGATGCATCGAAACTTGAATGGGAAGACCACGGTGAACGAGCAATACTTTTGCTGGAGAAAAGCGGTTCAAATTTCCTTGCGAGACAATCTGGTAGCAAGTGAACCGTCATTGAACCAAGACCTCCTCAGATATCAGTGGAATCTGGTGTGAGTTTTCAGGTTGGGAATTGGATCCAACCAAACATTCTCACCTCCTTGTCCCTTTTCGGTTTTTACGTCTTCTCGATACACTCACTAGTGTTGCTTCAACTTTTAATTTTGGGGTTAAGGAAGGGAGTGGGAGCGACAACGGAGCGGTATTCCAGACTCACAACCCCATTTTAAGGCCTGACAAGGCACTGGCGCTCTTTGTGACAACAAGAGATTGATACTATAAAATTGAAGGATAAGCTGTGAAGTACGATGTTTACGGTGTTGGGAATGCATTGGTTGATATTCAGGCAAACGTTTCTGAAGAAATGTTGAAGCGTCTGGAATTCCAGAAGGGTATCATGACCCTCGTCGATGATGTGGTGCAAACTGAGGTGCTGATGGCAATTTCCGAGAGCAATATCTCTCGCTGTGCTGGCGGCTCCGCAGCAAACACGATGATGGGAATCGCAGACTTCGGTGGAAAAGCAGCCTACAGCTGTAAAGTTGCCTCAGATGATTTCGGAGATTTTTTCTTAAGCGACATGCAGGAGCGTGGCGTCGAATTGAATGTCGAATCGGCAAACGGACAAACAGGCACCTGCGTGATTCTCATTACCGACGATGCTGAACGAACAATGTTAACCTGCCTGGGCGCGTCCACATCACTAGGGCCGGACGACCTCGATGAGGAAATGATTCTTCAGTCGAAATACATCTACGTCGAAGGCTATCTCTTTACGCAGGAGCCGACTCGCTCGGCTGCGCTACACGCCATTGATTTGGCAAAAAAGAACGGAGTGAAAGTCGCCTTCACGGTCAGCGATCCTTTTCTGATTCAGTACCACAAGGAGGAGTTCTGGAACTTGATCGAAGGACCGGTCGATCTCGTTTTCTGTAACCTCGATGAAGCGCGAGCACTGACTGGAAAGCACGACGCCGTTGATTGTGCTCAGTTTATGCACGATCACGCAGAAAACGTTGCACTCACGTTGGGGGCAAATGGCTCACTCTTAATGCACGAAGGAGACGCCATTCCGATCGAAGGAGTCACCATTGACGCTGTCGATACAACAGGTGCTGGAGACATGTACGCCGCCGGAGTGCTGTATGGAATCACAAACGGATTGACCTGGAAGCAATCCGGCCACCTCGCTTCACGCGCCGCAGGGAAGATCGTTTCTCAATTCGGGGCAAGATTGAAAACTCCATACACAAGTGAAGAAGTCCAGGAAATTGTGGCAGGTGCGTAAAGGAGAACGGACATGTCAACGTTCGTCATTGGTGACATTCACGGCTGCTGGGATGCGTTGGAGACACTGCTGGAGCATGTTCCTATCGGGGTGGATGATCAATTGATCACACTAGGCGATTACGTTGATCGAGGTCCAGACTCGAAGCGTGTCCTGGAGTGGTTGATTGAGGAATCCGAGTCTGGTCGCTGCACTCCACTACGAGGTAATCATGAAGTGATGATGCTGGCCTCAATTGAAGGGCAAATGAACATCGAACACTGGCTGGTATGTGGAGGCCGAGAGACACTGAAATCGTATCGACCAAGCGAGCAAAAGCGAGAACCGGGGTTTCAAGATGTCCCCACCAGCCATGTTCTCTTCATGAAACACCAACTCCAACCGTACTACGAAACCGACACGCATATCTTCGTTCATGCGTCTGTTTACCATGATTCCTCTCTTGAAGAACAAGATGAACATACTCTGTACTGGGACCTATTTGACTACATCGGCCCACACAAATCAGGGAAGGTCGTGGTGTGCGGACACACTTCCCAAAAGAGTGGTCAACCTGCGAATCGAGGACATGCGATTTGCCTCGATACCTGGGTCTACGGAACAGGCTGGCTGACCTGTCTTGAAGTAGAGACAGGACAATACTGGCAAGCAAACCAGCGGAGACAATTTCGAACAGGCTGGCTGGAATCGCTAGATTAAGAGGGATCAAAGAGTATGAAGATCCTTTTCATCAGTCGAAAGGCGAAAAAATGAGTCCTCGGCTAGTTGTGGTTTGCGAAAAACAATCGTTCCTGACGGCGAGTCTAGAGCGTGAGTTTGCGAATTCCGAGGACGTCAATTTCCGTTGGACGGCCTACTTCGACGACCTTTTTCAATACGTTGAAAATCACCATTGTGATCTTGTGATTATTGATACTGCACAACTTGACGCGAACTCGATCTCGCGATTTTCCAGTATTTCCCAAAAGCTTCAAGTTCTGGCAATTGCTCCTGATGAAGATTACGAATTTGAATATCTCCTCCGCGAAGTGGGCGTCACCTCAGTGATCCCTTCCGGAACAGAGATTGACAGAATTTCTCGTGTCGTCACAAAAATTCTGATAACAGATGAGTGAACGCACGGATTGAGGTAACATGTGACCTTCATTAATTCCGTCATTCATTTTTCTTCCTGTGCTATCGAGATCAAAATGAACTCAAAGAAGCGGCTGTTAGTTGGTCTGGCGTTATCGTTGTTACTGGCGTTAGTGTTGTTGATTGGCGTGATGGTTTACCTTTTGGCGCTACCCGTCGAGGATTTCAACAGCCCTGACATGACGAATCATTCTCAGTTGAAGCCGAAAGACCTGGAACGGATCTACGAGCTTCGGAATGTCGGCATTGCTCAACTTGAAAATTCCCAGTGGAGCAAAAGTGCCGAACTCTTTCGAGAGCTTGCCGAGATTCTTCCGGAGAGTCATCTCGCTCACAAAAATTTGGCGATTGCCCAATCCATGTTTTTTCTAAAGCTTGACGGTGGAGCGTCAGAACAAAAGGAAGAGCAAGCATTTCAATCGGCCATGCAATCGATTCAGGAATTTCGACAATTCTCCCCCGATGACCCTGTCAGCTACCGTCTGCAAGCGCGCATTATGGAGAAACGATTAGAACCTGAAAAAGCTGTTGCATTGTTGGTCAAGTCTGCGGAGCTTTTCGAAAATGATCCGACGATCTGGTTTGAAATCAACCAGGCAAGCTTGGCGAGTCGTGATCCTCAAACGGTCGCCACCGGTCGCGATGCACTCAACAACCTGCATGCTCTCGCTCCTGAGAACATTTTTGGATTTATTAAGTGGATGGTCTCCATCTCCAGAGAGAATGATCCTCCGCTGCAACAAATTGTAGAAGAGCTCGATGGGTTAATCACGCCCCTTGCGACTGGAATCCAAATTCGAACGGGATATGACCTTCAGGAATTTGTGCAAGAGGTGACTAAGAATTTTGAGGAAGGTAACTTTTCAGCCGCGAAATCGGGGATGCTCCGAATTCATCATGTCATCAATGGTGATGACGTATCGAACAGTGACCGCAATCTCCTCATTGAACATGGACTTGAGTTTGTTGAGTTTCGTTTTTCAAGTGAATTGGAAAGTGAGTTGGAGGAGCTTGCTGGCAAGTCGAATCAAACGGAAATCAAGGTCGTTTTTCAATCCGCAGGCAATCTTCCTCAACTCGATCACCCTGCTGTGCAAACTCATCTTGTGGACTTTAACCTGGATGGAATCGTTGACATTCTTGTATTAACGAAAGCGTCGTTCCAAGTCTTCTCGAAAGAAGCGAATGACGAGGAGTGGGCAGAGATTTATTCGCGTGAGCTTGATCGTTCCTATGATCATTTTGTAGTCGCGGATCTCGATTACGATCGACAAGACACCGCAACACCAGAAGGAGAAAAACCGACGATTCGCCCGACTGCCGACCTGGATCTGATTTTCTTCGGAGAGACAGGTGTTGGTGTTTACGAAACAAAGCTGTCTTCAATCGGCGGTGACGTATCGATTGAGAAAGTTTCAGGACTCGAAAAACTGGAGCAACTCTTGGGAGTGAGTCTCGTCCTTCCTTCAGATTTGAATAACGATGGAGATCTTGATCTCGCTGTCATTTCTGAAGGGAAGGTCTCCTATTGGAATAACCAGAACAATTTCGAGTTTGTGCAAAAGCCGCTCGATTCGGCGCTCGACGAAAAGACCGTTGTTGATTGCATCGCGATTGACTGGGATCGCGATATCGATATCGATCTTCTCTTGCTTCTGAGTGATGGCACTCTCGGATTCCTTGAAAGTTACCGACACGGCACGTTTCGTTGGAATGTTTTCGAAGAGACGTTCTCCCATGGCGATCCAACAGTTTTCGAAATTGTCGACGCCGACAAGAACGGCTCTTGGGACATCATCGCTGGTGGCACTAGTGGGATTGAAATTTTTCTCACAATGATTCCACAGACAGGGAAAGTGACTTTCACGAAATCAAATCAAATCTCGGGAAATTCGTGTGGCGCACTCTTCGATATTGATTACGACAACGATGGACACCGTGACATCGCCTACATCTCGGCTGACAAGGTTCATTTACTGAAAGGTGGAGACGCAGCAAGTTTCACTGAATCGAAAGACCTCATCGCAGGTGCAAAGAGTCAGGTCGATTCACTCGCAACCGGTGATTTTGACGCCGATGGTGATACGGATCTCGTCACCATTTCGAATGGGGCTGCTCGCTTCATTTCAAACGAAGGCGGAAACCAAAATCCTTGGCTGGACCTGGGGTTGGTTGCTGCACACGTTGAAGGAAAAGGGGGTGCCGACAGTCAAAAAAATAACTACTACGGCTTCGGAAGCATCGTTGAAATTCGTGCTGGTCGTGCATTCCAACAGATGCTCGTGAAATCTCCGATCACGAAATTCGGACTCGGTTCTCTAGAACACGCCGACGCAATTCGTGTTGTTTGGACAAACGGCATTCCACAAAACTTCCTTCGACCAACAAGCAATCAAACGATTTGGGAAGGACAAAAGCTTCTGGGATCGTGTCCATATCTTTACACGTGGAATGGAGAGAAATTTGTTTTTGTGACCGACTTACTCTGGGCGTCTCCCATCGGTTTGCAGAACCCCGCCGGAGAACTTGTCCCGAGCCGCCCGTGGGAATACTTGAAAATTCCAGGAGAAGCATTGCAGGCAAAAGATGGAACTTACGCGCTCCAGATTACTGAGGAGTTGTGGGAAATTGCCTACTTTGACCAGATTGAATTGATCGCAATCGACCATCCGGCGGATGTCGACATCTTCACCAACGAAAAAGTGGGACCACCTGAAATCGCAGAGCATCGACTCTATCAGGTGAGAGAGAAACGCTCCCCGGTCTCTGTTCGCAATCATCTCGGTCGAGACTTGCTGCCGGAAGTGCTTGATCGAGATCACATCTACGCGAAGCCATTCGAACGAAAGTTAATGCAAGGCTACACGGACGATAGCTACGTCGAAATTGATTTCGGTCTGAAAAGCAAACCGGAAAATTTGACTCTGTTCCTGACAGGCTGGATCTTTCCGACAGACACCGGACTGAACGTCGCCCTGCATGAGAACTCCCAGTTACCAGGTCCCCAGCCACCTGCCATTCTTGCTCCGAATGAAAAAGGTGAGTTTGTCGAAGTGATTCCTTATTGCGGATTCCCTGGTGGTAAGACGAAGACCATGGCAATTGATCTCGCTGATGTTTTCCCGACCGACGACCATCGAATCCGCCTGTCAACGAGTATGGAACTCTACTGGGATCAAATTTTCTTTTCGACGGAGAACATCGATGAGGAATTGATTGTTCAACCGCTCACCTGTTCTTCCGCCGATTTGCATCATCGTGGTGTTTCCAGAATTCAGCACAGCGACAATCATGGACCGGAGAATTTCGTTTACGAACAGATCAACACCGTCACACCCTGGCCTGTGATTGCTGGAAAGCTGACTCGCTACGGGGACATCCTGGAACTCATCACGCAAACGGATGACCAACTTGCCATCATTGGAGCCGGTGATGAAATGACTCTGAAGTTTTCTCTTCCGGAGAAACCTCTCAAGTCAGGCTGGAAACGAGACTTTGTTCTGCATAATGTCGGTTGGGACAAAGATGCCAACCTGCACACGATTACCGGGCAAACAGTCGAGCCACTTCCCTTCGTGAAAATGAAATCCTATCCCTACCACGGTGAAGAACAGGCTCCTCACTCACCGGAATATCTACGAAAGTACCAAACGCGAGAGATGTCTCCAGACGCTTTTCGAACAGTTTTGAGACGATCTTCTCTGACCGAGCTTGAAGCAACTCTGCCAATCCCGTCAAATGGGGGCAGCGAATAATTTTCCGTTCCTGTTCAGCCCTACCGCATAACAGTTCTAATTGAGTTCATTATGTTCCGCAGAATTCTTTTCGTGTGTATTGTCTTTGCAAACAGTATTTTGTTTGCTCAGGCACAAGAAGAATTGATCTATCCGCTCGATGTTGCAGTCGGTCCGGATGAGACGATCTACATCGCAGATCGAAAACTGCCAGGCATTTGGGTCGTAAAAGACAGCAAGCTCGAAATCTTCTTCAAAGGTTCGAAGACGTTCCGTACTCCGTTAAACGCAGTCCGTTGTGTCACAGTCGATGAAGATGGAACGGTCTATGCCGGGGACTCTTCAACTCGTGAGGTTTACTCTTTTGGGAAAGACAAGAAACCAGTCCCGCTGACGAAGGGTTACATTGGGATCGCCGCAGACCTGATCATCGACGGAGATAAGATTATTGTCTCCGACCTGGAAACTCAACGAATCTGGTCGTTTCCCAAGACGGGAGGGAAGCCAGAAGAAGTTGCTGTCATCGCTGCCGTACGAGGGCTGGCGAAAGATCAGGACGGTCAATTGATCTGCGTGACCACTCTGGAGAACCCCGTTCGAAGAATCACGACGGACGGCAAAGCGGAAGTCATCATCGCAGACCGACCCTTCCAGATGCCGCACCACTGCGTCATTGTAGACAACCACATTTTCGTCGCCGACAACTATGCGAACACGATCTGGAAAACCGAGTTGAAGAGCGGCGCGAAACCGGAGGCTTTCGTCCAAGGGGAACCGATGCAGAAGCCTGTGGGGATCTGTCGTTACAAAGACGGTTTCCTTGTCGCCGACCCGCATGCGAAACAAATTTTTGTGATCGATAAAGACAAAAAGATCACTCCGCTATTTGCGAAGTGATTTTCATTGCGGGTGTTTATGGCTCAATTCGAATTCGAGCGGTTTTGCGTTCTCGTGCGACTTGTTCTTTCCACATGACCGATGAGATTTCTTTGACGACAAGGGAACGAGCATCTTCAAGGCTCAATTCCCCTTCCACTCGCTTCTCAACTGAAAGAAGATGCAGGCCAAAGCGGCTGCGAAATGGTTTGCTCACATCACCCGGTTGCATGCCGAACGCCGTGATCGCGATAGACTCTGCAACCATTCCGGCATATTCGAACGTTCCGAGCGATCCTCCTTTCGATGCAGATGGACTGTCGGAGTTTTCTTTTGCAGCCGCCGCGAATGTGATTTCTCCGGCGACGATTCTCTTTCTTAGCTCTGTTAACTCTTGCTTTGCTGTTGCAACATCTTCGTTGCTCGCGTCAGAGGGAAGTTTTTTGAAAATTTGCGAAGCAATCACTTCGGTTCCATCGAATTGAGATTTGTGCTCGTTCCAATATTCATGAATCCGTTTTTCAGTCAACGTTTTCGTGACATGAATCTTCCAGGCAATTTGCAAAGACAACATCTCTTCCAGGGATTCCTCATCGAGACCGACTGCTACCAAAACTGTTTTCAAGTCACTCTCTTTCTTCTCGACAAGTCGGCGGATCATCTTCATTTGCTGCTCAAGCAAAATGGAATCCGCCTTCACTTTGCGTTTGACAAGAAACTGACGGATCAGTTCCCGATCAATGAGTTGCTCGATCAGTGTCTCTTTTGTAGGTGAGACTGAAGAGGCAGAAAGTTGCTTGAGAAAGAAATCGAGTTGCAGCTCTCGCCCGGTGATTTTGCGAGAGTTCACCGTCGCAATGATTTTCTCATTGATCGCAGACGTTTCTTCGGCCAACACCGCAGAAGCTGGGAGACACATCACCATCAAGCATAACCAGACAGGCATTGTCGCCTCCTTCAAACAGTTCATTGTGAAAATTGCTGACCCGAATTCGAAAATGCTCGTACGCATTTCGACGTAATAGAGGATAGCGTTTCATGCTACGAAAAGCGTTTGTCTCTGGAACATTATAGAACAAGACAGCCTATTGCCAGAATGTTTCGCCAGCACTCACGACACGAGCATCGCGTTGGTCGTTTGCGCGACTCCATGCAGTACGACGTTCGCGAATTTTTCCCAAGCCTGTCGTGTAGCATTCTTTATGCTCCACTTTGAGAGCGTCCAAAGCAAATTGCTCGGCGAGATCGTAGTCTTGCCGCTTGGCGGCAACGATGGCCAGGTTATATAAGGCAGCGTGATTTTCAGGATTCTCTGCGATGGCATTCTGCCAAAATTTCTCGGCGCCTGACCAGTCTCCGTTGCGAGCGGATTTGAGACCTTTCTTGAACTCTCGGGAGCCCTTCGTCCAGAAATTGCAGGTTGCCAGTTGCATTTCGCAGGAACTCTCATGCGGGGCAAGCATCTGAACAACTTCGTCCAGGCATTCTCTCGTCAACATCTCCAGCACCGCGCCTTGGCTTGGAATGTCTTGATGGCCATTCGTTGAACGATTCGTAAAGTGCTTCGAGACCTGTTTGGAAGCTCGAACTTCTCCGGTTTCGACGTCGACAAACCGAAACGCAATGGTCACACTTCCCTCACGAAGCAAGACTTCATTCGACTCAACTTCCACATCAAGTCCCGCGCGTTCAAAATCGTTGTTCGATTCTTGTTCCTGAAAGAAATTGAGGCTTGCAGATTTCAAAATCTGATCGTCGCATCGGTACTCAACGACGCTGCCTAAGACAACTCCATCAATCTCAGAACTTCTGGCGGAATCGAGGATTTCCTGTAGACTGGGATTCTCGGAAAAACTGGCGGTTTGAATTCCTGTCGCCAGTTCAGATCGGTCGAGAACCGTGTAGAATTCGTTTTCCCAAAGGCGAGCAGAAAGCGAAGACGCGATGGCGCTACCTTGTTCGCCAGAAAAATCGATCACGACGATTCGGCTCATCCCAGCGACGTCAATTTCGGCTGGCTCCCAGCATTCCACAACAGCTGTATGGGCGCAACCAACTGTCATGAAAATCAAGAACATCAATAGGACCGAAGAGCGCATTCGCAAGGACCGATGTTTAAATGATGAAGAAACTTTATCCACAGTTTTGAGCGCTATGAGCAAGGCTTATATCGGACGCTTTCCGCCAGTTGCAATCTGTTTTTTGCTGCAAACTCACGAAGAACTCTCTATTCCGAGCATGATATGAATCAGGTCACTGACAAAAATCGCCCACAAGTGAACCGACTCTTGGTCGGATTCATTGCGATTTCCTGCCTGATCGCGGGCGTTTCCATCGCAGTTTACGACTCGATGGAGAACTTCTGGTGTGGCAGTTTTGTACGGGTTGGCGCGCTGATGGGAGCTTTCTATTACGCTGCGCCATCTAAGGGACGCGCGGCAGCTTGGGCAAATATATCTCCCTGGTGGATTGTAGGCACCGCAGGAATGTTGCTGTTTATTGTGAGAAAACCGAGAGTCTTGATCCCCTTGGGAATCGCGATTTTCGTTTTAGGAGTTGTGATCCCCAAAATTCTCGGTCCACGTAAGTCTTAATCTCTCTAGCTGTTAGAGAACTTAGGTCGCTGCAATTGCGAACTGAAATGATGTGTCATGCTCGTTTTCCATGTCGAGCAACCGTTGTTTCATCGTGATTCCCTGGGGAGCAGAAAAACCGCCCAGCTTGCCACCGGAGGCGACCACGCGATGGCAGGGAATCAACAACGGAAGACGATTTTTCGCCATATGATTTCCGACTGCCCGCGCCGCTCCAGAGGATCCAGCCCGCTTTGCAAGTTCCGCATAAGTGACCGTTTGTCCGTAACCAACTTTCAACAACGACTGCACCACACGCTGTCGAAACGGCGTCATTTCACGAAGCGAAAGTGGAATTGTCGAAAGATCAACACATTCGCCATTTGCGTAGGCAACCAGCAGATTCTGCGCGTTTTCCCACCATTGTGGAGGTGCTTGCGTGGAGAGTGAGCCTTCTTCTGAGAGCTTTGTCTGAACGTCTTTTTTCGTTCTGTGTCCGAAATGCAGGCGTTCGACTCCATCTTCGTTCACCACAGCGGCAATCCATCCTAAGTTAGATCGAAAAGTGATGACCGAATGTTGCCGCATTGCCGTTTGGACCATAATGACGCCTCTTTGACCGAAGTTTCACCTGCCGATAGAATACTTCCTCAATCTTTGATTTACGACCCTCGCGCCACTTGAACTCCGTTGCAATGCCGCAGGCATCCACAGCGGTTCGATGAGACAAACGATGAATATCTACGATTCGCTGGCGGATGATTACTTCGTCAACATGAATCTGTTTACAGAAATGCCACTACCATCACAGCGGGAAACCGTGCTTGATTTCTTTGGGCGAATTCAGAAGTCGTATCCTTCGATGCGCAATTTCTACAGCCGCGACAACGGCACCTTCGTTCTGGAAGAAGACAAGGACCAAACCAGCTACCGCTGGGTGAACATTGAAGAGCAAAGAATTTGTAGCAGCGTCGTCAACCCGACAACGATTGAAGACGCGATCCCGCAACACGCGCTGGCACTGGAGTTGGCGCCGTACATGCTGTCGGTCAGCCCGCTCGATTGCGAAGCACTTGATTTTTTAATTGGTTTTGATTTCCTCTACCGCGGCAATCACGATGAACTGGTTGCCGAAGCACTCGGAATGGGGCCAGCATTCGAGGGTGTGCTGAGTGTCGAAGGTGCGCGCCCACTCAACTTTGAACCATCGATCACAATGGCGCTCACGGATGACTGTCGACGACAAGCGAGATTACTCATCGAAACAAGAACGAACGCCTACCAGGTCCGCCGCGATGACTATCCGGAAGAAGCAATCAGCGTTTACTTCACGATTCGCCAGTACGGCAGTTTGCCGCACAACGGAAACTTTGTTGAAACATTGACCGAACTCCGCAACGAATGCGAACGACTCCTCAACGCCCACGTCATCGAACAAGTTCTTCGCCCACTCCATCAGGCGATCTCTCAGAAGGGGTGAGAGCGATTAAGTTTGCTCGTCAGCTTCATCCTCAGCGGTCACTGCGTGAAGACTCTCAGCTGGTGTTCCAAGACGATCCAGCAACAGTACAGCTATGGCGGCGACAATCGCGACGCCAATCGTAATCGCAAATTGTCCGTCGATCGATATTTCAGACAGCGCAATGATTTTGAAGACCTTGTGTTTGAATTCTTCAATTTCGGGAGTTGTGTCGATTTGGAACGGCCAGATCTTGCAGAGCGAACCGATCATAAATCCGCACAAGACAGCCATCGTCTGACTGGCATATTTCGCTAACAGCCATCTCAGGAATTTTGCAAAAGAGATCAGGCCAACAAGGCAACCGCACGCGAATGTGACGACGAGGGTCATTGATTCCAGCGAAATTTTCAGCTTGAGGACCTCTTTGATAATACCGGTGATCTCGTAGTATTTTCCAAGAATCATCAGGATGAACGCACCACTAATACCTGGCAGAATCATGGCACAAATTGCGACCGCACCGCAAAGGAAAATGTACCACAAAGCATCCGGTGGATCGGCAAACACTGGTTGAGAAACGAGCCAGACAGCAAATGCAACTCCCGCGATGAGCAAGCCAATTTCCTGCGACCTCCAACGTCCCACAAGTTTCGCAACGAGGTAACAACTCGCACCGATCATCCCAAAAAACGCTGCCATGGTGTACTGCCGATAATCCTCCAGCAGTGTGTGCATGACGGAACCGAGAGCGACGATTCCGACCAGAATGCCAACTCCCAGCGGCACTAAAAAACGTAGGTCGATACGTTGTGAGGCGTCTGAGATTTTTCTCTGTGCAACTAATGACAAGAATGTCGGGTCAAGATGACTGATCGCCGCGATGAGTCGTTCGTAAATCCCCAGGATCAATGCGACCGTCCCACCGGAAACTCCGGGAATGACATCCGCTCCGCCCATTAAGACGCCGCGACCAATTTGAGCCAGGTCAGCAGGAGAAGGGATTCGCGGAGATTGAGGCTCGTCTTCAGTCATAAGTGTCATTCGTTTTTTTGGAAACGGGGGTGTCAGGGGCTTGGTCTGAAGCTGTGAAAAATAATCGGAACTATCCCGCTGACAAAGCAGGCTACTCGCGATCATTGGCGATAACTCTCTGCAAATTGAATATTAAAACACGCCCTCATGCATCTCGGCAGACATGAAGTCTAAGGTTGACCTCGCTTCGGAGAAAGCAACTAAAACCGAAGAATCTCCCGGTCTGAGTGAACTTTCACCGCCGATTGCCTGTCCTGCAGGTGAACTCGAAGAAATCTTACTGTTCTGTCCGTTCGAATGTGATAAGATTCGACGTACCCCAATGATTCCCTCCAGTGGTTGCCCTGCGCGCAGCCTCCCAATATTTCTTTCTCATGACACACGCACAACGCCCCGATCATTCGGAGCGAATCTACACTCGACAATTTTGGTTGGCATTCGCTGCAAATGTAATGCTTGTGACGGCGAACGCGCTGACGTTTCGTTTTGCCGAGTTCGTGAAGTTTCTCGGTGGAACAGAGGGGACGACAGGCTTTATCGTCAGCGTTGGCTTGGTTGGGTCACTTTTTTTTCGAGCGTTCCTCGGTCAGGCAATTGACCACTTCGGAATCCGTAAGGTCTGGATTCTTTGCTCGGTCATCAACATCACTGGATCGTTTCTGGTCTTAACGGCTCCTGACATCGGGTTTCAACTTTATGTGGCTCGAATCATTTTCGTCATCGGACTTGCTGGAATGTTTGCGTCGTCGGTCTCGCACATTCAGAGTTTTGCCCCGGTACATCGTCGTACAGAAATCATCGGCACCTTCGGGGCTAGTGGTTTTGTGGGAATGATCTGTGGCGCGCAACTCGGCGATTTCATCTTTCATTCTTTTCCAGCAAACCCCACACTTTTTCATGTTCTCTTTGGGATGTCGCTCGCATTCAGCGTCCTTCATATGTGTTTGGCATTGTGGTTGACGAAAAGGGAACGACATGACCGCCCCACATTCACGCCACCCATCCATAAACTCATGTTTCGCTATTGGCCTGGTCGTGTTTTACTGGTTGCGATTTTAATGGGAATGGGCTTCGGCGTGACGATGACTTTCCTTACCCGCTATTCCACTGAACTCGGATTGGGCGGCATTCGAACGTTCTTCACGGCTTACGCAGTCACTGCATTTACCGTGAGGCTGATCGCCAGACAATGGAGCCGAACAGTCGGTCGACATCGCCTCATTATCATGGGACTGACAGGCCATGCCATCGGTCACTTCCTGATGACATTCGTGACTTCCGACTGGCAGTTCATTCCGCCAGCGATGTGCCTCGGTTTTGGTCATGCATTACTTTTCCCCTGCGTCATATCAATGGGGGCAGGCTCATTCCCGGAACAGTATCGCGGGTCTGGAACAGCAATCACATTGGCTGCCATTGATTTCGGAACAATCCTGACGGCCCCGTTCCTGGGATGGATGATCGACCACTACGGTTTCTATTCGATGTTTTACTGTGTCAGCGGTTCCCTGTTCATTGGAGCGATCACCTACTCAGCCATCACTTCAAGATTGATTGATACAGACATCGAAACCACTCCCTCCAGAGTTCGGAAGTTGGATCGCAAGATCTTAACAACTCCTTCTGATTCTATTCCACCAGTCGCCAATCACGCAGAATCGTGTCAAATGCGTCCTTGAATGTGAGTCGCCAACAAGCTGTGTGATGGTCACTCTCACTCTATCGTGACTGATCGCCAAGCACGACAGCCGAATCGATGCTTTGAGAAACTCGTGAGCGACCACTTGCCGCAATTCGGGGTCCTTCACTGACATCCATTCTTATTGGGCCAGTTTTCACGGCTTGATCCAGTTTGTACCCCTGGCTAGAATACCCCCGGTCGCATAGTTCAGTTGGTTAGAACGCCTGTTTTACACACAGGAGGTCTCCGGTTCGAGTCCGGATGCGACCATTCGACTATCAAAGGGTTTACGTCAATTGAGTAAGTCTTGAAGTAGCCTCTAGACAGCAACGACACAGCAACGCTACCCAAACTTGACGCCAATTGAAGCCATGGCTTCGGCTGCTTGGGAGCTAGTTTCCGGGATGTAATGCCCGTAGCAATTCAATGTCGTGGAAACGCTCGCATGACCGAGAACCCCGCTAACCGTGATCGGTGGAATCCCTGCTGTCAGCATGGTGGTTGCCACCGTGTGCCTGGCATTGTGAAGTCCTCTATGAGGGATGCCCAACTCCTTAAGCATCGGGTCCCAGATTCGTTTTCGGAAGTTAGTTCTGCGAATCACCAGACCTTTCGGACTTGTGAAAATAAACCCATCTGTTTTCATTGGTACTGGCAATGCCTCAATCATCGCCTGGGTTTGCGGAGTCAGTTTCAGGACACGGATACCTGCCTTGGTCTTGGGCGGTTTAATAGTGACTCTTCCTCTGAATTCACGTGCCTGACGTTCAACTCGAATCGTAGACTCATTGGGGTTGAAGTCCCTTCGTTGGAGTCCGAAGATTTCACTTTGTCTCATTCCGGTCGTGAACGCGAGTTGAAAAAGGGCACCATACTGACCCCCAGCCGTGAACTTCAGTATCGACTTCACTTGGTCGTCATCGAAGGGGAGGATTTCTGTCTTTTCGTATTGTGGGGTATCGACGACAGAGCAGGGATTGAAGAGCATCAGCTTTCGTCCCACGGCATAGTTGAATGCACTACTCAATGTGCCAAACGCTTGTTGCTGGGATCGACCACCAACGTCGTTCGATTCCAGCCAGTCAACCCAGTCCTCAATAACGATGGCCGTGATGTCGGAGAGCTGACGATTACCGATAGCAGGTACGATGCGTTTGTCGATTGCCCGTTTGTGATTATCCGCTGTAGAAATGTCCCACTTCTTTTTTGCTCGGATGAACCACCGTTCCACCAGCTCCCTCACAGTCATCTGCGAAGGAGTGGCGGTCGGGGTGATCGACTCTTGGCGAAGTTCATGGAGAATCATTCTTCCATGTTCAGCAGACTTGGCGTTTCGGGAGATTCTCTTTCTGGAACCATTGAAGCCGCGGACAGTGAGCGAAACCACCCACTGACCGGACTTCCGTTGGTAAACAGAGCCTTCTCCGTTTGCTCTACGTCGTTTCTTCTTCCTCGTCATCTTTATTCACCTGTCCATCGAAAAACGCCGACATATGCTCGGCTCGAACAACGAGGACGTTTCCCCACTTTGATGTTGGAACGCCCCTGTCTTTCACTTTCTCACGAAATAACTTTTCTTCTTCATCGAATAAATCCGACCAGAATTTGCATGTATGCCAACCCTGAAGTGGGAATAATGGAGTTGGTTGCTGAACGTTTAAACTTGACATATTTGCGTAACCGAAGTAGGTTCACATCTGGAAGACATGAAGTTTGCTGTGTCACAACACTTTCTGAATGCTCCAGTGTGAATCAACAGGCTCACCGGAATACCAGTTCCGGTGGGCTTTTTTCATACACACAAAGACCAGTCTGGGACCATTGGCGGAAAGCGCAGGCACGCAAGGTCGGCTGGTTTGACAGAAACGGGTGGCGGTCTCGCGAGCTTTGCGAGATTAAAAGAATGCGTGATCCAACTCGGATCGCTCTCCATAGCGCACGCTTGAATCACGGCGGTTCTCTCGTTCTTTGATAACGATTGATTTGCCCCGGCGTGCTGATAACACAATGGGGACGCCGTAACATACGGCACGGTTCGGCAGCCCGTCAAGAGGTCGTGATTGACTCTCTCCGTTGTAAAGTTGAACTTACTGCAACTAAGATCGTTACAGTGACGAGTCGCGAACTGTGAAACGCTGCGACTTGCGAATGCCGAACGGCAACGGAGCCGGTCGCTAAGAACGTGCCAAAACGAAAGGACTGGGATGTCTGAGCAATCTACAC
>DAOUPA010000539.1 GCA_030626405.1 Planctomicrobium sp.
AAGCCCAGAGTGCGCGGTGGGAACAAGAAATAATGTCTGTGTCTTCATTTCATTGCTCATTGTTTTTGGCATGTTACCATGCTGATAATTCCATCTCGCCAATGCTCCTCAGGGTGACCAAATGCGTATCGTTCTGCTTCTCGGCTTGGTTGTAAGCGGTTTACTGATTGCCCTGTCGATGAACGCGACAAGGGCAGAGACGCCTGACGGAGTAAGAGCCGAACCGGAGGTACTTGAACTGCTTCTGAAAGAAACTCCGAAGCCAAATTACGGCGTACCCGTTCCAAAGCGGATAAATGGACACGTCATGTTGTGCTCGGATGGATCGGCATCGGGAGTCAAAGGGGTTTCGATCACAGACGGATATTCCGTCGTCAAAACCGACGAGCTGGGCGTTTACACGCTCACGCCTCACGCCAGCGCGGTGTTTATCTACATCACTCGTCCTTCTGGACATGAGGTGCAGGGTCAATGGTACAAGCCACTGGCTGCCAAGGTAGATTTCGCGCTCAAGCCTGGTGCGCAGGATGAGAACGAATACATCTTCGTGCATGTTACCGATACGCACGTCTCTACGGATCTCCGATCCGTGGCGGGCTTGAGTCGATTCGTGAGAGAAGTCAACGCTCTGACACCCAAGCCTCGCTTCGTTGTAAACAGCGGCGATCTTCTGAATCTCCACAAAGCACTTGTGACTTCCCCCGCCGCCGGACGCGCCGATTTTCGTAATTATGTGGGCATCATGAACCATTTGACCATGCCCTATTACAACGTCGCCGGGGACCATACAGATTCATCCTATCGACTCAAGGAGTTTCCGCGCGGTGATCACCGCTGCGGCAAGCCGTTGTATTGGGAGTATCTCGGTCCGAATTTCTTTTCGTTTGAGTATGGCAAAATCCATTTTGTGTCGGTGGACTTCGGATATCATCTCGGCCAACGGCAGGTCAAGGTGAACGGCAAGATGCTCGAATATCCGACGAACGAAGTTCAGCCCATGCATGTCGAGTGGCTGAAGCAGGACATGTCTCACCGGACGCGAGACACGTTTGTGGTGACCACTTCCGAAGCTGACCTAGAAAACCACTGTCGGGAATTTGAGGATATGGCCCGGCAACATGACATTCGACTACAACTTGTTGGCGATAACCACGTCGTGGCTCACAAAACACGGACGGTCCCTTATCGAAGCGGCGGGGCGTTGGCAGGTTGCTGGTGGAATCCCAAAGCCGAACAGCTCTGTCCCGACCTGTCCCCACAGGGCTATTTGATTTATCGTGTGCAGGGCGAGCAGTTGGAGCACTTCTACAAAGGGCTGGGACAACGTGTTGCGATCGTCTCACATCGAGTTGGTGCTCTTTTGAAAGGAAGCGTTCAAATCCAGGCTCATTTGGTGCAGCCCAAGCCGGATGAATCGCTGGAATATTCAATGAACGGGAACGACTGGTTGCCAATGCGTGAAATCGGCAGGCCGTTCTATCGCACGCTGTACCAGGCAACTGTCGACACAACATCCCTCGCTGACGGGCTGTCTACATTCCGCGTAAAAAACACGGATGGTGAAGTTCGCACGCGGCAGTTCGTCGTTGCTAACGGGCATGACACCTCATCGTTTGAGACAGACGCATTGCTCCGTTTCGATGTCGGAACAAAAACAGGGTGGACGACTGCAAGAGCCCCTTCCGGCAAAGCTGACGTGCTGCTGAACGGGAAGTTTATTGGAGCACTCGAACCTGATGGTCGGAAGAAGTATTCGTTCAAGATCCCCGCAACTCATCTTCGCAACGCCAACGTGCTGTCGTTTCACTTTACGGATAAAGGCGACGGGATGACGTTGGGCAGCCCGGTGTTGACGGTTGGGGATAGGGATGTTCGCGATCCCAGGGACGTGGCGCTTCGACGCGTGAAGACCGCCCACTGGGGATCAAATGCGGCTGATTGGGGCGGGTACATCGTTGGGGACGCTGCACCGCCTGACGAAAGCCCGTTCCACCGCAGACAGAATGTGTTCTGTTTCGTATTGAACGCAACGCAGTAACGTGAGCTTGCTGATAAATTTCAGCACAGGTTGCTCAATCCACCCCTCGGCCAGAGGCAATCTGTAAGGAAGGATCGTGGAAAGTGTCAATACTCAAACGAATTTTGAGATTCCGATTTAACCACCGTTTTTTGATTTGAATCCCAGTTTCCCATACGTTTTCTGATTCAACGAATCTGTCCCAAGTACGCCATACGTTTCCTCGGAATCTGGACTGATTTCGCTCCGATCTTGTAGAGACTCAAAAAGTGGAAAAACGTATAGGCGATTTCCCAACGTTTTTCGAGACCGCTGAATTCGCTCAGTTCGCTCAATAGTGGTTCAATGTGCCAGGCTGAGGTATCCTCAGAGGTCTTCTCTCGGAGGACCACACCGCCTGCAAATCGGTGAAATCCCTATCTCCCGCTGGCTCAGCAGTGAGTAATTTGAGAACATCGATCATTAATGGAAAAACTGTAAAATGGGCACTCTTGCCCGTTGATCGCAACGTCCAAACTCCTGACGCGCAAGAGCGCCAGTCCTACAAGAATTGGAGGCACCACGAATGAGAATACGAAACACACTTGAATTGGCCATCGCCGTCGTGGCGATGATGCTGCTCGCGATGCCGGCCACTGCGGCCGACCAACTTCCAGACCCCGACGGGAAACCAGCGGACATGGGCAAGCCCGTGCAGGTGTACATCATGTTGGGCCAGTCCAACATGATGGGTTTTGGCAAGATCAATCCGGCGAAGGGGAGGCTTGAGGGCTCGCTTACGCACACGGTGAAAGAAAAGAAGCTTTATCCCTACCTTGTTGACGATGCTGGCAACTGGACCGAGCGCAAGGATGTTCGCAACGTGCGCGTCATGGGAAGCGGTACCGGCGGCATGAGGGTCTTCAACAACGAGTGGATGACCATCGAGGGCAGAGCTATCGGCCCCGAGATCGGCATCGGGCATCATGTGGGGCACGTCACCGATGCGCCGGTGATGATCCTCAAAAGCTGTATCGGCAATCGCGCCCTGGGCTGGGACTTGCTGCCGCCAGGTTGCGAGGGCTTTGAGTTTACAGATGCTAAGGGCGTCACCTGGATTCATCCCGGGTACAAGGGGACGCCTGAACGCTGGGTGAAGGGTACGGAGCCGAATAAGATCAACTGGTACGCTGGCATGCAATACGATGGCGATATTTCCAGAGCGAAGAAGGTGTTGACTGAACTCGACAAGTATTACCCAGGTGTGAAGGAATTCGAGGTCGCGGGCTTCTTTTGGTGGCAGGGCGATCGGGACAGCCGTAGTGCCGCGCTTTCCAGCCGATACGAGAAGAACCTTGTTCATCTCATCAAGCAGCTTCGTAAGGACTTCAATGCGCCCAACGCGAAGTTCGTCTGCGCCACGCTCGGCCAGACCAAGAAGGGCTCCACTGACAACGGAGGGATGATCCTTGATGCCATGTTCGCGGTCGACGGCAAATCTGGCAAGTACCCCGTATTCAAGGGTAACGTCGCCACCGTTTACAGCCATCCGCTGTCTAAAGGAGGCAGTTCCGGCGACCACTACGTCGGAAATGCAGAGACCTACATGAACGTTGGCGAAGCCATGGGCCGGGCCATGGTCGAACTCTTGAAAGCGGTCAGCGAGTGAGAAACGGGAGCTCGTGCCATCTGGATTCGTTCCCGTGAGGAAGGAAACTTCTGCTATGAGAATAGCGGGTGGTACACAGGCTTCGTTGCCGGCAGTCACGAGTTTCTGAAGGGGCAGTGGAGAAGGCGGGCGCTACCATGACGCGCGGTGCTCTTCCACTACATGCCGACCGTCATCGCATCGATTTCAGCTGACTGTTTGCAAACTGACCGAGGTTGGACAAACCTAGGTTGCGAATTGGCGTTTTTAACTCGCGTCGGTGTGAAAGGCCGAGGTACGAACATACACAGCCGTTGGAAACGGACGTCGATTCTGACTGACATTCGCGAGTGCTAAGAACCTGTCAGAAGCCGATTGGTTCTTGAGACGTGCCGTTATTCGACCGGTTTTCAAGACGGTTTCATCGCATCGGACAGGTCTTCTGTTGTGATGTATTTGCGCGCCCTGTTCACCCGAAGCACGATGCTTTATAAGAGCGACCGCCACAGATTGATCGCGTTCGTCGCCCGGACAAATGCACTTATTCAGGCGAACGCTATCTCCCAAGAAGTCATTTCTTAGTAAAAGATATTATGGTCGAAACAAACGAGCTCACACCCAACACCTTCTTTGTTGAAGTGTCTGGATCTGGTCTTCCTGAAGTTGATGGTCTCTTTGTTCCTTCAACGGCACCGCCCGCCAAATCTGAATCGGGAACCCGTTCAAGCCTCGGCTACTGGAACGGCAAGATGGCGTGGGATCGCGCGGATGGAAAATCCGCCAGAAGCCCTGCTCTCTCCTACTCCAACAGCTACACGTCCTGGAGAA
>DAOUPA010000598.1 GCA_030626405.1 Planctomicrobium sp.
CGCCGAGATGTCAGGTGACCATATTGACGCAACTTTCATTATTCACATTGAGCAACAGTAGTCCCTTGTCAAGGCTTGATATTGGGGAGGTGTTCGACATAAGCCGCTCCGTTGTCGCTCCTTTAAAACGAATTCAACCCCAAAATCTAGAATTGAGCAACAGTAGGCATCATGTCCATCAAAAATAAGACGATCATCATCACCGGAGGCACATCCGGCATTGGCGAAGCATGCACTCGCGAATTCGTAGCGCGCGGAGCCAGGGTCGTGTTCTCTTCAATTCAACAAGCCGAAGGCGAAGCGTTAGAAAAGGAACTGTCGCGTACCGACCGGGCGAAGTTCGTTTACTGCGATGTCACCAGCGAGAACGACCTTCACGCTCTCGTTGAGTGCGCGCAATCGACGTTCGGTCAAATTGATGCCATCCATTGCAACGCCGGTGCGTGGGGCAAAGGGACGGCTGAGGAGTTCGACGACGCAATCTGGGACAAGGTCATGGGAGTAAATGCCAAAGGCGTTCTGCTGACGGCGAAGTGCGGCATTCCGGCTCTTCGTGATGCCGGTGGAGGCACGTTTCTGGTGACGACTTCAGTCGCGTCGCAGATCGGGTTTCCGCAACATGCCGTTTACTGCGCGTCGAAGGCGGCTTCGGAAGCGATCATCCGTTGTTTGGCTACGGATTACGCCGGCCTTGCGCGAGTGGTTGGGATCAGCCCCGGGACGGTCAAGACTCCGATGCTTGCCGCTTCCTGTCAGGGCTGGGACAAACCGATTGATGAACTCTATGCTGAAGTAGCAGAGAAGATCCCTGTCCGGCGACTGGGAGAACCGGCGGATGTCGCCAAGGCCGCCGCTTTCTTGCTCAGCGACGACGCCGGTTACATCAACGGCACGATCCTGACACTGGACGGCGGGACGCTGGCGCTACCGCCGTGGTAAATCACGAGCTACGATCATCAAGCAAGGTTAGCAATGCTATCGTCTCATCAGCAATCGAAAGTTTATGAAGCAAGGCGACTTAAAGCAGTCCATTCCATTGTGATCGATGGGCGCGGGCACGACCCGAGTTGGCAGTTGGCTCATGTTCTAACTGACTTTTCGTTTCCCTGGACCAAGCGTGAGCCGCCCGCGACTGAATTCCGCGCCTTGTGGAATGAGGAGCGGCTGTATTTCCGGTTTGACGTCACCGACGCGGACATCGTGCTGGGTGATGGAGCCGACGCGATGGACAAGGTGATCGGCTCCGACCGTGTGGAGATTTTCTTTAGCACCGGCCCGGAGCTGAACCCGTACTACGGCCTTGAAATGGATCCGCGCGGCGAGGTACTGGCATACGAAGCCCGGTTTCATCGGCAGATGAACTGGGCGTGGTCGTGCGATGGTCTGGTCGTTGTAACGGCGAGGACCGACGTTGGCTATCTGGTCGAAGGGTCCATCCTGATCGACACGCTCCGGAAGCTGAACTGCCTGCACAAAGACAACGAAAGCAAATACTTGATCGCCGGCCTGTACCGAGCCGAGTTCAGCCACAGTCGCTCCGGCGGACCGGTCATTGAAGACTGGATGAGCTGGATCGACCCGCAGGTCGAGTCGCCCGACTTTCACGTGCCGTCGTCGTTCGGCGTGATTCGACTGGTCCATTGATCTGCTGGTCACTATCCATCTGCTTGCTGCAAGTGCGAGAATTCAGTCGCCCCGTCTTCGAACTTCATGAATTCAATGACGGCTCCGTCTTCCTTGGCGAACGCAACGCTCAGGCCGGGCATCGGAACGAATGGTTCGAGAATGATTTCTTTGCCTTCAAGCTCCGCGTTCATGTCGTCAACACGGTACGCAACGTGAGGCATGTCGCGCAAGGGGCCAGTGACAGGTGAGTCGTCCTCGAAGCGGAGGAACTCGACGCGGTAAGGATGGTCCGCCGGATCGGTCACCCAGACCTTGGTGTCTGCGATGTACTTCTCGTTGAGTTGTTTATCGTGCGTGGGAAGGCCGATGTGATGAAATGTCTTTGCCATAGTAGTCCCTTGATCTTGATGTCGTCTGATTGTCGTAGCCGAACTCGCCAGAGTTTGAATTCCCGCTGAACGCCCAAAGTCTCAAGACTTCGGCAACCGCGCCGCATTGCGATATTGTCCGGGGGTCTGGCCGAGCGTGCGTTTGAAACTGTAACACATTGATTCCGTGTAACTGAACCCAGACAACTGAGCGATTTTCTCCAGCGAGTAGTCGGTCGTCGAGAGCAACTGCTTCACGTGATCGAGCTGCGTGCGAAGGATTTCGGCCTTTGGGGAACGCCCGAGCAGCCCGTTGAAGCGACGTTCCAGCGTGCTGCGAGACGTTTGCACGTGGGCCAGGATATCACCGACGCGGATGCCGTCGCAGGCGTGATCGCGGATAAACCGGATCGCCGCGGCAACGTCCGCATCGCCGACAGCTACGACGTCGGTGGATTGCCGGTGGACGACTCCTAAGGGTTCGATCACGATCGGTGCGACCGGCGGCGTTTTGCCATCGAGCAACCGATCCAGCAACGCGGCTGCCTCGTAACCGGCTCGCTCCGGATTCTGTTCAATACTCGACAACGGCGGATGGCACAACTCGCAGATCAATTCGTCGTTGTCGACGCCGATCACGGCAACCTCGTCGGGAACAGCTATATTCCTCTCGCTGCAGACCATGAGTACCTGGTGAGCGCGCAGGTCGTTGCACGCCATCAGGCCAACTGGTTTGGGCAGCGACTCGACCCACGTCGCCACTGCCTCTTCGCAACGCAGTTCGTGGTCTTCCGCCGTGGAGATGAACTTCTCGCCAGGTTGCCGGATGTTCTCGTAGACACTCACCTCGTAGCCTCGGCTACTGAGGGACTCGACGAAACAGTCAGAACGTGCGTCAGAGGAGTAGACACCGGGGAGTCCACAGTAAGCGAAGTGCTCCAGCCCGCGCTCGACCAGATGATCGGCGGCCATGTGTGCGATTGAACGGTTGTTGGTGATGACGCTGGGAATCTTTCTTGCATGACTGTGTTCAAACAGATCCACCGTTGGAATCTTCATCCGGCGGAGCTGTCGGAGCAATCGGTCACTCTCGATTCGAGCGATGATTCCGTCGCCGTCCCAGCCGCGCAGCCAACCTGGTGCCTCGTCACTGAGTCCACGTTCAGTTTGATAAACCTGCCACGTCCGATGAGTATTGACATACCGGGAAATACCTCGCAACACTCCCCGTCCGTACGCCCTTGACCACTCAATCAGCACTGCGATCTTTCGGCGTTTTTCCATGTTTGGAGATCTCGAATGAAGCGGTGACGGGCCGCCAAATAATCATAAGGCCGAGCAGTTGCACTGCTGGATCTATTGCTGGCGATGTCACCCATTCTATCGCCCGTGGACGATATTTCCAGTGCAAGATGAACTCTTGGCGTTTTGGAGGGCGTGCCGCATTTCCATAATCCGTTTGACGCTCACTCTCCTTGCTTACCGCTCGGTTTCCATTCAGAATGATGTCTGTGAAAGCCATGTTGTTTTCGTTTGATGAACATCAACAGTGGCGGTGTTGATCGATGTTGTTACTCGAATAAGGTCATCCAATGAGCGAATCGAACAGAGTCCGCTGGGGGGTCATCGGTCTGGGATGGTTTGGCGAAGTGCATGCTGACAACCTTGCCGAAATGCCGGACATTGAATTGACGGCTCTTTGTACGAGACGACCTGAGCGGTTGGCTGAAGTCGCGGATCGGCTGAATGTAGAACAGCGTTACACGAACTACCACGATCTGCTGGCCGATCCCAACATCGACGCCGTCAGTATCACGAC
>DAOUPA010000102.1 GCA_030626405.1 Planctomicrobium sp.
CGCTGGACCTATACTCCCAAACAGAGCGATGTCGGCATGCACGCGCTAAGTGTCGCCGTCTATGGAAGTGACGACGTGCTGCTCGGAAAAGTGTCGACGACTCTTCATGTCGTCCCTCAAAGGGCGGGGGCAAAGAAGAAAATTCGTCTGTTGATCATTGGAGATAGCCTGACGAACGCAACCGTCTATCCCAACGAAATCGCTCGACTGCTTTCGCAACCGGGAAACCCTGAATGGACAATGCTCGGAACTCGCAAACCGAAATCCGTTTCAAAAGGAGTCGCGTATGAAGGGCACGGTGGCTGGACGTGGGCGCGGTTCGTCACTCTCTACGAGCCAAGCCAGGCTCTCCCTGAAAAACAAAGGAGTAGTCCTTTCGTCTTCCTCAATAAAGAAACAGGAACGCCGCAGATGGATCTCTCGCGTTACTTTGATGAACGCTGCGACGGACAGCGACCGGATTATATGATCATTCTCCTTGGCATCAACGATTGCTTTCATGCCAAACCTGATGATCCGGTTAAGATCGATGCTCGTATCGACAGGATGTTTGATAGCGCGAACAAACTGTTGCCTGCCATTAGAAAAGCGGCGCCTGATGCAACTATCGGCTTCTGCGTGACCACGCCGCCGAATTCACGTCAGGCAGCGTTTTACGCGAACTACAAAGATCATTACTCGCGCTGGGGCTGGAAGCGAATTCAGCATCGACTCGTTCAGCGCCAGCTTGAAGCGATTGCAAACAAAGACGACCCGCAGATCAGTATCATCCCGACTCAATTGAACCTCGATCCTGTCGATGGTTATCCGGTCGCCAACGGTGTGCATCCCAACACCGTCGGCTATCACCAAATCGCTGCGACAATCTACAGTTGGTTGAAGTGGCAAATGTCAGACCCTGATGAGACAACAAATACCGCAGAGAATACGCCGGAGAAAAACAAGTGATAAAAATGAAAACCCGAAGACTATCAGCATTGTTGCTTACCTTTTTCGTGGCAATAGTTGTCCCAACTCTCGCACAGAGTGAAGATCGCGCGACCCTGCGAGTGCTGTGCTACAACATTCATTATGGACAAGGCAACGATGGCATTTACGATGTGCAGCGGTTGGCGGATGTCATCAACAAAGCCAAGCCAGATTTAGTCGCGTTGCAGGAAGTCGACGTCCATGTAAAACGTTCTGGACGCGTGCATCAAGCGCGTAAACTCGCTGAGTTCACGAACATGGCAGTCCGGTTTGGGCCGACGCAGCATTACGAAGGTGGCTTGTTCGGCAATGCCGTGCTCACACGGTTACCGATCCTGGATGTCCACATCCAGCCATTGCCATACACGGAAAGCACACCAGAGAAAACGACTTATCCGCGCGCTGCGGTTGCGGTGACTGTTCGCCTGAAAGATGGAAACTCACTCCGATTTATCAGCACTCACTTTCAGCACAATGTGCCAGATGATCGCGTCGCGGAAGCCAAGGCCATTAACAAGTTCTTTGACGATGAGACGATCCCGACAATTCTTGCCGGCGACATGAATGCCACACCAGATGCTGAACCTGTGCAAATCCTGCAACAAAAATGGAAGAATGCGATCAATGACCCACCAGCGCCATCGGCTCCTTCCAGCAAACCAAGATCGCGGATCGACTATATTTTCTATCGCGGCAAGACGCTGAAAATGATTTCTTCGGAGGTGATCGACGAACCAATGGCCTCCGATCATTGCCCTGTTTTAGTGGAATTCGAAGTGCAGAAATAGAGAGCCATTCGAACAAAGAAAAACACGCCGCACACCACATTTGCAACCTTCGAGAAAGTATCACAATGGATCTCGCTCAGGTTCATCATCCCGTCAGCGATCTATTTCCGAAACTGACTTCTCCTGCCGACTGGGAGAAGTACAGTCTGAGTGAAGAGCAGATCGCGTTCTACGAAGAAAACGGCTACGTGGCTGGCGTCCGGATTCTTGACGACCAGCAGATTGAAACCCTGCGAGCAGAACTTGCTGGGTTAGTCCAACCCACCCACGAAGGTTCTGAGTTGTGGTATGAGTACCACACGAATGAATCGGTGGACCCCAACTCTGTGCTCTTTCATGCACTGGGCGCGTGGCGAATCTGCCCGGGGTTCCACGACATTCTCTGGCATCCGGCGTTTACTGTTCCAGCGAGCCAGCTACTTGGTAGCTCCGTACGGATGTGGCACGACCAGTTGTTTTGCAAACCAGCGAAACATGGTGGCGTCGTAGCGTGGCACCAAGACTATTCGTACTGGACGGCGACGAAGCCAATGTCGCACTTAACTTGCTGGATTGGTCTGGACGAGAGCACGAAAGAAAACGGCTGCCTGCAATACATCCCTGGCAGCCACCGCTGGGATCTGCTCCCAATCACCGGACTCGCCGGAGATATGCATGCCATCCGTGAAGTTCTCTCACCTGAGCAACTTGAAAAGTTCAACCGCCCGGTCGCGATTGAACTTCAGGCAGGCGAGTGCGCATTTCACCATCCGTTGATGGTCCACGGCTCCAATGAAAACCGAACCGATGGTCCACGACGAGCAACAGTGATCAACGTCTTTAGCGACGGCGTTTGTTCCGATCAGGACGAAATAATCCTCGACGGCACCAATGCAATCCCCAAAGGCGAGCCGATGCACGGGACGTTTCATCCAGTGCTGCTTGATCCTGCGAGCCTTGAATGAAATTGTAGACAGTAGGGTGAGTGAAGTATGCGGATCTCAAAGTTGGTGGGTTTCGCAAGTCAGGGTGAAGACATCGCGCTGTTTGAATCACAGTTCAGTTTGCATCAGTAACTCACCTTCGATCAGGCTGCACGCACCACCCTACGTCGTCTACATCACATCGAGTCTCAGACAAGGGCTCTCTTTTCTTCTCCGTGTCTCTGTGCCTCCGTGGTGATTTTTTACGAAATTATCCAAAGAACAGAATCATCAAAGAAGCTGTTTCCATTCGGCAATTGTCTTTGACGTCTTCCAGTGTTTTCTGGTTCCTGCCGCGTCTTTCTCCAGCAGGATGATTTCCATTTCGTCGTACTTTGTTTCGTCCTGATGTTCGAAAGCAAGTTCGGCAAGTTCGAGTGCTCTTGCTTCGCTTTTCTCCGTGTTCGATTCCGGATCGAAGTCCTCGTTCGGAATATAGACAACGAGTCGCAAAATCTCGGGAAGCCCTTCCTTGTGGCTCTTGTGTTGGCCTCCAACCACGCGGGGAGCGGAGTTGGGATACTTTGCGTCGATGGCATATTGCAGAGACCGAAACGGTGCCGTGTAAAAATGCCAGTACAGGAACAGTAAAGCAATCATTGTCAGGGCAAATCCAAACATTGCGACCACAGTCCACCGACCGGCGTGTGAATCTGACTTGTGAAGAGGTTGGTCTATCATCGTTCGGCAACGCCAGTATTGTTGTGAGTGAGTTGAGTGAGTAGTTTGTGGTAAAAACGCTCGGTTAGTGTGCCACCTTGGAAAAAAATTGCTCTCCATTGCCCCTCGACCGGCTAAAATAGCGGATCGATCATTTGAGTGTTCAACTCTTCCCAACGTTCGATTAACTCTTGAAGTTTTTCTGGATGGTTGGCTGCGAGATCGTTTTCTTCGGCAAGATCGTGATCAAGATCGAACAACTCCCATTTCGACTGTTTCAGACCCCGTCGCATGTTCACTAGCTTCCAGTTTTTGTACCGAAGTGCCGAACGATACCCCTGCCTCCAGAAGAGTTCTTCATGCGGACTTGAAGCATCATCGCCAGTGAGATACGGCATCAGGTCGACGCCATCAATTTTGTGTTGAATCTTTCCGTCAGCAAGTTTCGCTGCAGTTGCGAAAATGTCCATACTGCTGACAGGTTTGTCGTATACGGTTTCGCGCGGCAGTTGATCTTTCCACTGCACCATGAACGGGGTACGAATCGCGCCTTCATACATCTGCCCTTTCTCACCACGTAGCGGAAGGTTACTCGATGTCAGTTCCCGAGTCGGCCCACCATTGTCACTGAGGAAAAAGATGATTGTCTCTTTCTCTAGCTCCTTCTCCCGAACCTTGTCGAGGACGGCTCCGACGCTGTCGTCGAGGTTGGAAAGCATCGCGGCGAAAATTCGGCGGTGGACATCTTCGATGGTCTCGAACTTCTTCATGTATCGGTCTGCCCCTTGCAGCGGGCTGTGGACGGCGTTGTAAGCAAGATACAAAAAGAACGGTTTGTCCGCGTGCCGGTCGATGAAGTCGACCGCTTCTCGAGTGAACGCGTCCGTCAGATATTCATTTTCCGCAACCGGTTGACCACCTCGAATGATCGGGTTATTGGCATCGTAATCCGGCTCGTTGTGCTTCATGTGAGTTGTGTAAATCAGTTTGTTGCTGAGGAAACGTCCCTGTTGATTCCCAGGCAATGATTTCCGGCGAAGCATTGTTGTCACTCCTCGGTACGGTGGCGGGACGAAGTAATGTCCCTCATGCGTAAAGCCGAAGAATTCGTCGAAGCCGTGCCGGTGCGGGTGGTACGCCGCCGCACCCCCTTGATGCCATTTGCCGATCAATGCCGTGGTGTAGCCGACGTCGTGAAGCATTTCCGCAATCGTGATTTCCTTCGACGGTAAGCCGATCCCCGGTTCTTCATTCCTCGCCCCAATTGGATTGAACTCGTACCCAAACCGAGTCGGTATCTTTCCAGTCAGGAACCCTGCTCGCGACGGGCTACAATTCGGACCAGTCACGTATCCTTGCGTGAAGCGAATGCCCGCTTTCGCGATGGAGTCAATATGTGGCGTGGGAATTTGCGAATTTCCCTGACAGCCAAGTTCTCCATAACCAAGATCATCCGCCAGCAACACAATGATATTCGGCTGACGAGCTTGCACAGGCTCCGCTGAGAACAGTCTCACAACCAGCAGAGTGCAGAATATCAGAGAGTTACTTCGGTTCGGCATCAAACGTTCACTCGATGAGAAAAACAGGATTTGAGGCCGCAGTCTATTCAAATCGCTGAGCAAACTCGACGGTGCGCGACATGTATCCCGAAAGAGAGTCTAGCCGTGCATTTCAAATGTACGGCTAGTTCAAGGTGAAATTAACGCCGGAATTCACGATGACACGTTGAGTCACAACACGTTTTAGAATCGTTGCTTATGAAAAACACTGAGAACGCAACGAATAATTCCAGTTAGAAAAAATTGCACCGAATCAGCATTTTCTTTCGCGAATTCCCATCAATATTCGTATCTTGTAAGACATCACGGTCCTTGCCCATCTCCCTGAATTTGCTCTCCAACTTTCCGAGCGTCCTATGTTCCAGCACGAACGTCGAAATTTTCTCAAATTGATGGCAGCCGGGTTCTCGGCCTCTTCACTCTCCGGTTGGTTCCCTCTGTTGGCTGGCCAAAGCCAAAGGAAAGTTGAGAAATCGAAGTCGTGCATCCTGTTGTGGATGCCTGGCGGAGCGAGTCAGCTCGATACCTTCGACCCGAAGCCGGAGCATGAAAATGGCGGCGAGTTTGAATCGATTCAAACGTCGGTTCCAGGCATCCAAATTGCCGAGCACCTGCCGCAGGTTGCCCAGATGATGGAGCACATGGCGATCATTCGGTCGATGAAAACTAAAGAGGGCGACCATGGTCGGGCGTCTTACCATCTTCGCACCGGTTACTCACCTGCCGGTCCGCTTCAGTACCCGACGCTCGGCTCGCTCCTGGGACACGAATACCCCAGCAACCGCGCCGGTGTCCCGAATTACATCAGTATCCTTTCGAACAATGTTCTGAATCCAGCCGCATTCGGACCAGGGTTTCTTGGGCCGCAGCAAGCACCACTTCTCGTCGGTGGAAATAATCCTCCACGTGCTGGTAACGACGACGCCCCTGAGTACGGCGCTCCACTTGAAGTCAGCAACACGCGGCTCCCAGAAACCGTGAGTAAAAAACAAGCGAAGTCGCGTCTGGAGTTGCTGAAATTTGTCGAGAACCGATTTGCTCAAGACCGTCCTGGCTTGCCGACGGACAGCCACAAAACCGCGTACGATCAGGCCGTACGCATGATGAATTCCAGCGCGATGTCGGCGTTCAACCTGGAAGATGAACCCGCCGAAATTCGCGATGCGTACGGCAAGAATCGATTCGGTCAGGGATGCCTGCTCGCGCGGCGTCTCGTTGAACGTGGAGTTCCGTTTGTCGAAGTTGCTTTGGGAGGCCCGAACGGCGAAGCACAAATCGGTTGGGATACGCATCAGGAGAACTTCACAGCAGTCAAGGCGCTTTGTGAGACGCTCGACCCTGCATGGGCGATGTTGATGAAAGACCTGAAAGATCGAGGACTCCTTGAATCAACAACAATCGTCTGGATGGGTGAATTTGGAAGAACTCCAGTCATCAACCCGCAAACCGGTCGAGACCATTTCCCGAATGCCTGGAGTACTGTTTTGGCAGGCGGTGGAATTCAAGGCGGACAGGTCTACGGTGCGACCGATAAAGCTGGAATGGAAGTCGCTGAGAATCCGGTCGCTGTCAATCAAATGATCGCCACGGTCATGGGCGCGATGGGCATTGACCATACAATTCAGAATATGTCTTCCATTGGCCGCCCGATCCGCCTTGCCGAACCAGATGTCGAGCCGATTGAAGAATTGCTGGCATAAGCCTGTGGCTGAAAAAATTCCACCAAACGTGACCATCGTCCCCATGGCCGTTCGTGGGAAACTGGTGTCTTGATGGTCAACTCTGAAAGAGCAATGACAGGTACCGATTGAAAATGGAGCGAGATGAACGAAAAACAACTCAAGAGTTACAGTAAGTTTCTCAGTCTGGTGCTGCGGCATCAGCCGGAAACGATTGAGATATCACTCGATGAAATGGGCTGGGTAGATGTTGAAGATTTACTGAGCGCGCTCAGGCGTCATCGTCGTGAACTCACCCTCGAACAACTCAAGGAAATTGTTCGCTCGAACGATAAACAGCGGTTTTCATTTAATGAATCCGAAACAAGAATCCGGGCAAGCCAAGGGCATTCTCTGACTGTCGATTTGGGTTACGAACCAGCAGAACCGCCGAAAATTTTGTACCACGGAACGCCAGAGCATTTCGTCGAATCCATCCGAGAGAATGGCTTGAACAAACAGCAGCGGCACGCTGTTCATCTTCATACCGACATCAACACATCAATGTCGGTTGGCCAACGCCGAGGGCGTCCAGTTCTGCTTAAGATACAATCTGAGCGTATGAACGCAGAAGGCTGCCTGTTTTATGTCACTCCAAATTATGTCTGGCTGACGGACCATGTTCCGCCGAAGTACATCATATTCCCGGAATGAGTTTGAAGCTGGATCTGCGATGAATAATAAATCCGAAAGCGTTCTAGGCTGCTGCTTTGAGATTTGAAGTTTCGTGATAGAACTTTTCATAAACTTCCAAGTCAGCGTTTTCGACATCACCGTAATAGAGATGAAGTAACGAATTTCGTTCTCCAGATCCCTCGGAAAGTTCGCTGCGACCGTGCCAACTTCGTTTCATTGGCGTATTGAGAACGACGAACGCAAATCCTGAATTGGGGACGAATGGAGCTGTCATCGCTGTCGTAAAACCATAAGGTTTTGACAGCAACCCTTTCGGGCTCATGCGATAGAACTCTGTCCCCAAATCAGACTGAGAATGATCTTGCGGAAGAGCGATTTGCATCGTGACGACTTTTTTTCGAGTGTCCGGATGCGGCTTGATTGAGTAACCAGAGCGTTCGTGATAAATCTCGGACTTGGGGTAGGCCTCGATCTCTTCAACGTCTCCTTTGGGAATTGAATAACGGTAAGCGAGACCATCGGCAAGTTGTTTGAAAACAGCACTCTTGACAGTCGGGTGACCAATGGCATCTCGAACAGCCCGCCAGAAATGTTGCTCCTCGTCGGTCATTCCTGTCAGTCCATCTTTTGTCAGGGCACATCGAAACCGCGTTTGACCAGCGGTTCCGGCGTACTTACCCAGCTCAGAGTAATTATCCAGTGGCGGAAAAGTGCTAATCATTCGCTCGTAGACGGAGACCGGGAAGAGATTCTCAAACAAGAAATGAGGAAAAGGTTGATCTGAAACCTTCGCGTTCTCAACCGTATGAAGGATTGAACTCAGGCAGTCCTCGAAAATAGCTTCGTATGATTTGGAATTCACGATGGAGTCTTCCCTGTTACAAAAAATGATTCCTCGACCCTGTTTCTAATCGAATTCCGATTTTCATGTCAATATGTGATAAACCTTTTCCAGGAAAGGGATTGGGCACAGCTTGAAAGCAAAGCTTCGGGATCATATCTGAAACCGACAGTTATCCCATCATCAGGGAGTTGAAAGTAAGCCAGCGGAAGGTCAGGACTGTACAAACAAGGCACATCCACCAAGAGGCCGTTTGAGCTGGTCGATGTGAAAGGAGATGCCCGAATGCAATTACGGTCAATACCATTCCCAGCATCGTGAGCGGATAAGACAGCTTCTGCAAACGAGTCACTGCTTGATTAGCAGCAACATTCGCGCGATAGATGTTATCAATGATCGAGAGACTCTCTTGAACTCGAGCTATCGAATCCGAACTTGCGAAGAGTGAGAGAAGTTGGCTGCGCAGTAACTTTGTATCGAAATCGTTTTTCAGCGCAATCAAAACAGAGCCAAGGTCGCTCTCACTTTTCTCTGGTCCGGCAACCCACCGCAGGAATGCGTCACCTTCATCTGAACTAATCGGAATCGAATGCGCCGTTCCACTGCAGATAATTTCAATATCGGCTTGTTTGAGGACATCACAAATCCTTTGAGCCATACGATAACCACTAGGGTGTTCAAGGACCGTTCCGTTGATGTGAAGAGCCTTTCCGTCCCATTCAACCTGATAAGGCGAATTGATCAACTGACCATCAATGACTAAAAATCCTGTTGGGATGGGATCAGTTTGAAAAGGTCGTTGGCTGCGAGCACGACTTATTTCCTGGTGCGGTCGACGACGCGCTCGGCGTCGATCCTCTCGAGCGTCTGAAACGTCGCAGACCGCTATCGTGGTGAGAAATTCAACGAATAAGTTACCAGTGCGCGCACGGGGAAACACCTGTAGAAACTTTTGGGCATGCGATAAGGCGAGAAGTCTTTCAACAAGGGATCAAACCCCGGAAACTCAGAATCGATTCGTAAATTTTTTATTCCCACAGCGATTATCAACTCCCGCAGTTTGCATTCTCGCCCCATCTGTGTGTGATTCATCTTGCAGTAGAGAAAAGGTTTGCGATAAAACAGGGATTGCCTGATCCAATATGGAGCGGCAATTGTCCTCACCATCGCAGAAATCGGCATGGACGCCACCCAATGAATAACGCAACTTCTTTCGTGACAGGAACTTCCGTCACATGTCCGCTTTGTTCTTTAGAAGAACACCAGACCTTGGCTACTCGAGGTCGTGCAGCAGAAGACCTGCATACAGTGATCTGCACTGGTTGCGGGTTGGTGTTCACGTCGCCAATTCCGACACCTGAAGAAGTCGCGGAATACTACGCCAAGGACTACCGACTCTTGTATAAGGGCGTGGCTCAACCGAAATTGAAGCACATTCATCGAGCGGGAACGCGGGCACTGACTCGTCTCCCCCTGGTCGAAAAATTCGCACAGGCAGGTGATCGCGTTCTTGATGTCGGTTCTGGAGGAGGTGAGTTCGTCTACCTGTTGAAAACACGCGGTTACGATGCTCATGGTATCGAGCCTGATGAGGGATACGGCGGGTTTTCCATTCAAGAATACGGGGTCGATGTTCAAATTGGGCCATTCGATATCAGTATGTTCGAAGCAGAGACGCTCGACCTGGTGACGGCGAATCATGTTGTCGAACACTTGCGTGATCCATTGAGTGTTTTCCGGGGAGTCTATCAAGGGTTGCGAATGGGAGGACATTTCATCGTTGAAGTTCCCAATGTAGAAAGTCTCTATCACACGCCCAGTAACAAGTGGCATTTTGCTCACATTTTTAATTTCAATTCAGATACGATGGAAAACCTAGGCCGCCGGGCTGGATTCGACGTTGTCACGACTGACCTTGTCAGTAAATGCCAGCATGTTCGTACGACTTTTCGTAAAACGTCAAGCGCCCAACCGATGCAGGCCTCTCACGAGAATTATCACCGCGTGAAAAATCAGCTCGATAGTTACTCAGACTGGGATCATTATGCGTCATTGATGCCTGCGAAGCGTCTGTGGTCGTCACTGTCTCAAACAGTTCACGAAAAGATGGTCGTTGACCAATCCCTGACAGGGAAACAGATTCTCGACAGCCTTTACGACACGAATGCATCAGAAGAGGGCGTCTGCCGAGCAGCTTGACCTCGACTTCACTGCCGCCCGCGACTTCCGTATTTCGGCAGACATCAATTCGCCACGAGGCCAGATGTGCGAGCCTATTCGAAAATCGTTCTCGTTCAGAGTACCGTACCTGCTCTCATCATACTGTTAGGTGCCGTTCTCTTTACAGCAACGCTCGCGCCTGCTGATGAACTTCATAGAAAATATTTCGAAGGGCTTCGATCACGAGGTCTGTTCCTCATTGCGGAAGATTATGTAGTCAGTCGATTCAGCGAAAATCGACTGCTGCCTGACGAGCGGGCAAGCCTGACTGTCGAACTCGCTCGAACGCTCACGGCTCACGGAGAAATTTCCTCTCGTGAAGAACGTCAGGAATTGTGGAGAGAAGCTAAGCGGCTCCTCACAGAATTCATGGCAGCAGACACGAAAAACCCTCGCCTGCTGGAAGTAGAAGCAGAATTGGCAATGTTGCCTGCCCACTTTGGAAATGCGCTGGCGTGGGAATTCAAAGTCAATCCTGTCAATCAAAAATCTGAAGCGGCAGCGATTCAGTATTTCGAAATTGCCGTCAAGAACATTGAACCTCTGATCCAAAAAATTGCTTCAAATTCAACCCCTCCATCTCAAAGCGATCTTATCGATGGTGCGTTAAATGTCACGGAACTCAGAGAACTGAAACAGCAGTTGGAATTTCGACTCGCTGTTTCAAACTTTTTCTTGGCGCGTTCTGCACACCCTGGTCCGAACAAAGCTGGACGGCAAATCAGCGTCGGCAAAAAACTTGACCAGTTAGGAAGGGACCGACCAGAGTCGCAGTGGACTCTTCGCGCGAAGCTATTGAGAGCGCGACTTGCTCGAATCGAAGAAGATTTCCGCAAAGCTGCTTCGATCCTGCGATCCTTGAAAAACGCGACTGTTAATGATGCTTTCCGCGATGGAGTACTTGCTGAAGAAGTTCGAATTCAATTGGATCAAGGGAAAATCGATGACGGTTTAAAACTCATTACCGACCGCGTTCGAGAAGGACGACCGCTTTCAGGTGAGGTTCGTGTGGTCGCTGTTGAAGGATTGCTCGCGGCATGGAAAATCGCAGGAGAAAAAGGACAAACCGAATTCCAAAAGGAACTCCTCGCGGAAGCGACCCGGCATCACAAACAAACATTTGGAAAGTGGCAACAACGGACAGATTTCAAACTGCGACAAGTTCAGCAAAATCTCAACTTGGGCAGCGAACTGGCGAATCTGCTGCGTGAGGCACAGTGGAACTATCATCAAGGAGAGTTGGAAACGGCCATCCAAACTTTTCGCAACGCAGCCGCCGTTGCACATCGGCAAGGCAAGACCGACTTTGCCGTCGAATACGCTTTCACGGCAGGGTCTATTGAAATTCAACAAGAAAATTGGGCGGCCGCGGCCAAGACGTTTGCGGAGATCACTTCTAACTTCCCGGAGCATTCCAAATCGAGCGATGCCAGCTTGATGAACTGCTATTCGCTGGGACGGATTTACCTGAAGCAGCCATCGCAACAAGCGCGAGTCGCTTACGAATCGGCTCTCACGAAACATCGCCAGCAATATGCAGGCACTCCATCTGCTGTTGAAGCAACATGGATGCTGGCGACGCATCAGGAGCAACGCCTGCAATGGACCGATGCCATCGATCTTTACCGAGACATTCCGCGATCTCATCCTCGTTTCGATTCTGCAACTCTGCGAATTGTGATTCTTTACGACAAAATCATTTCACGACTCAGAGATCTCAATGGCCCCGTCGATGTTTGGGAAGATCAGTTGCTCGAAGAGATTGTTCGTATCGAAGACCATCTCCCGGAAGAGAACGTACTCAAGTCGATTGAACAGTGCCAGACTGTGCTTCGCGTTGCACAACTGTTATTGCAACATCGGGATCGATGGTACGGCGTTGCCAGTCATTGGTTGAAACGAATCGACGTGACTGTTGACTTTCAACGAACTGAGGCGTCCATTCGTAACTCGGAGATCGATCCAAGTTGGCTTCAAATTGACCGAGCCGCCGCTCAACTGCGTATCGTTTCTCTCGCTGGTCAACAGAGGTTGGGCGAAGCGCGAGCAATCATGCTCGAACTTGGCAAGACGGACCCCTCCACGATGCTCGGCATTTTATTAGGGCTGACGGAACTGACTTCTAAAATTGACCGTCAACGGCAAGTGGAGCTAGGACATTTGCAACTCGAAGCAATCACCCGGCTTTCGCAATCTCGGGATCAACTCACTGAACAGCAGCAGCGAATGTTGGACGACTCTCACGCAGAAGCGTTTATCGCGATTGGAAACTTGCCGGAAGCTGCCGAGATTTACGAATCGCTAATCACCAAGTCACCACGCAGCGAACGCCTGATGAGAAAAGTAATTGCTGTCCTGGTCAAACGTGGAATGAGAGAAGATCTGAAGCGGGCGCGCGAATGGTGGACAAAGATCGAACGACTACATCGATCAGGAACAGAGGAGTGGATTGCGGCTCGCTTAGAAATCGCCAAGATCGATATTCAACTCGGAAATCGCGAACAGGCACGAAAACTCCTCGGCGTCACAAAGGCTCTCTATCCAAACCTGGGAAATCCAGAACTGAAACTCGAAATTGAAGCGGTTCTTGCTGAGTTGAAGTGAGTCCATTCACATTTTTCTTTACGCGAAGACGCCATGGCGTGAAGGACGTTTAAGAATCAAACGTTTTCCCCCATGTCGTTTCCTCTTGGTGCCTATGCGTTTAACTCCTGATGAAGACGTGATATTTCATCGCTTGTCTACGAGATAACGAGTTCAATTCGAGTTAACATCGTCCTCACGAACATCACCGTACCAACGCGCCAAGGTCGATGGTTTGACTCCAACGTGAGACATGACGACAAAGGACCAGTTTCGCAAGGTTTGGCGAACTGTCCCGTTCTTTTCCCAGCGACGAGCACTGACCACAAGAGGGAAGTTGATCACAACGAGCCGACCGACTTGCTTCAATGACTTCGAAAAATAGAGATCCTCCATCAAAGGGATGTCCGGAAATCCGCCGAGTTGCTCGAACGTTTCTTTGCGTACAAAGAGGCCTTGATCTCCGTAAATCCATCCCAAGCTTCGAACACGCCAGGCATTGCCGCGTTCGATCGTCCGATACTTGGACGCGGGATGGTCAATCATTTGTGTGAAACATCCAGCGGCAACATCGGAGGACTTCAGGCACTCGCAAACTCTGGGAACAAAGCCTGAGACCAATTCACAATCTGCGTGGAGGAACAACAGAATCTCTCCACTGGCGACGGTTGCTCCAGCGTTTTGTTGGCTTGCGCGACCTTGGGGAGCGGTAACAATCTTGTCGGCATGTTCTGCAAGCTTCACTGTCTGATCGGTGCTACCACCATCCACGACAATGATTTCGCAGTCACCGGATTGACGTGTAGCATCGATGACTGCGGCGATATTCTGCTCTTCATTGAGCGTCGGGATGATGACTGAGATCAGCGGTGGCATAACTTTGGAGGTCATTCAGTCGACGGAATTTCGTTCCGGGGTTCGACCATTCGGAACGTTAATACGGCACTTAAAAGGACGAGTAGACTGACACCTGTGAATGGAATTTCGTAAGAGATTTTGTCGATCAAGTATCCGACAAACGGTGCGAAGACAAAAGGAACGGCGAAAATAATTTTCATGGTGCTCAGATAATGCGGATGCTGTTCCTCCCCAACCAATTCGAGAGTGTAATTCAAGATGGTCCGCATGAGCACGGGAGTGAGTCCCAACAGAACGAATGTCAGCCAGTACCATTCGGCAGGGTTCGGAATGTAGCCATTCGCAAATGCGATTGCGAGAATTGGCGTAAAAGCAACGGCGAACAGACCAATGCGAATCGCAAGACGATTCCCGAGTTGATCGGCGACTCTACCTAAGACGGGACTATAGAATCCGACACTGAGGTTCTGAGCGATCACCCAGTAAATGAGATCTTCACTACTCGTACCGATTTTATCCATACCCAACGATTGATAGTGCGGAAAAACCAGTAGCGATGAGATAAACAACAAAGCCACGTAGGCGGCTCTGCGAAATGGTTTGTCATGTCGGAAAATGGTCCAGGCAGTTTGGAACGGAGCCACGAGTTTCATTGGTCTGAGCCCATCGGACTCGTCTCGATGTTCAATACAAAACAGAGCCACAATGCCAGCTGCCAGAAACGCGACTCCATTGAACAAAAAGACCCAGGTGAAGCCGTCATTGTTGGCCATCGCCAGCCAGGGGCGTAACCAATAATACGCAGCAAGTACGGCGAACAGAGAGCCAACAACGCCCCCGATTCCCAGCAATAAGCCACGACGGTTGGGACGTACAAGCTTCCCTTGTAGAACTCCAAAGGCGAGTTGGTTGATTCCGGTTGCGGAGAAAAAGACGAAGTAGAGCACGAGAAAAAACGGTGTCATCCACCAGACTCTGCGGTCGTCGAGATTGTACCAGACCCAGGAGAGCCACAGAAAGGGGATCGCCATGGCGATCGATGTCACAAACAGCGGAAGTTTTTTCAGCGGATGACTGCGCAGGCGGTCCGCATAGAGAAGAGGAGGGACGCTTTGCCCGAGTCGGCTGAGAACGGGTAGCAACCCACGGACCCATCCGGCACCTGAAATCGTATCGACCACGAACGGCATGATGACGCTTTCAGTTTTGAAGATCCAACCGACTCGCAGGACGACATTCTGAATCGCGAGAGTCCACAAGTTGTGTTTTTCGATGGACGTCTCATCCGTCGCCGAATGGTTGCTGCCTTCACCCTCCATATCAATGTGGTCCAAAAGATTGGAAATTCATGTTCGATCATGTTTATAGCCGTTCCAGCCGTGATCGAACAGGCATAGAAAAAGAGCGGCATGAAAACTTCATGCCGCTCTTGATGACTATTTCATCAGCATATTCCGCTAACGTTGCACGTCAGGCAGCTGCGGATTCGTCTTTAGGAAAGAGTTTGTCTCTTCCAAGAACAATCTCAGGAGTGATAACGTAATGACCACCACGTTCCTGATCTGGAAGCTCGAACATCATTTCGAACATCACATCTTCAATCACACTGCGTAGCCCTCGAGCACCAGTCTCTTTGGATCTGGCAACTTTGGCAATTTCCCGAAGAGCTTGAGGTTGGAATTCGAGCGTTGCTCCTTCCATCTCAAACAGTTTTGAATACTGATTCACCAATGAGTTTTTGGGTTCAGTCAGAACACACATCAACTCGTCTTCGGTCAGGGTGCGAAGAGTTGCCAGGACTGGCAAGCGACCAAGTAATTCCGGAATCAATCCGTATTCAAGGACGTCTTCAACGCAGACCTGTTCGAGCAATTCTCGGCGCTGGTCATCAACTGATCGTGCATCGTGACCGAATCCGATCATTTTGCGACCAAGTCGCTTAGCAACAATCTCTTCCATACCGACGAATGTTCCGCCACAGATGAACAGAACATTGGTCGTGTCGATCTGAATGTACTGTTGCTCTGGATGTTTCCGACCACCTTGAGGTGGAACGTTTGCGACAGTCCCTTCCAGCATTTTCAACAAGGACTGCTGAACGCCTTCTCCAGAGACATCTCGTGTGATGGAAACGTTCTGGCTCGTCTTGCCAATTTTGTCGATCTCATCGATGAAAATAATGCCGCGTTGAGCACTCTCGATGTCGAAATCTGAGCAATGGAGAAGCTTGAGAAGCAGATTCTCAACATCTTCGCCAACGTAGCCTGCTTCCGTAAGCGTTGTCGCATCTCCGATTGCGAATGGAACTTGCAAGAAACGAGCAATCGTCCGAGCCAACAACGTTTTTCCCGATCCGGTCGGACCGATGAACATGATGTTAGATTTTTCGATTTCGACATCATTCTCCGCTTCATCCGCGAGCATCAGTCGCTTGTAGTGGTTATGAACAGCAACTGCCATTGTGCGTTTAGCACGTGACTGCCCGATGATGTACTGATCCATATGTGCGACGATTTCACGCGGAGTCGGCACTTTCTGGAAAAGTTTCTTGCTGTCTCCCCGACGACGGCGATCCTGATCGAGAATCGATTGACACAGGTCAATACATTCACCACAGATATAGACGTCACCTGGACCTTCAACGAGGGGACCGACATCGCGATAACTTTTCCCACAAAAAGAACAGTTTGCGTTCTTCTTTCCGGTACCACCACGGCTGGATGTAAACTCTTTGGAGGTCATGCAATTTTCCTTCACAGCTGTTGATCGTTAAGAGATCTTCGGCAGGTCTCGAAACGCCCTCCATGCAGTGTTTCGAGTCGATATTAATTTAGGGTCATCGTGAA
>DAOUPA010000600.1 GCA_030626405.1 Planctomicrobium sp.
ATAAACAAGACGAAGCATGACAGAGCGAGAAGTTTCGTCATTCGGATCATTTTCCTTCCCCCGTTTAACCAGCCACTTTAAGTGGCTGGCTAAGAAAATGGATTCTCTAGTATTCATCACACGGCTTGATCTGCGCTGCAAAGCGATGATTTTTTCTATCTTTTTGTCCAGTCGACGCCGGACATTTCTGCAAGTGTGAGCATCAGTGCGTGTGTGCCATTGCGGCCCCAGCCTTTGGCTTTGACTGATTGATAGAGTTGCTCAGCGAGTGCCAGACCGGGCATGCAGAGTCCCATGCGGCGGCTTTCTGCGAGGGCGATGCCCATGTCTTTGATGAAGTGTTCGACGAAGAAACCAGGGTCGAAGTTGTTTGCCATGATGCGCGGGCCGAGGCTGGAGAGCGACCAACTGCCGGCGGCTCCGGTCGAGACGGACTTCATTACGGTTTCCAAATCGAGACCTGCTTTGTGACCGTAGAGAAGAGCTTCGCAAACGCCGATCATCATGCTGGAGATGAGCGTCTGATTGACCATTTTCGTATGCTGACCGGCACCGGCTGGACCTTGATGAACGATGGTTTTTCCCATCGCTTCCCAGGCAGGGTTGAGTGCGTCGACAGTATCTTTGTCGCCACCGATCATGATCGAAAGCCGAGCTTCCTTGGCTCCGACATCCCCGCCGGAAACAGGGGCATCAATCGAAGCAACTCCTTGTGCTTTGGCTGTCTCGGCGATTTCGACCGCCAGCGATGGTTCGCTGGTTGTCATATCGACGAGAATATTGCCTTCTTTGGAACCGGCAAGTGCTCCGTTTTCGCCGAGGAAAACTTCACGAACGTCTTGAGGAAATCCAACAATTGCGAAGATCACATCAGACGCTTCCGCGACCGCTTTCGGCGAGTCGACCCATGTCGCTCCTTTGTCGATGAGTCCTTGTGCCTTGTCCTTTGAGCGAGTGTAAATTGTTGCTTCGAAACCTTTGTCGATCAGGTGTCCACACATACTGGAACCCATCACGCCAGTGCCAATCCAACCAATTTTAGTTTTACCGGGGATAATTTCAGAAATTGACATTTGTTGTGGACTCCGTAGGTGTTGACGTTAAATACGTGTCTTAGTTTGGGTGCGAAGCGATGGATCGTGAGGACCGCGTCGCCGACTTTTTTATTCTGAGCGAAGTATATCGGGTCGTTCGCTGAATGTCAGGGAACAGTACTGGCTCTGGAAACTTCCCCAAAATGCGGAGGCGGACATCTCTATTGCGAATGTGAGAATTAAAGAATCCAGCCGCCACCGATGACTCGATCTTGGTCGTAGGCGACGACTGCCTGGCCAGGGGCGACGCCGAATTGCGGGTCGTCGAAATCGACGCGGATGCGGTCTTCGTCGATTTGATGAATGGTGCAGCGACCGGGTGTGCTTTGATATCGAATCTGCGCCGTTGCCGTGAATGGAAATTTCAAATCCTGTTTAAGCCAGTTGATGCGATTCGCTTCCAACGACGTTCGACCCAGTTCTTCTTTCGTCCCGATGACAACTCGTTTTGTGTCTGGTTCGATTCTGACTACGAAACGTGGATCGCCGAACGCAACGCCCAGTCCGCGTCGTTGACCGATCGTGTAGTTCTGGTAACCGGCGTGTTCACCGACGACATTGCCAGCAGTATCGACCAGTTCACCCGCGGTCTCTTGCGGACCACGGAAGTCACTGAGAAACCGTGAGTAGTCGTTGTCTGGGATGAAGCAGATTTCCTGACTGTCTGGTTTGTTCGCCGTCTTGATGCCGGCTTTCGCTGCCAACTCACGCAGATCACTCTTCTGATAACCACCGACGGGATACAGAATTTTATCGAGCAAGTCGCGATCCGTCCCGAAGAGAACGTAGGATTGGTCTTTGCTAGGGTCGACGCCACGGAAGAGTCCCGGCCGGTCTTCGCCTTCGACTGATTGCAGTTGAGCGTAGTGACCGGTGGCGATGTGATCGGCTCCGACTTGCTGGGCGAAGTCCCACAGCTTGCCGAATTTCAACCAGATATTACACATCACGCAGGGGTTCGGAGTTCGACCAGCGAGGTATTCGTCAGCGAAGTATTCTTTAATCTGCCCGAAGCCTTCACTGAAATCGATGGCGTGAAACGGGATATCCAGGCTGTCCGCAACGCGCCTGGCATCGGCAGCATCCGAGGCGCTACAACATCCCTGCTTGTGTGCTTTGGCGGAGACAATCGGCAGACCACCGATTCCGGTTTCGCAGACTTCATCGGTCACACCAGAGCGCATAAACAGCCCGATCACCTCATAGCCCTGCTCTTGAAGCAGCCAGGCTGAGGCGGAGCTGTCAATTCCTCCACTCATCGCAAGAACAACACGCGACATCTTCGGCCTCAATCCTCCAATTCCTGGTGATTCGACAATGACTTACTCATCAATCGTTTGGGAATTTGATATCTTAACTCATCGAGAATAATTTTATACTCGCATTCCCCAAACTCATCTATTGGATTCATTTTATGGCAAACAGTTCCTTCAAAAATAACGTTGGTTTTCTGCTTCAATTGGCAGCGTTGACACTTCTACCTCTGCTTATTCTGCGGCAACTCGCCACAGGCTTCGAATTGATTTGGATGCCAGCACTCACGACTCTGGGCGTGGCAGTTTTCATTTTGGGCCGCTGGTTGCGAGATCCGGAGTAATGGAATTCGATTCAGTGACAGACAAATTTCCTGGGAAATTTGTCTTCCGAAGAATTCGCTGGAAGGCAATCCTCTCTTGCGGAGTAATGTTCTTCCTGACACTGCACAACAGTCAAGGGGTTCGAAGCCAGGATGCTCTCAATCAACTGCAGCTTGTCACTCGGTCAGACGCTCAAGCCGAACGTTTGTACAGAGGTGTTTTGGACGACATTGGTTCCGCCGATTTTGATCGGGCAGCGACCGGCATTACAAAACTTCGTACTGAGCATTCTGGAGTTCTGATCCCGTTCGAAGTTCGACACGAAATTGAAGCAACACTTCTGGCGGACATGTTGACCGCCAGGCTACCCGATCGGATTGCTCAGGAACCAACTCCGCTGGAGTGGAAATCTTTCGCTGGACATGCACTTTGGCGACAACAATTATTGGGACGGATTTCGCCAAATCAATTCCTTTCGGCCGGCGATCAATACTGGAGAGCGGGAGAGATCACCAAGGCGAAACTATTTTGGAGACTCTCGCAGACTGCTGCAGAACCAAACGATGGCGACCAAGCGTCAATCGAAGTGTTTAAAAGGCAAATCGTTGCCGCACTTTTTGAAGGCCGTTTCCGACAGGCTCGAATCAAGCTCAGCCATTTCAAAAGCTCTTTCCCTGAAGTCATCGGACGAGTCGCCGGTGAAGAAGGAAACCTTGCAGAGATTCTCGAACGTTTATCAGTAACACTTCAAGAGGATAGAGAAAAGTCGCTTCTCGATTCAAAAGGGGCCTCAGCTTCTGAACCGGAGCGAGTTGATTTCGTACGTCGTATCTGGTCCGTCGGCGTGTCTCATCGAAGCATCCATTCAAAAACCATTCCGCTACTGTGGAACGACATCGTTTTACTGCATGATGAAGACGGAGTTCGCGCTCTTAACTTGAAGAGTGGAAAATCTGCCTGGCCTGTTGATGAGCAAGATGACGGTTTTCTTTTTGAAACGAATGCCGCAACGACCCGACGAGAGCGTGCGTCACTCTCCGTTGGCAGTGGTGTTCTCAACGAAAACACTTGGTATGGACGAACGGGCGCTGCCGGTTTCACGAAGA